>JANQLT010000023.1 GCA_028280455.1 Kiloniellales bacterium
GGACCGCCAGGACCCAGGGCAGGATGAGCTCGCCGGCGTGCTTTCCGACGATGGTGGCGCCGACGATGCGGCCGCGACCGTCGATCACGGCCTTGGCGAAACCTTCTGTTGCGCGCTCGGCCTGGGCACGGTCGTTCTCGGCGAAGGGGAAGGTGGTGGCGGTTGCCTTGCCGTCCTTCTCCTTGGCCGCCGCTTCCAGAAGGCCGACGTGTGCCAGCTCGGGCTCCGTGTAGGTGACCCAGGGCACCGCCCGGTAGTCGACCTTGGACGGCAGACGGAACAGCGCGTTGCGGATGACGATGCCGGCGTGGTAGCCGGCGACATGGGTGAACTGGTAGCCGCCGGTGACATCGCCGACGGCGAAGATGCGCTTGTTCGAGGTCCGCAGGCGCTGGTCGACCGCGATGCCCTTGCCGTCGTAGTGGACGCCGGCGGCATCGAGGTTCAGCGACGAGACCGAGGGGGTCCGGCCGACCGCGACCAGCAGGTGGCTGCCCTGGATGACCCGGCGCGCCGCACCTTCCTCCCCCGCGCCCTCTTCGCCCGGGCCCTCGACGGTCACGGCCACGCCCTTGGGGCTGCCGTTGCCGTTGCGGACCAGGTTGGCCACCGACTGCACCTTGGTGCCTTCGAGGATCTCGATGCCCTCGCGGCGCAGCCGGGTGACGACCACCTCGGCGGCCTCGGGGTCGTCCTTGCCGAGCGCCCGGCTGCGGGCCAGCACCGTCACCTTGGCGCCGAGCCGGCGGAAGGCCTGGGCCATCTCCAGGCCGATCGGCCCGCCGCCGACGATCACCAGGTGCTCCGGCCGCTCCTCCAGGTCGAAGATGGTCTCGTTGGTGAGGTGCGGCACCTCCTCGATGCCGGGGATCGGCGGCACCGTCGGCGAGGAGCCGGTGGCGACCACGAAGCGCCGGGCGCGGACGGTCCTGTTGCCGGCCAGGATCTCCTGCGGCCCGGTGAAAGCGGCCTCGGCCTTGATCACCTCGACGCCGAGGCCTTCGAAGCGCTCCACGGAGTCGTGCGGCGCGATGTTGGCGATGACGCCCTTGACGTGCTTGTGCACGGCCGGAAAGTCGATCGCCGGCTCGTGGCCGTTGACGCCGAAGGCCGCGCTGACCCGGGCGCTCTGGGCGTGGTGCGCGGCGGCGAGGATCGACTTGGAGGGCACGCAGCCGACGTTGAGGCAGTCGCCGCCCATCGCGCCCTTCTCGACCAGGACGGTCTTGGCACCCATCTGGCTCGCCCCGGCCGCGACCGACAGGCCGCCGGAGCCGCCGCCGATGACGCAGATGTCAGCCTTCAGGATGTCGCTCATGGCGCCCTCTCGATCATGCAAGCCCGGTTCGGGGATGGCCCCGCTCAGTTCCGCACGATGATCGGATAGTCCGGCGTCGGATTGAGCGGGCAGGAATAGACGTACTCGCCCTCGGTCAGCTCGATCTCGTAGTCCTTGGTCACGCCCTGTGCGAGACCGCCACCCGAGACCTTGGGCTTGAAGGGGATCTGGACGGCACTGGCCGCCCTGAGATAGTAGCCCAGCGAATAGGGCACGTTCTTGTTGGTGACCCGGAAGATGTACTTGCCGGGCTTGAGCACCAGGGGCTCGACGGCGGCCAGGCGCTTGTCGCCGGTCTCGCCGTTGATCGCCGCGCAGTCGGCCTTCTTGCTGGAGCTGTAGGCATGGTCCATGCCCTCGGGCTCGACGAACTGGCAGGCGGTCTGGGTCAGCTCGATCACGGTGGCTTCGGCGGCGGCCGCGCCGTGGCTGGCGAGCCCGAGCATGGCGGCGCCGGCCAGAGCGGCGGCGAGGCTGGCGGTCCGGCGCGAATCGACTCTCGTCATGGCGGATTATCCCCGAGTGTTCGTCCTTAGAGAACGCAATATTGGCCGCGGCCCCAGGGAAGTCCTCCCGCGCAGGTTTTGAATTTATAACATTTCTATATCGGATATCCGCAGACACGCTGGGGTTATAGACGGATCAGCCGCGGTCCGCGGGCAGCTCGAACCAGAAGCGGGTGCCTTCGCCGAGGCGGCTCTCGACCTGAAGCGCGCTGCCGTGGAGCTGCAGGATCTTCTGGCTGATCGCCAGGCCCAGGCCGGTGCCGCTGGGCTGCTCGGAGCGGGTGCGGTCGGCCCGGTAGAAGCGCTCGGTGATGTGCGGCAGGTCGACCTCGGCGATGCCGGGGCCGCTGTCGGCGACCTCGACCCGGGTCATCCAGTTGCCGTTCTCGAAGGCCAGCTTCACGCTGCCCCCCGCCTCGCTGTACTTGATGGCGTTGTCGATCAGGTTGTCGAGCACCCGCTCGATCAGGCCGAGGTCGCCGAGGACCGGCGGCGTGCGCTCCGGCGAGATCACGTGCAGTGCGATGTCCTTCTTCTCCGCCGCCAGGTGGAACTTCTGGGCGACGTCCTGGATCAGCTCCTTGATCGAGAAGGGCTCGATCTCGATCACCGTGTCCCGGGTGTCGAGGATGGCCAGCTCGAAGAGCTCGCCGACCAGGCGGCGTAGGCGCTCGGAGTAGCGCAGGGCGCGCTCGAGGTAGTCCTTCTGCTCCTCGGCGCTCATCTTGTCGTGGCGCAGCGCCACGGTCTCGATGGTGCCCTGCAGGGTCGCCAGGGGCGTGCGCAGGTCGTGGGAGATGTTGGCGACCAGCTCCCGGCGCAGCCCCTCCTCCTCCTTGAGCATGTCGAGCTGGGCGATCAGCCTTTGCGACATGGCCTGGAAGGTGCGCCCGGCCTGGTCGATCTCGTCGCCGCCCCTGTCCTTGGCCCAGTCGAGCGGCTCGGCCGGCGCGCTCAGGTCGCTCGCCTCGAAGGCGAGGATCGCGTCGTTCAGGCGCCGCAGCCGCCGCGTCACCAGGTTGAAGGCGACCAGCCCCACCGCCAGGGTGACGATGCCCGCACCGATGGCCAGCCAGACCGCCAGGCGCAGCACGTAGTCGCGCTCGAAGATCTCCAGGGTCGAGGCGTAGGCCTCGCTTTCGAGCACCGCGTAGATGTAGCCGGCGATAACCGGGCCCTTCTGGATCGCCGCGGCCGAGAAGATCTTGCGGTCGGTGCGGCTGCGCGGGTCGTCGCCGCGCAGCGGATAGTCGCGACTGCCGGCCAGGAAGGCCTTGATCGGCGCCAGCTCGACGCGCTCGCGCACCACCTTCCCCTCGGGCGCCGAGTAGCTGAGGATGCGGCCGTCGATATCGAGCAGGTAGACCTCGATGCGCGGGTTGACCAGCATCAGGCTTTTCACGGCGCGCTTGAAATCGGCCGCCTGCTCGAAGTCGCCGCCGATGTCGGAGCCGATGTAGTCCATGATGTTGCCGGCCAGCGCCTGGTTCAGGCTCTGGTCGACCGCCTCGAGCTGCAGGCGGTTCATCATCAGGGTCATGATCAGGTAGGCCAGGCTGATCAGCAGGATCAGCCCGAGCAGGATGGCGATCAGCTTGCCGTAGAGGGTGCCGAGCAGCTTCATGGCGCCTCGGCGAACTTGTAGCCGACGCCCCACACGGTGAGGATGTAGCGCGGCTCCGAGGGATCCTGCTCGACCTTGGCGCGCAGCCGGTTGATGTGGGTGTTGACCGTGTGCTCGTAGCCCTGGTGGCCGTAGCCCCAGACCTGATGCAGCAAGTCGGCCCGGGTGAAGACCCGGCCGGGATGCCCGGCGAAGTGGGCCAGCAGGTCGAACTCCCGCGCCGTCAGCTCGACCGGCTTGCCGGCGATTGCGACGCTGCGCTTCTCGACGTCGATGGTCAGCGCGCCGGCGGAGAGCCGCGGCGGCGCCTGCGCCTTGGGCCGGGCCATCATCTCGACGCGCCGGAAGATCGCCCGGATGCGCGCCAGCAGCTCGTGCAGGCTGCAGGGCTTCACGATGTAGTCGTCGGCGCCCATCTCCAGGCCGAGCACCCGGTCGAGCTCGGTCGACTTGGCGGTCAGCATGATGATCGGCGTGTAGGGCGGCTGGGCCCGCAGCCGGCGGCAGACCTCCAGGCCCTCGACCTCCGGCAGCATGAGATCGAGGATGATCAGGTCGGGCCCGACCGCCTCGGCCGCCGCGAGCCCGGCCGCGCCGTCGTGCGCCACCTCGACCGCCCAGCCCTCGTCGCGCAGGTTGAGCGCCAGGATCTCGGCATAGTCCCGGTTGTCCTCGATCAGCAGGATCTTCTGCGCCATGCCCTCATCCGACAGGCCCCGCCCGCAGCCGTCAAGGGACCCGCGCCGGCGGGCCCGGGACCTCATGGGGACGTGATCGGCCGGACGATAGTGGCGATATCAGCCCGCGGGCTTGTAACCCAATGGGATACAAATTCACTTGTGATTAGTGCCCCAATGGGTTACATATGACAATGAACGAGCGACCGCCGATCACGGTCATCGAGACGCCGGAGTTCATCTCCGATGCCAAACGGCTGTTCGGTGAGTCGGATCGCTGGGCGCTCGTCAACGCGATCGCTCACCACCCCGAGCGCGGCGATGTGATGCCAGGCTCGGGCGGCGCACGAAAGCTCCGCTGGGCAACCAAAGGAAAGGGCAAGAGTGGCGGCAGTCGCGTGATCTATCACTTTCACGGTTACGACACACCGGTGTTCTTGCTCGGCATCTTTGCCAAAGGCGAGAAGATAAACCTGACGAAAGCGGAGCTGAACGCCTTGTCGAAGATCCTCTCTGGCCTGGCCGAGGACTACAAAGAAGGAGTGAGACGGCATGTCAAAGGCCGGTGAAAAGCTCATTCGCGCCGCCAAGCAAGCGCAAGCCTTCGCCCGGGGTGAAGCGGATCCGCGGGGCTATCGGGTTCATGTCCCGGCCCAGGTCGACGTCAAGGCGATCCGCAAGCGCTTGAACATGACGCAGTCGGCCTTCTCGGCGGCCTTCGGCATTAGTCTCAGCACCTTGCGAAAATGGGAACAGGAAGGCCGCACACCCGAGGGCCCGTCTCGCGCCTATCTCAAGGTCATCGACAGGAACCCGGAAGCCGTCATGGTCGCGCTCGCAGACGACGAGGCCACGTCGCGAGCAGCCGGCGCGAAGACAGTCAGTCGGTGATCAGCGGCGGCGGACGGCGAGCAGGCCGGCGCCGACGATCAGCAGCATGCCCAGGACGGTCGCGGCGCTCGGCGGGGTCGCGAAGACCAGGTAGTCCATGACCGCGACGAAGATCAGATAGCTGTAGTCGAAGGGCGCGACGCTGGCGGGCGGGGCCACCTGGTAGGCGCCGGCCAGGCTCATCTGGATCGCCACTACAAGGAGGGCCAGCAAGGCCAGGAGGCCCCACTCGGCCGGGCCGATGGCCGACCAGCCGAGCAGCAGGTAGGCGTAGGTCTCGGCCAGCGCGGCGGACGGCTTCCAGAGGGCGACGACGGCGCTGAAGACGACGCCGGCCAGCAGCATCGTCAGGTTCAGCGATAGCGACAGGGCCGCGGCCGGCAGGCCCTGGCACTTGCCGCGTGCCGTGATGTGGGTCAGCGCGTAGAGCAGGCCGCCGAGCACCGGGAGCAGCGCCAGGGGCGTGAAGGCCTCGCCGCCCGGCTGCAGGATCAGCAGCACGCCGGCGAAGCCGAGGGCCACGGCGATCCAGCGCCTGATACCCACGGGCTCACCGATGGCCACGGCCGAGAGCAGGGTGACGAAGATCGGCCCGCTGTAGATGCCGGCGGCGACGGTCGAGAGGCTCAGGTGCGGGATCGTCGCGTAGAAGACGATGAGCTGCGTCGTCATGAAGAGCGCGCGCAGCAGCGGCCAGGGACCGAGCGCCGCCGACCAGATCGCCCGCTGCCCGCCCTGCCCCAGCGCGATCAGGAAGAACAGGGGCAGGGTCAGCAGGCCGCGCAGGGCGAAGATCTGCCAGAGCGACAGCCGGTCGCTGTAGACCTTGAACAGGGAATCCTGGATCGACATCAGGAACACGGCGCCGACGACCAGCGTGACGCCGAGGGCCACCTTGTTCGGTCGCGCATCCGGGGACTCGGCCATCGTCGAAAACCCGCTCGCCGCCAGACTCGCCGGATCGCCGGCACGGTCGGGCACACTAGCGGCGCGCCTATTGTTCGACTAGGCGTTGTCTAATGATCGAATAGTTGAGATAATTCGAATAATGTCCCTGGCCCCGATCAACGGATTCGAGGTCTTCCTGGCCATCGTGCGCGAGGGATCGCTGCGCGCGGCGGCCCGGGCGCTCGGCCTCGGCGCGCCGGCGGTCAGTCACCAACTGAAGGCGCTGGAGCGCCGTATCGGCGTCGACCTGCTGGTCCGCACGACCCGCTCGATCGAGCTGACCGAGGCCGGGCGCACCCTGCTCGACGGCGCCGGGCCCGCCTTCGCGGCGATCCAGGAGGCGATCGAGGGCACCCGCGCCGTCGGCAGGTCGGCCAGCGGCACCCTGCGCCTGACCCTGCCGCGCAGCGCCTACAAGATGCTGATCGCGCCGATCCTGCACGACTTCCAGGCGCGCTACCCGGAGGTCAGCCTCGAGCTTTCGATCAACGAAGGGCTGGTCGACATCGTCAAGGAGGGCTTCCACGCCGGCTTCCGCCTGGGCGACCGGCTGACCCCCGGCATGGTCGCGGTGCGCCTGACCGGCCCGCTCTCGCCCTGTTTCTCGGCCGCGCCCGCCTACCTCGACGCCCACGGCCGCCCCCAGCGCCCGCGCGACCTGCTGAGCCACAAGTGCGTCCGCTACCGCTTCGTCACGGCCAACCGCATCTGGGACTGGCAGGTCGTCGAGGACGGCCAGCTCAAGACGGTCGACCCGCCGACCCGGCTGATCTTCGACAGCATGCAATCGGTCATGCAGGCGGTGCGCGACGGCCACGGCATCGGCTGGTCGCTGCGCGCGGTTGTCGACGACCACCTGGAGTCCGGCGCGCTGGAGTCGGTCCTCGACTCCTATGTGGCGCCGCTACCGCCCTACTACCTCTACTTTCCGGAACAGAACCGACGGCTGGAGCTGCTGCGGATCTTCATCGATTTCCTCGCGTCGAAGCGCGAAACGCCAGAGGCCCAAGCCGCTCTCGCATAGGGCGCGGTCTCGCGCCACTCAGTCCTCTAGAGGCGGAAGCCAGGTGAGCGAGGAATGATGCAAGGAGATGAGAATGCGTCCGTTCAGCTTGTGATAGGCGAAGGTGTAGTCGGCGCGGGTCGCGTTGCCGTCCCCGTCGATGAAGGTGTAATGCCCCATGTCCTTATAGCCGAGTCCTCCAGCCTTTAGGATCGGACCGGCGGCACTCTGGAACTCCACTCGCTTCCAGCCTCGATTGAGAAAGCCATCGTCGTTGGGATAGTTCGGATCACCGCCCACGAAGTACGATCGCGTTCCGGCGCGATCGAGCCGAATGACGTCCGCCAAAGTCGGCTTGAAAAGAAGCGGTTCGTCCGGTGCGCCGAAATCGTAGAGGTCCAAGAGCTGGTCCACGTCGCGCTCGATGACGTACTTTGCCCAAGCACGCTGCGCGGCGATGACTTCAGCCTTGCTCATGGGCTCAAAGTTGCGCTCGTCGATCTCTCGGACTCCCCTCCGGTTGACTACCCGCAAGAGTACTGTGACGGATCGACACAGAAAAGATGTAGATTCTGCCGACGGGCCTGCGAGAAGCCCGCCTGACCGGGCCCCTCACCCCTGCTTCTCGGCGCCGCCCGCCTAACTCGACAGCCACGTCCCGCCTGGGCACGGCCCCGGACAGTGTCGGGGCGGCTACTCGGTCATCAAACGCCAAAGCCGGCGGAAATGCTCGCGCGCCTGCTCCCGGTGAGTCTGATAGCGAACATGCTCCGTCGGCCCTGCATCCGGCGCGAGCTCGACTGAGAACAGGGCGCTGACTTCGTTCGGGACAAAGGAATAGCGCACATCGACGATGCGGTTGGGGTTGGCGGGATCGAGTGCGGTGAAGCCATCGCTGAAGTGAATGAACCGGGTCACGTCCCTTGCCTGCTGCGAGTCCCGCTCAAGCCAGGGGAAATCCTGTCCGACGTCTAGTTTGGCTAGGGATGTGCCTTCGTACACTTTGGGAGAGATGCCGACTCGCATGGCATCGACAAAGAACGCGCCTTCGGTTTCATAGACGCTCTTCCAAACAAGGATGTTGCCAAAGCTGGGCTTTATCTCGAAACGAAGCGGTGCGTGTCCGCGCGAGGCAGCCAGATCTTCTGCGATGCCACGCGCAGCCTGATGCTGCCACCAGCCTGCCGCCAAATAGACGAGCGCCCAAGCCAGACCGACGCGGGCCAAGCGCGGATCGTTGCGTACCGCGGCCATGACGACGGACAGCGCCAGCGGCAGCGAGAAAAGCGGGTCGACGATGGAGACGACGCTCCAGGAATAGCGCGTCTCGGCGAATGGCCAGAACAGCATCGTGCCGTAGGACGTCGCCGTGTCCAAAAGCCCGTGAGTGGCGTAGCCCAGCGAACACAACAGCGCTGTCTGCCAAAACCGCAGTTGCCAGCGGCGCCCCAGGACCCAGTGCAGCAACAACGCGACCGTCAAGCCGCCAAGCGGTATGAAGATGAGAGAATGCGTGAACTGCCGATGAAAGGTAAGAAACAGCAGCGGGTCGGTGCTCGAGCGGATCAGAATGTCCAGATCCGCAGCCATGCCGCCGACCATTCCCAAGAAACCGGCGAGGGCGACCTGGTACTTGCGACGGCTGGACCCTTTCGCCCAGGTCGATTGCGGCAATGCGGCGCCCAAGGCGCCTTGCGTTAGGGGGTCCATGTCACTCCAAAGCTAGGTTTGGCGGCCGAGTGCAAGCGTCAGAAACAGCGCGGCTGTTGTGCCAATACTGAGAATCCTCCGCAAGCCGCTAAACCGGGAGGCCGCGTTGTCAGGGGCGAAAATCCAAGGCCAGCTCTTGCCGCATGCCCCCCGGCCCAAGCGAAGCCAAGCGGACAGCTACGCGGACGACAGTGACGCTGTTCGTTCGTGGGTATGCGCTCTGTGAAAGCCGGCTTGCATCCCAAGGCGGGAATGCCGGCGCGATAGCCGCGCTGTCAGAGGAACTTGATGGAGAAAGACCCGCCGGCCGAGAAGGCACTCGCGAGAACCGGGCCTTATCCTGGTCGTCTTAGGGCCACGACAAAGCAAGGTCACCGTTCAGCGATCCGAGGAGGCCGCCTCCGGCTTGGCGCTCTTGACGCTGGCCAAAAGGGTCTCGTCGGCCGCGCTGTGAACGGCCTCGCGTCCTCAAGGATCCATCCAGTCAGGAAAGTACTCTGTAAGGTCGTCCTCCATGCTCATGTTATAGATGTGGTGGCCGAGCGAGGACCTGAGGACATGAAGCCTCCAGAATAGGTAGGCATTGCTCGAAGACCTAAGGGCGATGGTGAACTGCGCCAGGAATGACCCCAGCTTCTTCTCCTCGACAATCTCAACCTCGCTGATCGTCGCCCCCTTGAGCCCCGCGAAGAAGGTCTGAGCGTGGATCTGTGACGTTTCTTCGTCGAGGCCCGACTTCGACAGAAACGCCGCGAGGAATTCCTGGTTCGACTCCATCAGGACGGCCATGAACGCCTCGGCAGCCACTTCAGGCGTCTCGTAGGCGGGAAGTTCCGCAACGTCGATTGCGCCAGCGCGCGGCGGCGCAGCCACGAGCAAGCTGGCCGTGAGAAAAGCTACTGTCACTAGCCGAAGAGCTGTCATGCTTCCACCCAGCCTGCTACAGCGATGCCCAATGGAGAGAGAATACCTCAACGCTAGTGGTTGACGAACCGTCGATAGTCTATGGCGGGTTGCCATGCTGAGCCGGAGACATCGACCCCTCGAATTTGCGACGACCGACTGGAATGTCTTGTCCGATACGGCTCCCGACCGGCGGATGGGCTCGTAGCCGTTCCGGAAACGCCGCTCCCGAGCTTGCAGCCCCCAGGGGGCCGCCCCTCACCGATCCGACGACGCCGCCTCCGGCTTGGCGCTCTTGACGCTGGCCAGCAGGGTCTCGCCGGCCGCGCTGTGCACGGCCTCGGCCAGGGCCTCGACCTGGGCCTGGGCGTAGCGCTCGGGGTTGCCGCGGAGGATCTCCAGCGCCTCCTCCGGGCCGATCTCCGGGCGGTGGGCGCGCGGCTCGACGCGGGCGCAGAACCAGTCGCAGAGGCCGAGGATCTGGGCGCTGCGCAGGATCTCGTCGCCGGCCAGGCCCTTGGGATAGCCCTGGCCGTCGATCCGCTCGTTCATCTGCAAGATGGTCTCGACCACCGGCAGCTCGAACTCGACGCCCTCGAGGATCATGGCCGCGTGGTCGACGTGCCGGCGCAGCAAGCCGACCTCCTCGGCGCTGAGCTTGGCCGGCTTGGCCAGCACCTCCTTGGGCACCGCGAGCTTGCCGACCTGCGACAGGTTGGCGGCGATGCGCAGGCTGTCGATCTCGTCGGCGCCGGCGCCCAAGGCCTCGGCGACGGCGACCGAGAAGCCGGCGACCCGCCGGGTGTGGCCGGCCAGATAGGGGTCGCGCAGCTCGATGGCGCGCACCAGGGTCGCCACCATCTGCTCGATCATGCGCTGACGGCGCGCGCGCTCCTCGACCTCGCGGGTGACGTCGCGCGACACCGTGACGATGCCCTCGCTCTGCCCGCCCTCGCCCTGCAGCGGCACCTTGGAGATCTCGAAGAACAGGTCCTTGCCGTGCAGCTCGAAGGTCTCGGACAGCGAGACCGGCCGGCCGGTCTCCAGCGCCTTCTTGTCGGCGGCCTTGAGCCGCGCGGCGGCGGCCTCGCCGTAGACCGCCTCGTCGCCCTGGCCGAGGATCTCGTCGCGGCGCCGGCCGAGACCCTCGGCGAGGGCCCGGTTGACCAGGCGGTAGGCGCCGTCCCGGCCCTTCAGGCCGATGTGCTCGACGATGGAGTCGTTGATGCCGTCGAGCAGCCGCTTCTGGGCGGCGATGCGCGCGGCGAAGTCGCGGTACTGGTCGGCGAGCTGGCGGCTGTGCAAGCCGGCCAGGCGCCACCAGAAGGCGGCGAAGACGGCGAGCAGCACGCCGGCGAAGAGCGCGGCGATGATCCAGATGCCGGTGCGGTAGGTCGCCAGGCTCGCTTCGGCCGCCGCGGCGTTCTGCTCCTGCACGATCAGCCAGGGCGAGCGCGGCACCGCCAGGCCGGCGGCGTAGACCCGCGCGGCACCGTCGATCGACGCGCGCGCGCCGAAGCCGAGCAGCGAGTCCATGCCGCTCACGAGCTCGACCGACAGGGGGCGCAGGGCGTCGGCCGCATTGGGCGCCACCTCGACCATGCGGGAGACATCGCTTTGCACCAGGCGGGTCCGCTCGCCCGGCGCCGCCAAGGGGTCCTCGGAGAGGATCTCGATCAGCTCGGCACCGGCGACCAGCGAGAAGAGGAAGGCGGCGATCGGGTCGCCGCCGGCGACCGGTGCCTGCGGCGGCAGCACGGGGACGACGAAGTCGAACATCAGCTCGCCCGGCGCGCCCGCGGCGCGCAGCGGCCCGAAGCGCGGCTCGCCGGCGGACAGGGCGGCGCGCAGCAGGTCGACCTGGCCCGGGACCAGCCCGGGCGCCGAATCGCTCTTCAGGTAGGCCTGGGCGTTGCGCCGGCTGACCAGGTAGCCGTGGCGGAAGGCGGCGCCCTGGACGAAGTCGGTCAGCAGCCGCTGCATGTAGGGGCCCTGGTCGGCCAGGGGCACGCCGAAGCTGCCGGACTCGGCCTCGCCGCTTGAGAAGGGGTCCTGGTCGCCGCCCGGCGCAACAGCGCCGCCACCCGGCGCGACGGCACCACCGGCCATCTCGACATCGAAGGCGAAGAGCCGGAACAGCTCGCTGTCGACCAGGCGCCGGGTCTCGGCGATGCGGCCGTCCAGCCAGGCCTCCATGGCCTCGACCTTGCGCTGGCTCTGGATGGTCAGGCGCTGCTCGACCTTGGCGGCCAGGCTGGCGCGCTCCTTGTTGATGGCCAGCATGCCGAGGACCAGCGCCAGGCCGGCCACGGTCAGCACCACCAGGCCCGCCCAGAGCAGCGCGCGCGAGCGCCCGCCGCCGCCGGCCCGGGCTTGGGGCTCGGGGCCGAGGAGGTCGTCTGCCGGGTCTTTCTCTGTCGTCTTGCTGGCCTGAGCGCTCATAGCCGCAATTCGCTGCCGTGCCCCCGCGAGGGCATCGTCGGACCGGCCAATCTCGCCCAAAGACCTTAAGAAATTCTCGGTTCCGGGCGGACGCGGCGCGCGGCGCCGCCGGCCGCTCCTTGGCCTTCTAGGCCCGTCATCGCCGCGCCGCAAGCCATTGTCGGCACGCTCCGGTTGTTTCGGCCCTGAATGTGCCCTTGAGAAATGGCCATTTGCCAGGCAAAACCGGCTTTCCGGGCACACGGTAGCAGTGGCAGCGGCGGGGCAAGCCGGCCCGGACAGCGATCCTTGCGGACCTCACAGGGCGGTCGAAACCTGGTCATGGCGCAGGACTACGACGCGATCATCATCGGCGGTGGCCACAACGGCCTGACCTGCGGCGCCTACCTGGCCAAGGCCGGGCTCTCGACCCTGGTGCTCGAGCGCCGGCCGATGGTCGGCGGCGCCGCGGTCTCCGAGGAGGTCTTCAAGGGCTTCACCTTCTCGGTCTTCTCCTACGTCATGAGCCTGCTGCACCCCAAGGTGATCGAGGAGCTGGAGCTGGCCCGTTACGGCCTCAAGGTGCTGCCGGCGACCGATCTCTACTGCCCGCTGCGCGACGACGACTACATCCTCTACAGCGACGACGTCGCCCGGACCCAGGCGCAGTTCGCCCGCTTCTCGCGGCAGGACGCCGAGGCCTATCCGGCCTTCCTCGCCTATCTCCAGGAGTCGGCGGCGATCCTGCGCAAGCTGCAGCTCGAGACGCCGCCCGATCCGAGCCGGCGCGACTGGAAGTCCTTCAAGGACCTGGCCCTGCTGCTCTGGCGCTACCGCGAGCACGCCGGCGAGCTCTACCGGGTGATCGACCTCTTCACCCAGAGCGCCGACGTCTTCCTGTCGCGCTGGTTCCGCAACGACACCATCAAGGCGGTGCTCGCCTACTACGCCTCGATCGGCAGCTTCACGGGGCCGAAGTCGCCGGGCTCGGCCTACGTCATCCTGCACCACCTGATCGGCGAGCACGAAGGCGCGGGCGGCTGGGGCTTCGTGCGCGGCGGCATGGGCGCGATCAGCGACGCCCTCGCCACCTCGGGCCAGAGCCACGGCCTCAAGATCAAGACCAACGCCGAGATCGACAAGGTCCTGGTCGACGACGACCGCGTCCTGGGCGTCGTGACCAAGTCGGGCGACGAGTACCGCGCCAAGGTCGTGGCCAGCAACGCCAGCGCCAAGGTGCTGTTCCTCGACCTGATCGACCCGAGCGATCTGCCGGCGGTCTTCCTCGACGAGATCAAGCAGTTCCGCACCTACTCGACGGCCTTCAAGATCAACGTCGCCGCCAAGCGGCCGCCGCAGTACAAGGGCTTCGATGCCGAGAAGTGCGGCTTCGAGGTGCCGTCCTACGTCCACATGGCGCCGGACATCGACTATCTGGAGCGCGCCTACGACGACGCCAAGCACGGCTGGTATTCCTACCGCCCCTTCATCACCGCCGTGGTGCCGACCACCGTCGACAACAGCATCGCGCCGGAGGGCAAGCACGTGGTGAACCTCTTCGGCGGCCACGCGCCCTACAACCTGCGCAACGGCTCCTGGCAGCAGCAGCGCGGCGACTTCGTGCGCAACGTCATGAACACGATCCACGAGTTCGCGCCCGGCTTCGCCGACGACGTCATAGACATGCAGGTGCTGCTGCCGCCCGACATCGAGGAGATCCTCAACATCCCCCACGGGCACATCTTCCACGGCGAGCTCTCGCCCGATCAGCTCTTCTTCATGCGCCCCGTCCCGCGTTTCGCCGACTACCGCACGCCGATCAAGGGCCTCTACCAGTGCGGCGCTTCCTGCCACCCCGGCGGCGGCGTCTCCGGCCTGCCGGGCCACAATGCGGCGCGGGAGATCCTGAAGGATGTCGGGACGAAGAAGAAGCGGGGCGCTTGAGCTCTAGGCAGACAACGCAATGGCAGATGCCGATAAGGCGGACCCGCGAAGACAGGACCCCCAAGACTGCAGGTTGGCCGCCACCTAGCGTTTCTTCGGATACCACAGTTCGATCCGTCCACTTGCCGTCGCGCGGCGAGCGGTTTCCGCAGGAGACGGACGATAGACTTTGGCGATGAACGGCCGACTGTGCCGTTCGAGAAAACGCTCGATCCTGGGCAATGTCGCAACGAAGTTGTCGGCGAGAGCCGGAAACGGCGCATGGCCCACGATGACCAGCAAGGAAGCGCGATGGTCGACCACCGCCTGCAGCTCGTTGGGCGTATAGCGAATACGGCTGTTGTGCGTGAGCGCGACCCAGCCACGCCGGCCAACTTCCGCTAACCACGCCTCGTCGGGCGCATTGTGGACGAAATGGTCGGCGTGTCTCTCGACCGTCAACCCGGAGTCTTGCAAGATTTCCGGGAACCGGCTCCCAAGATCGCGATCCGTGAAATAGACAATGCTCAAGCTGCCCGCTCGTAGACGGCCGCTTGTTCAATCTCTTCGGCATCGAGCCCGTAGTCCGCAGCGACATCGGCCACCGGTTCTCCGGCGTCGATCCGATCCGCGATCGCCCGGGTGGATACGCTCTTGCTGGCAAGAACAGGACGCCCAAACGCGAGACGAGCGTCGATCACTATTGGGCGCCCATATTGTCCTTCCCCTGTGGACAAGAACGGATAGAGCTGCACAGGAAACTCAGAGCGATCCCAAACAATGCGCTTAAGGTGTTCCTGAAGCACGCGCCGCATGGCTAGCTGGCCGGATGCGGACAACTCGATCAGCGCGCCGTATCTTTCGAGAAAGACGCTCCCGGCGTTCGTGCGCAATTCCGGCCGGAGCAGCAGCCGCTTTATGCCCAGCTCCCTTTCGGCGTAACCGAGGGCACTTCGCAGTGCCGGCACTGACACGCCATGCTCGGTCCTTAGCGACCTCAGGACATGGGCTTCGATCAGATTCCAGAAAGACAGAAGAGGTGGCTTTCGTGACGCGGGGCGGATCAAGGGACGAAAGCGCGCGCCACCTTCTGCGGTTGGGTAATGGCGCCCCAGCGCCCAGGAACGCAGTGTCGCAGCCGGTAGCCGCAGATAGCGAGCGGCCTCGGCGACCGTGTAGGCGGGCGCATCGCGACTGTCGGCTTTCTCTCCGGACTTCCTGCGTGTGGCTTTCATGGCAGGTATACTAGGTGGTTGCTGAACGGAACGCGATAGGCAACCCGTACCGGCTTTTGACGTAGCGCCCTTTCGAGGCTGTCCCTGAGTGACCTCTCTCTCCCTCGTCGACTGAGAGGGCTCGGCTACTATGGCCCCAGCGAGGATGAGCCGGGCTCGGCAATCCGACGCGATCCTCTCCGGCGGCGGCCGCTCAACCTGAGGCCGTCTCGCATGTTGAGACTCAGGAGCGCGATGTTGACGGCGCCCATGCAAAGCTCGAGCGCCTGCACCGCATAGAACAGGCTGTCGAACTCGGCGGCGCGCGCCTTGGCGGCGAGGTACAGCGCGGCCGGGATGAGAATCAGGAGTCCGTTGGCCGCGATGTAGGGCATGCGCCTGACCTTAGCGCCGATAGGCCCGCCCCGACGCCCCTTCGCCAGGGCGAAGCCCGAGCCGCCCGCCGCCGCGAGGGCTGGGATCAGCAAGAGGAAGCCCCAGGGAATGGCCGTCTTGACCGCGACGACGGTCGCCTGGGAGGCGAACAGCTCGCTGAGCGCCGTCGAGAGCCAGAAGGTCGCGATCGTCAGGATCGCGAGCGTGCCGGCAACGAGATGGACGAGTCTGGTCATCGCTTTACCCTTTCACCCGCGAACGCGCTTTGGCACGGCGGCGCGCGTCTCCGTTGCCGCAACCCTCCGGCTCACCCGCGGGGGTCGCAGAGGTGACACGGCAGGGTCCGGCGCTTATGGTGACATGATGTCAAATTGGCATAGCGCACACATGGTTATTTGACATCATAATGTCAATATATCTGCATGGGGACGAATGAGAAGAGTCAAGCGCAGCGAGGCCGGAGCCGCCCTGACCGACCTGATGCTCGAGCTGTTCGGCCTCAACAACCGCCTGCTGGTCGCGGGGGACAGGCTGGTCGCCGGCCTCGGCCTGACGAGCGCCCGCTGGCAGGTGCTCGGCACCATCGTCGCCGCGGCGCGGCCGCAGCCGGTCGCCTGGCTGGCGCGTGACATGGGCGGCAACCGCCAGAACGTGCAGCGCATCGTCAACGATCTGGAGTCGGAAGGGCTCGTCGCCTTCGAGCCCAACCCGCATCACCGGCGGGCGCAGCTCGTCGTGCTGACCGACAAGGGGCGGCGGGCCTTCGACGCCGCCATGCGGCTGCAGGCCCCCTGGGTGAACGGCCTCTCGAAGGGGCTCTCGGTCAAGGACCTGGAAACGGTCCGCCGCGTCATGGGGACTCTGCGGGAGAGGCTGGAGGACGACCAGGGACCCAAGTGACCGGCGCCGCGATCGTCCGGAAGCCTGGAGAAGGCCGTCAGGCCGCCACCGTCACCCGATAGCCGACCCGCGGGAAGTGGACGCAGACCGTGCCGACCCGCGTGTCCTCGCGCAGGATGGCGATGGTCTCGCGATCCACGAAGCGGACCGTGCCGGCGACCGCCGGGTCGCCGCCGTCGCCTTCCGGCACCACCATCACCGCCATGCCCGGCGCCAGGCCCAGCGGGTCGCCCGGGTCGGCAGCCTCCGGCGTCTGCGGCTCGGCCGCGTGGGCGATCTCCAGGGCTTCGCCGGCGTCCAGATCCTTCGAGGTGCCGTGGCCGATGTCGCGGACCCGGGCCTCCCAGGCCTCCAGGGCGGAGAACTCGGACAGCAGGGCCGGCCCGCCGGCCCAACGGCCGCGGATGAACCAGACCAGGTAGTAGACCAGGGCGTCGGGCAGGGTCGGCCGGGCGCCGAGGATGAAGGCACGGCCGCCGGCCAGGCGCTGCTCGATCCAGCCGAGCTGGCCGCGGAGCTGGGCGGTCAGGTGCGGCAGGTCGGCGCCGGCGGCCTCGAGGTCGTAGTCGGGCCCGAAGTAGAGCCGGCCGCGGTCGGCGGCGAAGTCGGGCGGCAGCGCCTCGGCCTGGGCGCCGAGCACGATGCGCACCGCGAGGTCGAGCAGCGGCCCGTCGGTCCAGCGGCTGACGCCCCAGGGCATGCCGGCGGCGTCGCCCGGCAGCAGGCTCGGCTCGGGGAAGCGCCGGTCCAGCGCCCGCAGGATGCACTGGCTGTCGCAGAAGACGTCGGCGCCGATCTGCATCACCGGCGTGCGCCGGTAGCCGCCGGTCAGCGGCATCAGCTCGGGCTTCGGCGGGATCCGCGGGATGGTCACCGAGCGCCAGCTCAGGCCCTTGATGCCGAGCGCCACCCGGACCTTCTCGGCCACCGGCGACTGCGGGTAGTGATGCAGAATGACCTGGCCCATCGGCGCCCCGTCCCTCGCGGTTGAAAGCCCCCTGTCCCTGCAGGAGCGCCCGGGCTACCGCAAGCCTTTTCCCGGCCCGCCGGCTGCGCTTAGATCCGGCCGGGCGCGATGGAGGGGCGAACAACCATGCAGGTCGTCAAGGACTTTCCGCGGCAGGTCCGCGAGATCGAGAACGTCTGGATCACGCTGGCCGACGGCTGTCGGCTGGCGGCGCGGATCTGGCTGCCGGAGGACGCCGAGGCCGATCCCGTCCCGGCGATCCTGGAGTACCTGCCCTACCGCAAGCGCGACGGCACCGCCGAGCGCGACCAGATGACTCACCCTTACTTCGCCGGCCACGGCTATGCCTGCGTCCGGGTCGACATGCGCGGCTGCGGCGAGTCCGACGGCCTGATGCTCGACGAGTACGCCCGGCAGGAGCAGGACGACGCCCTGGAGGTGATCGACTGGATCGCCGGCCAGCCCTGGTGCACGGGCAAGCTCGGCATGATCGGCATCTCCTGGGGCGGCTTCAACGGCCTGCAGGTGGCCGCGCGCCGGCCCGCGCCCTTGAAGGCCATCGTCACCATCTGCTCGACTGACGACCGCTACGCCGACGACATCCACTACAAGGGCGGCTGCCTGCTGAACGAGAACCTCGGCTGGGCCTCGACCATGTTCTCGCACAGCGCCCGGCCGCCGGACCCGGCGCTGGTCGGCGAGCGCTGGCGGGAGATCTGGCTGGAGCGCCTGGAGAACACGCCGCTCCTGGCCGAGACCTGGCTGGGGCACCAGCGCCGCGATGCCTACTGGAAGCACGGCTCGGTCTGCGAGGACTTCGGCGCCATCGAGGCGGCGGTCTTCGCCGTCGGCGGCTGGGGCGACGCCTACAGCAACGCCGTGCCGCGCCTGCTGGCCGGCCTCGAGGCGCCGCGCCGCGGCCTGATTGGGCCCTGGGTGCACAAGTACCCGCACTTCGCCCCGCCGGCACCGCAGATCGGCTTCCTGCAGGAATGCCTGCGCTGGTGGGACCACTGGCTGAAGGGGCTCGAGACCGGCGTCATGGAGGAGCCGCTGCTGCGCGCCTACATCATGGAGAGCGCCCGGCCGGCGGCCACCTACGACGAGCGGCCCGGCCGCTGGGTCGCCGAGGCGGCCTGGCCCTCGCCGGAGATCGAGAGCCTGCGGCTGTTCCTCGAGCCCGGCCGGCTGGCGACCCAGTCGGACGCCGGCGACGACGAGTCGCTGAGCGTCAGCTCGCCGCAGTCGACCGGCGAGGCCGCCGGCGAGTACTGCGCCATGCTGCTCGGCCCCGAGTGGCCGACCGACCAGAGCCTCGACGACGCCCGCTCCCTGGTCTTCGACAGCCCGGCCCTGGAGGACAACATCGAGATCCTCGGCGCCCCGGCGCTCGATCTCGAGTTGAGCTGCGACAAGCCGCAGGCCTTGATCGCCGTCCGGCTCTGCGACCTGCACCCGGACGGCGCCTCGACCCGGATCAGCTACGGCATCCTCAACCTGACGCACCGCGACGGCCACGAGAGCCCGCGCCCGCTGGAGCCGGACAGCCGCATCTCGGTGCGCGTCCAGCTCGACGACGTCGGCTACGCCCTGCCGGCCGGCCATCGGCTGCGCCTCGCCGTCTCGACCTGCTACTGGCCGCAGATCTGGCCCTCGCCCGAGCCGGCGACCCTGACCGTCTACCCCGGCGCCAGCGACCTGACCCTGCCGCTGCGGCTGCCGCGCGAGGAGACGGCGCCGAGCTTCGCCGAGCCTGAGAGCGCGCCGCCGCTCGAACTGGAGGTGCTACGGCCGACCAGCCACAGCCGCGTCGTCGAGCGGGACCTGGCGAGCGGCGCCGTGGTCATGCGCATCGAGGACGACCTGGGCGAGACCCGCAACCCGGCGCACGGCCTGGCGACCGGCGCCAAGGTCAGCGAGCTCTACAGCATCGACGACCGGGACCCGCTCTCCGCCCGCGCCGTCTGCGACTGGACCGAGACTCTGACGCGCGACGACTGGTCGATCCGCATCGAGGCCCGCCAGGAGCAGTGGGCCGACCGCGAGAGCTTCCATTTGCGCAGCAGCCTCACTACCTACGAGGGCGACGCGCAGGTCTTCCAGCGCACCTGGGAGCGCAGCATCCCGCGCGACTTCCTCTAGCCCTTGGCGCGAGCCTCCTCACCGCCCCCTTCGAAAGGTCAAGACCGCATGCCGGACAGAAGAAGCGCCATCGTCACCGGATCGACCAGCGGGATCGGCCTCGGCATGGCCGAGGCCCTCGCCGAGGCCGGCAACAACGTGATGCTGAACGGCTTCGGCGACGCCGAGGAGATCGAGCGGACCCGGGCCGCCCTGGCCGCGCGCTGCGGCGTCGAGGTCGGCTACAACGGCGCCGACATGACGAGGCCTGACGAGATCGCCGCTCTGGTCGCCGCGGCCGAGTCGGCCTTCGGCCAGGTCGATATCGTGGTCAACAACGCCGGCATCCAGCACGTCGAGCCGGTCGAGGACTTCCCGGTCGAGAAGTGGGACGCGATCCTCGCCATCAACCTCTCCAGCGCCTTCCACACCGTGCGCCATAGCTTCGCCGGCATGAAAGAGCGCGGCTGGGGCCGGGTCATCAACCTCTCCTCGGCCCACGGCCTGGTCGCCTCGCCCTACAAGACGGCCTACGTCGCCGCCAAGCACGGCATGCTCGGCCTGACCAAGGTGCTGGCTCTCGAGGGCGCCGAGCACGGCGTCACCGCCAACGCGATCTGCCCCGGCTACGTCCTGACGCCCCTGGTCGAGAAGCAGATCCCGGATACCGCCAAGGCCCGCGGCATCTCCGAGGACGAGGTGGTCAAGACCGTCATGCTCGGCCCGCAGCCGACCAAGCAGTTCGTCAAGACCCAGGAAGTGGGAGCGCTCGCCGCCTTCCTCTGCAGCGACGCCGCCGCCTCGATCACCGGCGCCGCCCTGCCCATCGACGGCGGCTGGACCGCGCAGTAGCCGGCGCCCGCCCCATCACGGGCAATCGTAGATGCGGATCGGCGAGCCGTCGGTGAAGCGGGAGAGGCGGAAGGGCGTCAGGTCGACGCGGGTCCGGCCCTTGCTGACCAGCTCGGCCATCAGCAGGCCGGCGGCCGGGCCGATGCCGAAGCCGTGGCCGGAGAAGCCGCTCGCCAGGAAATAGCCCTGCGGCGCCTCGACCGCGCCCATGACCGGGATCTGGTCGGGCGTGGTCTCGATGACCCCGGCCCAGGTCTCGGCGACCTCGATGCCGGCCAATTGCGGGAACAGCCGCTTGGCCTCGGCCAAGGCGAGGTCGAGGGTCGCACGCTCCGGCTTCGGGTCGAGCACGCGGTCGGCCTCGAAGGCGGTCGGCTTGGTGCCGTCCCAGCGGCCGGGCCGCAGCAGCTCGCGGAAGAAGGCTGTCGAGAAGCGCAGGCGCTGATCGCGGCCGGCCCGGCGATGGGCCGGCAGGAAGGCCCGCAGGTAGCGGAAGGCGTCGGGCACCAGCTCGAAGACGTGTGACCCACCGTGGGCGATGCTGTAGCCGCCGTCCTGCCGGCGGCGAAAGGCGACCGAGACCGCGTCGACCGCCGACTGGGTGACGAGAGGTGCCGGTTTGGTGCGCAGCACCGAGGCCTTGACCCCGAGCTGCGGCAGATCGATGCCCAGGTTGCGGCTGAAGCGGCTGGTCCAGACGCCGGCGGCGCAGACCACGGCCCGGCAAGCCGTCATGCCGCGCTCGGTCACCACGCCGGCCACCCGGCCCGCTTCGGTCTCGACCGTGCGCACGGCGCAGCCGGTGAAGACCTTGGCGCCCAGGCGCTCGGCGGCCGCGGCCAGGGCCGGCGCGGCCTTGGCCGGCTCGGCGCGGCCGTCGCTCGGCGTGTAGAGCGCCGCCTTCCAGCGCCGATCGGACTGGCCGAGCAGCGCGTCGGTCTCGATCGCCGAGAGCAGCCGCGTGTCGAGCTGGTAGGCCCTGGCCTCTTCCAGCCAGGCCTCGAACTTGCCGACCTCCCGGTCGTTGCGCGCCAGATAGGTGACGCCGCCCTGGTACCAGCCGAGGTCGGCGCCGAGGCGCGCCTCCAGGCTTTGCCAGAGCCGCAGGCTCTCGATGATCGCCGGCAGCTCCAGCGGATCGCGGCCCTGCTTGCGCACCCAGCCCCAGTTGCGCGAGGACTGCTCGCCGGCGATCCGGCCCTTCTCGAAGAGCACCACCGGCACGCCCGCCTCGGCCAGGAAGTAGGCCGTGGCGCAGCCGACGATGCCGCCGCCGATGACCACCACCTCCGTCCTCTGCGGCAGGGCCGCGGACTCTTCAGTCATGGCTCAGGCTTGGGGGACGGCGACGAGGGCGATGCAGTCGCCCATGGCCACCAGGCCCGGGAAGTGGCGGCCGGTCAGCAGGCCGTCGATGCCGGCGCGGTACTCGACGGGGGCCGCGCCGCTGCGCTCCGGGTCGTAGACCCGGGCGATGACCTGGCCGGCGGCAACGCGCTCGCCGAGGTCGGCGCAGAAGTCGATCAGGCCCCGCGACTCGCTGATCGCGAAGCAGCGCTCGTCCGGCATCTCGAGCCTCACGGTCGGTCCGATCTCCGGGGCGCCGGCGAGGACGCCGGCGTGCTTCAGGACATTGTCGACGCCGCGCCGGGCGATCGCCGCCGTCGCCGCGGTCGCGCTGCCGCCGCCGCCGAGCTCGGTGGAGATGAAGACCTTGCCCATGGCCTCGGCTTCCCGGTCGTACATGCCCGCCATCTCGAGCTCGAGCAGCATCAGGCTATAGGGCGCGTTGAAGGCCTCCATGGCGTCGACGCAGCGCGCCTGCTGCGCCTTGTCCTCCAGGACGTGGGCGCAGGCAAAGGGCAAAAATGTGAGCGTCTTGCCGCCGGAGTGGATGTCGACGACGACGTCGGCCATCGGCAGCAGCGTCCGCGTGAAATAGTCGGCGATCTTCTCGGTGATGGAGCCGTCGGGGCGGCCGGGGAAGACCCGGTTCATGTTGCCGCCGTCGATCGGCGAGGTCCGGCGGCCGGCCATGAAGGCCGGATGGTTCATGGCCGGCACGACGATCACCCGGCCCGTGACCTGCTCGGCCGTCAAGCGGTTCGCCAGATCGAACAGCGCGATCGGCCCTTCGTACTCGTCGCCGTGGTTGCCGCCGCTGAGCAGGACGGTCGGCCCGGCACCGCGCTTGATCTGGGTGATCGGGATCATCAGCGCGCCCCAGGCCGAGGCGTCGTGCGAATAGGGCAGCTTGAGGTAGCCGTGCTGGACGCCGTCGGCCGTGAAATCGATGGTCGGGCTGATCGGGTTGCCGGTCACCTGTCTCAGTCCTTGACCATCAGCTTGCGCGGCGTGCTGCAGAAGGGCTCCGCCCCCGAGGCGGTGACCAGGAAGGGCTCGGTGATCTCCAGGCCCCAGCTCTCCTGCCAGATCGCCGGCATCAGGTGGAAGGTCATGTTCTCCTGCAGGACGCTCTTGTCCCCCGGCCGGAAGCTGATGGTCCGCTCGCCCCAGTCCGGTGGATAGCTCAGGCCGATCGGATAGCCGCAGCGCGACTCCTTCTCGATGCCGTGGCGCGCGATGACCTGGCGCCAGGCCGCCTCGACCTCCTCGGCGGTGGCGCCCGGCTTGGCCGCCTCCAGGGCCGCGGCGATGCCCTCGAGGGCCGCGGCCTCGGCGTCGAGGAAGTGCTGCGGCGGCTTGCCGAGGAAGACCGTGCGCGACTGCGGGCAGTGGTAGCGCCGGTGGCAGCCGGCGATCTCGAAGAAGGTGCCCTCGCCCGCCTTGAAGGGCTTGTCGTTCCAGGTCAGGTGCGCGGCCGAGGCGTCGGCGCCCGAGGGGGTCATCGGCACGATGGCGGGATAGTCGCCGCCATGGCCATCCACGCCGCGTATGCCGGTGTGGAAGATCTCGGCGACCAGCTCGTTCTTCGGCAGGCCCGGCTCGATCAGCTCGAAGATGCGGGCATGCATGGCCTCGACGATGCGCGCCGCCCGACGCATGTACTCGATCTCCTGGGGCGACTTGACCGTGCGCTGCCAGTTGACCAAGCCGGTGGCATCCTCGAAACGCGCCGTGGCCAGGTTCTCGCGCAGAGAGCGATAGCAGGCGGCCGAGAAGTAGTAGTTGTCCATCTCGACGCCGACCGGCCCGGCGTCCCAGCCGCGCGCCGCGATGATCTGCGACAGCAGGTCCATCGGATGGTGATCCGGCGACATCACGTAGCCGTCGCCGTACTCCAGGACGTTGTCATGGCTCATGAAGACGGTGCGCCGGGCACCGGCCGCGTCCATGCCGCGGCCGAACCAGACCGGCTCGCCCTCGAGGCGCAGCAGGACGCACTGATGCACGTAGAAGGACCAGCCGTCGTAGCCGGTGAGCCAGGCCATGTTGGAGGGGTCCGTGACGATCAGCAGCTCGAGGCCGCGTTCGCCCATCGCCGCCCGCACCTTGCCGATGCGCGCGGCGTACTCCTCGCGCGTGAAATCGAGCTCGACCTCTTCGGCCATCTTGCGCCCCCCTGCGATCCCTGGACCCCTCGCCCCGCCTCGGCTCTTGCCGGCCGAGCAGCGACGCCGTGGATCTTATCGCTCAGCCGCGCGGTGGCGCCAGCGTCTCGGGAGACCCGTCCCGGGCGGCCAGATGGTCGCGGACGATCAAGGCGACCACGGCCGGCAAGCTCGGCACCCGCTGCCCGCGCACCTCGGCGCCCTCGCCGTCGGCGATCTGCTCCAGGTCGCGCAGCATGGTCTCGAGCTTGGTCCCGGAGCCCGAGCGGAGGACCTGCGACAGGGCCTTGGCGATGCTCTCCAGGTCGGGCGTCGGCTGGTCGCACTTGCAGCGGATCACGATGTCGCAGGGGCGCCGCCCGCCGGCCTGGTCGATCTCGTCGAAGATGGTGACATAGAGCTGCGCGTCGAGCGGCGGCCAGCTCTCGCGATAGGTGACGTCCGCCAGCCTCGGAACCGGTCCCCGGCGCGCCGCCGAGGACTGCGACTCGAAGCCGCCCCGGTCCGGCGCCCAGGACAGCCCTCCGCTGGCTTCGGCGTCGCCTTCCGATCCAATCGGGGTCTCGGCCCCGGCGGAGCGCAGGACGAAGCGCTGGCACCCGAGCTCGTGCGCCTTGCGGAAGAGCTGGTCGCGCGCGACATCGTCCAGCCGGTCAGCCGTGGTGCTGGGACAATCCAGGGGCGAGTCCAGGAAGGGCTGCACCGTCGCTTGCATGGCCGCCTGCCGGTCGGGCCCTATCCGGTCGGCCGCGACCCAGGCCGGCCCCAGTGTCTCAGGATCGACCGAGGCCGGGTCGAGGCCTTTGCGCCGACAGGTCGCGAGGAACCCGGCGTCGAAGCAGTCGATCTCGCGCGCCTGCGTCTCGCCGTCGCGCAGCCGGCGCCGATGGCGCTGGGCCGGCACCGGCGAGATCCCCGGCGAGGCGCAGCCGAGCAAGTCGGCGGTCGCCTGGCTCTCGGCGACGCAGAGCAAGGCGCCGTTTCTCAGGCCCCGGCTCTCGATCCCGCGCCGCAGGATGTCGGGCAGAGACGCCAGACTCTGCGCCCCACTGGCCTCGCCTGCCCCGAAGGCGGGATAGCTCTCGCGCTCCTCGGCCAGGGAGATCGAGGCGCGGTAGGCGGCGTCGCGCAACCTGTCCAACACCTTGCGCACCGTCACGCGGGCCGCCTGGCTGCCGTAGGGCTGGCCGAGCTGCTGCAGGAGCGTGCCCAGGCCGACGACTCCCAGGCCGATGCGCCGCTCGGCTTTCGCCGCGGCCTCCTGTTCCGGCACGCCGTAGGGCATGACGTCGATGGCGTTGTCGAGAAAGCGGACGCCGAGGGTGACGGCCGCGCGCAGCTTCTGCGCATCGACCGTCGCAGAGCCCCTGCCCTGGGATTGCAGCAGGGCGGCGAGGTTGATCGAGCCGCCGACGGCGGGGCCCCAGGCCGGCCAGAGCGGCGCCTCCGTCTCGGCGGTCGGCGCCGTTGCCGGTCGCATGTAGCGCGACCTCTGGACGAAGAGCACGCCGCAATCGCCCCGAGCGTCGTCGTGGCGCAGGATCTCCCGCCACAGCGCCCGCGCGGAAACGACCTGGTGGACGAACCAGGGGCGCACGACGCCGTCCGCGCCTTGCCGATCGCGCACCAGCGACTGCGTGCCCGGGTCGAGCGGCGGCGCGACGTGGCCGAGATCCCATTCGGCATCCGCCTCGACGGCGGCCATGAAGGCGTCGCTCACCGCCACCATCAAGCCGAGCCGCTCGAGCCGGCCGGGCTCGCTCCGGGCGGCCGCGAAAGCCGGCAGGTCCGGGTGATCGCAAGACAGCAGCGCCCTGCTGCGCCCCTGCCAGGAGAGGCCCTCGGACAGCATGCGCCGTGCCATCGTCTCCCAGACGTCGAGCACGGGGAGCACACCGGACGCGCCCGCGCCGCCCTGGCCCAGACGCGCGCCGGCCGGCGGCAGCGCCGTCAAGTCCAGCTCGAGCCTGCCGCCGAAGCGCAGGGCCGAGACGGTCGTCTCCAGCGACTGCAGGAGACCCAGGGGCTGGTGCTCGATGGCAAGCCAGCGGCCGACGCTGGCGCCGCCCGCCCTGAGCGGCGGCGCGGCCGGAGAGGCGCCGCCGATCGTCGCCACGAGCCGCTCGTCAGGGCAGAAGATGGCGGCGCACATCAGGGCCAGGCACTGGTCCTGTTGCGACTCGCGCTGGGGATCGGCGGCGAAGACCGCCTCCACCACCCGGCGAAAGCTGTCGGCCGGGGAGGCCTCGCCCGGCAGGCGAAAGCGGTCTTGCCAGACGGCTCGGCAGATTTCCTGGCTGTCGAAGACCGGCGACAGCGGGCTCACGGAGGCAGCCCTCGCCGCCCGGCCGCGTCGCCGACGGACAGATTCTGTCCTCCCTGGTCCCGGTCGCGACAGCGACCCGGAAGCCGTCCCTGCATAGGAAGGCATGTTACGAATTACGCAATTCTTGCGTCAATTGCCGCGAAAAACGCAGCAGACATTGTTCGGCGAGCGTGCGAAATTTGTAACATGGCCGATGCTCGCCTGGACCTTTCCTGGATCGTCCCGCGGCTTCGAGAGCTGGGCATGACTCAGTCCGAGCTGGCGGCTTCACTCGGTCTCGACCGCAGTCGGGTGAGCGAGATGCTGAACCCGAGTCGCGACAACAAGCCGCGCCGACTGCAGCTCAGCGAATTGCCGGCCATATCGCGCGCCCTGCGCATGCCCATCGACGAGATCGTCGCCCGAGCGACCGGCGACCGCGGCTACCGGGCGGACAGCGGCAAGGATCTGGAGCAGGCCGCGGACCTGACCGACCCTTCGGCGCAGCGCACCTATCACGCGACGCATGATGTCCTGAGCGTCATGACCAAGCACGAGCTGCTCGACATGACCAGCGAGGAGATCCACGTCTACGCCATGGCCATCGCCCAGGCGGCGACCAAGCCGGGCCTGCACGACAGGACGCAGCTTGACGCCCATCTGCAGGACACGGTGATCCATCTCTGGGATTTCAAGGCGATCCGGGGCGCCGCACCGCGGTCGCGGCCGAAGCCGAACGTCGGCGCCGCCAAGGCCGACTATAGGAAGCCGTAGCCTGGCGCCGAGATCCGCTCAGCCAATGGTGTCCACCCCCTCTTGCCACGAAGCGGCAAGGCTGCTTTGCTACCAAGGGTGATGAATAGGGTGGTTTTCTAATCATGGGAAAAGGCCAGACCGACCCGGGGGCAGCGCTCCGCGCCCTTGGGCAAGCAATAACCACGGCCAGACAAAGACAAGGCGTTACGAGGGAAGATCTATCGAGGGCATCCGGGTTGGACGTGCAACTTCTCGATGCATTGGAGTCCGGTCGGGAACAGCCGGCCCTCAGTCACCTCTTCAAGATATGCCTCGCCTTGGAAGAGCATCCGGAGTCGCTTTTCGATACGGCCCGCGAGCATCACGCCGTGGCCCGCCTGGTGACGCACGCCGACCTGCTCTTCGGCCTCTACAAGACGATCCGGCGCGACAAGGCTTCCTGAACCGCCGAGGCTGATCGGGCGCGCGCGGTCCTGTGCCGCGCGCCGCCGTTCTCCTCTCAAGCGAAAAAAAAGAAGGGGGCCCGAAGGCCCCCTTCCCGTTTCGCAGGGTCGCGAGGCTCAGCTCTCGACCCAGGTGTCGTTGAGTTGATGGTAGATGGTCGGGTGCATCTTGAAGTTATGCAGCTTCTTGCTGCCGGCCGTGAAGACCGAGCGCCAGAGCGGCTGCACGATGACCGCGTCGTCCTGGAGGATCTTCTCGACCTTCTCCATCTTCGCCTTGCGGGCGTTGACGTCGAGCGTGGCACCGGCATCGTCCAGGGCCGCGTCGAACTCGGGATTGTTGTAGCGGCTCTCGTTCCAGGGCACGCCACCGCGGTAGCCGAGGTTGAGAACCATCACGCCGAGCGGACGGTGGGTCCAACCGGTCATGCCGAAGCCGGTCTTGTCCCAGACCTCCCAATAGCGGGCGCCCGGCATGATGTTGATGGTGACGTTGATGCCCGCCGCCTTCCACATCTCGACCATGGCCTGGACCGCGTCGACTTCCCACTTCTGGTCGTTGTTGCAGTCGATGGTCAGCGGCACACCGGCCTGTCCGGACTCCTGATAGAGCGCCTTGGCCTTCGCGATATCCTGCTTCTGGGCCGGGAGCTTGAAGTACTCCGGATGGATCGGCGCCACGTGATGGTCTTCCGCCACGGCACCCAAGCCGCGGTAGGCGATCTGCAGGACCTTCTCGTGGTCGACGGCGGCCTGCAGGGCCTGGCGCAGCTTCTTGTTGTCGAAGGGCGCCTGGTCGACCTGCATGCGGGCCACCGCGGTCTGCGCGGTCACCACCTCGAACAGCTGAGCATTGGGCAGCTGCTTGATCAGGTCGAGCTGATCGGTGAAGAGCTCGAAGATCAGGTCGACCTGGTTCGAGGCCAGGGCACCGACGTGGGCGGAGCGATCGTCGCCGAGATCGACATAGCGGATCTCGTCGAGGCTCACGTCGCCGCCCCAGTAGGGCTCCTTGCGCTTGACCAGCTTGGCGATCTCGCCGACCCGGAACTCGGCAAGCTCGTAGGGGCCGGTGCCGACCGGGTTCTTCGAGAGGTCGCCGCCCTCGTCGCTGAAGCGGCGATGCACGATCGCCGTCGGATAGTTGTAGAGGTTCTCCGGGATCGACAGCTCGGGCCGGTTCAGGTTGAGCCGGACGGTGTGGTCGTCGACCTTCTCGACCGCGCCCGAGGTCATCTTCTTCTTGCCCTCGGAGTCCTCTTCGGTCATCGATGCGAAGAGGCCGATGTTCGATGAGCCGGTCGCCGGATCGAGCCAGCGCTCGAAGTTGAAGACGACGTCGTCGGCACCGAAGTCGTCGCCGTTCGACCACTTGATGCCCTTGCGCAGATGGAAGGTCCAAGTCTTGAGGTCGTCGGAGGCCTCCCAGCGCTCGGCCAGGTAGGGCCGCGTGACGTTGTCTGGACCGGTGATGGTCATGTACTCGACCATCTGGCGCGAGACGTTCGACTTCGGAATCCAATCGAAGGTCGAGGGATCCGTCATCTCCTGCACGCGGGTCGCGACGCGCAAGGTGCCGCCCTTGCCGGCGGCCGCCTTGGCTTCGGGCACGAAGGGCTGGCCGGTGATCTTGCCGGCCATGGCGTAGGCCGCGCTCGCCGAGACGCCGAGCATCGTCGCCGTCCAAACGAAATCGCGTCGACTGATGTTCTCCTTCCTGAGCTCTTCCTGAAGCTCAGGGATGTAGGGGTGTGGATACTTCTTGTCACTCTTAGCCATGGGCTCGAGGTCTCCTTCCGTTACTGCTCCCACAAGCAGAGACAGTCACGACGGATCCCGGCCTCGCGGCCGAGTCTCCACCCCTCACGGGCTCTACGTCCACCGTGGAATTCAGTCGTGGCCGTCGCTCGAACCCGATTATGAACGGCCGTTCGGCCGCCCGAGCCCGATTACGACGACTCTCTCCCTGCCTCACGTTATTGCCGTCGCTCAGGTCAGATCACCCCCTCTTGCCTGACGGGATGAGCCGACTTGAGCCTGTAACCATGCAACGATGGCTACTTTATGGTCAATCGCGGCGCCCCAAATGGCCTGACCACGCCACAATATGGCAAACGAACGACGGCCAAAGCGCCGGAAGCGGGCCCCTATGGGCCGCGGAAAAGCAAGGAGTCCAAAGAAAAAAGGCCGCCCGCCAGGGTCTGCGAGGACCCCGGCGGGCGGCCGAGTCGGGCGGGGAGGCTTCGGGAGAGTTCAGGCGCTGCTCGGGCCGGCTGGGCCGGCGCTTCACGCCATCGTGTTAGCTGTGGCTAGAGTCGCGATAGAAGGCGAAGGGACCGATGACGGTTCGCGAGTCGCGGGCGAGGCCCTGCTTGGGCCTGACGCCACGCGGTAGAAGGTGGCAGGCCGCGCCGGTGCGATCGGGCTCGAGGCCGCCCAGCACGGCGGCGGCCGCGGCCAGGCACTCGCGCATGGCCGGCGTCTCGCAGGTCACCGCGAGGATCCGGCGCCGTAGGTCTGCATCGCTCCAGCAGTCGAACTGCCAGGGCGCGCGGCAGGCGGCGGCGACGCTCGAGCCCCACCAGCCGCCGCGCCGCGCCCGGTTGAGCACGACATGGGCGACCGCGACCTTGACCGGCCAGGGCGCACGGCCGCAGGTGCCGAGCAGAGTCCGGGCGAGGGTCTCGAGATCCTCGGCACCGTATCCCTCCCCCGGCGGCATCTCAGCCGGGCAGCAAGAGGCCCGGCTCGTCCTCGCAGGCGACGCCCAGCAGCGTGAAGCGCGCACCCTGCTGGCTCAGGCCGCTGTTGACGCGGCCCATGAGATGATCCCGCAACAGGGGATCCTTGGACTCGCAGTATCGGTTGCCGAGCTTGGCCCCGGTCGAATAGAGCGTGCTCTTGACGGCGGCGACGCCGCTGCAGGCGCCGAGCAGCGGCACGCAGAGGCAGAGCGCGGCCAGGTTCACGACTCTCATTCCTTCGCCTCCTTCTTCGGGTCTTCGCTGGGGATCGCGGTGGCCTGCTGCGCCACCTGCTCGATGAAACGGACCACCCGGTCGTCCCAGGTCTCCGGGCTGGCCGCGGCGCGCGCCTTGAACCAGGCCCAGATGCTGATCGCGAGGCCCGGTAGCGCGGCGACCAGGGCCGCGCCGACCACCTCGCCGAGGCCCAGGGCCTCCGACGTGCTCTCCATTTCTCGTCCTTTCTTTAGGCTGCTCGGAGAAAGTCCACCGCCGCCGCGACCAGGGCCGCGGCCAGCGGCCCGCGCCTCTCGTGCATGACCCGGCAGTCGCCCCGGTTGCTGCCGAAGCCCGGCTCGACGATCACGCTCGGCACCGCGAGCAGCGAGAGGTTTGTCGCGCCGCGCCCGGCCCAGGGCAGCTTGCACCCGCGGTCGCGCATGCCGAGCACAGAGACCATCGCCGCCTGGACCGCCGCCGCGAAGGCGCCGTCCCTGGCCTTGTCGCCGTAGATGGTCTCCGTGCCGCTGGCCTGGGCCGAGGCGGCGGCGTTGAAGTGCAGCTCGATCGCCGCCCGTGCGCCCCAGTCGCGGGCCCGACCATAGGCGCCGCGCAGGCCGCCGCGATCCCGGGTGAAGACCCGCAGGGCGAGACCCTTGTGGTCGCGCGCGGCACTTTCCATGAAGGCGGCCAGGCCGCGGTTCCAGTGGTATTCGCGGGCGGCGATCGGCGCCAGGCCGGCCGCGCCGGGCCGCGCCTCGCTGTGACCCACGACGACGGCCAGCCGGCGATCCGCGGTGCCGCTCGCAATGGCCGGCTCGGGCGGCGCCGGCTCCGCCTCGGCAAGGATGTCGTCCAGCTCGTAGGCAAGCGCCGTCAGGCGCCGGCGCGCCTCCGGGTCCAGGATCATCGTCCGACTCCTCGCGGGGATTCAGAGCAGCGGTAGCTGCTGCAGCTCGCGCAGATGCACGAGGATCTCGACCAGGGTCCAGAGCACGCCGGCCACGCCGCTGGTCGCCGTGCCGACGGCCAGCCACATCAAGCGCTTGATCGCCCGCAAGGTCTCGAACAGGGTCTCGTAGCGCACCGCGCAAGCCACGACGTGCGCCCGCAGGTCCTCCTCCTCGGCCTCGCGCACCTCGCTCATGCGTTGCTCAGCCCGATGTGCAGGAAGTTGCCAGTGATCGTGGTGCTGGCAAAGAGCAGCCGCAGGCCCTCGATCGCGCCGGCCGTCAGGTACTGCCCGGCGGTCTGCGCTCGGAAGGCGAAGGGCTGCGAGTCGAAGTAGAGCAGGGTGCAGCTCACCAGGCCGAAGCCGGTCAAGGTCGGGTTCTGGATCTCGATCCAGCCCCGCGCCCGCGTGTTGGCGCCGTTGCTGAGCGTGTCGCCGCCCGTGACGTTGATCGCGCTGTCGGTCGCGGCGGCGCCCGACGTCTCCACGCCGTTGGTGATCTGGCGCTGCATCCCCGACCAGGCATAGTCGCCGGCACCGGACTTGTAGGCCCCGCCGGCCTTGACCCGCAGCAGCAGCGCGTGGTCGTTCGCGCTCGGCCTCACGTCGTCGAAGACGATCCGATGCGCGACGAAAGCGCTGTTGGCGAAAGAGGTCTCGAAGTCGACCGAGGAGGCGGCGCTCGGCGTCGCGCTGGCCAGCTTCTGCCAGGTGCCGGCCAGGTTCGCCAGCTTGACCTTCTTCGCCGTGCCGGCCGAGGCGTCGTAGGCCGCGACGAAGTCGGCCGTGGTGTCCGGTGTCGAGTCCTCGGTCAGCGCGTTGATGACCTTGAGCAGGTTCTCCAAGGTCATCTTGCGCAGCGCCGCCGCCGTCGCGTCGTAGAGCGCGATCGTGTCGGCGACGGCCGGCGCCGTCTCGGCGCTCAGCCCGTTGACGTCGAGGGCCAGGCCGTCGGCGCTGCGCGCCAGGCCCGGGTTGGTCTGCAGCTTGGCCCGCAGGTTGCCGCCCGAGGACTCTAGCCCGTCGCCGATCCCTAGGGGCGAGCTGGGCGCCAGGAAGGCCGAGGCCTTCAGGTGGTTGTTGATGGTCTCCAGGTCGTCGCGGATCTGCTTGAGCTGCGCCCGCGCCTGCTTGGGATCGTCCGTCCCCTGATCGAAATGCGACGCCGAGCCAATCGATGTTGGGAGAGTCATCGCTGAGAACCTCTAAGAGGACACGGATGAACACGGATGAGCACGGATGGACACGGATAACCCGAAGAACAAACCAACTTGTTTGTTATTCGTGTGAATCCGTGGGTATCCGTGTTCATCCGTGTAAACCTTGTTTTCTGACTCATGTCTGTTTCGGCCCTTTGATCTCCGCGTCGATCAGCGCGTCGGCGAGCGTGCCGCTGCCGTCGTAGAGCTTGAACTCGGCCGCCAGGGTGCCGGGCGAGCCGAAGGCGGCGGCGCTCTTGCTGATCAGCTCCCAGGTCCAGCCGGCGCCGACGTTCTGGATCGCGGCGACCTTCGCCTGGCTGATCACCGACAGCTCGCCGGCGGCGATCCGGAAGTGGCCGGCGGCGATCCGCTCGAAGCGCGTCGTGTCGGCGCCCGCCGTGTTCACGTCGTTGACGTCGACCACCTCGGTCGCGCCGTCCAGCAGGATGGTCAGGGCCTCGATCGCCGTCGGCCCGGCCGGGCTCTCGGCGCTGGTCATGACCACCGAGATCTCGATGTAGCGCTGCGCCGTGACCGGCGCGAGCGGACCGAAGGGCCCGGAGACCTGCGGGCTGTCGCCCTCGCCGCCGGTGCGCATGGTGACCGCCTGCGTGCCCGTCCCCTCGACCGTCACCAGGGGCACGAAGGAGAGGTCGGCGCCGACGTCCAGCTCGATCCGGTACTCGATCGAGGCCGGGCTCGGCAGGATGGCGTCCCAGGAATCCGGCAGGTCGTCCCAGGCCCCCGGCGAGCCCGGCAGGTCGTCCCAGCCGCCCAGGCTGACCGAGCGCAGGGCGCGGTCGTCGTCGACGAAGCAGTCGGTCTTGCTGCCCGGAAAGCCGAGGTCGTGCTCCAGGCGGCCGATCAGCACCGAGCGCAGCCGCGGGTCGCCCAGGGTCGCCTGGATGAACAGCGCCTCCTCGGACTCGTTGCCCGAGGAATCGACCGTCTTGATCGCGAAGCTATAGGTGCCGGCGGCCAGCTCGTTGGTCTCGTGGGGGCTGCTCTGCAGCAGGCCGCTGTGCAGCGCCGTCATGGCGTCCCAGTCCGAGCTGCTGCCGGCCAGGTACTTGATCCGGTAGCCGCCGCCGACCCGCACATCGGCCGCCGGGCTGGCGTGGGTCCAGGCGAAGCGCCGCGTGCCGTCGGGCTGGCGCGCCACGGTGAAGGACTCCGGCCGGCTCGGCAGCTCGGTCTTGCCGACCACGCTGTGCTGCAGCTCGTTGGCCCAGAGCGCGTCGTCCCGGTCGGAGACCGCGCCGATCTGGTTGATCGCCCGGACCCGGATGTCGTAGGTGACGCCGTCCTGCACCGGCGCCAGGAACGCGGCCGTCGCCGCGCCGGGCACCAGGACCGACTGGGTGTTGCCGTCGCTCCAGTCGGTCGGCGAGCCGGCCAAGGCCGCGTCTCGGTACTGGATCTCGATCTGCCCGCCCTCGGTCACGAAGACGTCGGTCGGCGGCGTCCAGGTGACCAGGATGCGGCTCACGACCGTGCCGTCGCCGGCCACGAAAAGCTGGGCATTGCCGCTGGCGAAGCCGACCCCGCTCGGCGCCGCCACCGAGAAGGGGTCCGGCAGCGTCGTGTCCGGCGCCGGGTCGTAGTCCAGGACCGCGCCGGCGTCCCAGTCCCAGGAGGCCGCGGACTCCTCCTGCAGCTCCAGCTCGATCGCGCCGTTCTGGTTGAAGGTCTTGGCGATGACCCGGAAGACCTTGGCGTTCCAGCCAAAGTCGGCGCCGGCCTGGTCGAGGGTCAGGGCCACGCTGTCGAAGACCGCCAGCTTGAGCGCGGTCAGCTTGGCCGGGAACTTGACCGTGATGCCCTGCCGCGACTTGCGCAGCAGGATCTCGGCGATCCGCTGCGCCCGGACCGCGTCCTGGGTGAAAGGCAGCTCGATGTCCTTGACGATCTGCTGGCCGCCGTCCTCCGCCTCGTAAGTGGCGTTGGTGCGCATCGGGAAGTCTGTCGGCTCGTAGAGCTTGCTCGGGTCGACGAAGGTGCCGCGCACCGCGTTGAAGAGGTTGCGCCGCTCGACCCCGGTCTCGACCTCGATCGGCCCGGCCAGGTCGTCGGCGGTCAAGGTCACGGTCGGGGTCAGGTAGGCCCCGGCAAAGAGATGGTACTTGCCCTGGCTGTAGCTGATCGCCCCGGCGCCGGCCGAGAGCAGGTCCTCCATGATGTCGATCGGCGTGTCGGCCAGGTCGATCACGCCGTCGCAGGTATATCGCGCCTGGGTCGAGGGCGACTCGCCCGTGCCCATCTCGACCGGCTCGTCGCTGATGTTGGCGGCGGCGATGAAGCTGGCCAGGTCGATCTCGGTCAGGGGCGCGGCCAGCCCGAAGTCGGCCATCAGGTAGTCCAGGACGCAAAGCGCCCAGTTGTTGGACCAGGACCAGGTGCCGGCGTCGCCCGGGTCCTGCAGCGTGTCGCGCGGGTCCCAGACCTTGCGGCCGCGCAGCTTGAAGGCCAGCCGCGGCACGCCGTTCGGGAAGACGTTGCGGTCGTAGGTCAGGCGCAGCGTCGCATAGCCGAGGCCGCGCAGCCGGTGGTTGCTGCCCCAGTCGGCGACCTCGCCGGCCAGCAACGTGTCGACGCTCTGGTCGGCCTCGCCCTCGTGGAACTGCACCCGGATCTGGTTCTTGTAGCGCGTCGTGGTCAGCGTGCCGTCGCCGCTGAAGTCGCCGATCTCGGCGGCCTCCTCGGCGAAGAACACGCCGGTGAAGCCCTCGATCTCGTGGCCGGTGACCGGCACGACCAGATGCAGCACGCTCTTGTCGCTGCCCGTCGAGGCGCCGAACACCAGGGGCCCGGCGACCTTGGCCTCGCCGTAGACGATCTTGTGCGAGGCCACCGGCGAGCGCACCACCTCGACCCGGTCCTGCGCCTGGCTGGCGAAGTCCACCGCAGCGCGCTTGGCCTTGGACTTGCTCGTTCCACCGAGGAAACCGCCGGCGAAGGACAGCGCGATGCTGCCGGCCTTGGCGATGACGTTGAAAGGCGGCGGCAGAAAGGCGCCGAAAATCCCCGCGATCTGACCGATCGCACCGACGATTTGGCCCATTCAGTTGTCAGATGTCGGTTGAGAGATGTCAGTCACGGCAAAACCTCCTACTGACAACTCTCGACTGACAACTGCCATCTGGATCAAACGCGCCAAGCGCGTTTGATCCTAGGCATCGGCACGAAGACCAGGCCGGCCGGGGTCAGGAAGGCGGCGCGGCTGCCGAGGCAGATACCGAGGCCATCGAGCCCGTCGTAGCTGCCGGCCAGGCAGAGGTCGCCGCGCTGCGCCGACAGCGGCAGCACCTCGGCCTTGCCGTGCCGCGCCGCGATCTTCTCGACCACTGCCGGCAGGCCGCCGCCCGAAAAAGCCGCCAAGACCAGGCGCGCGCCGAAGGCGCTGCGGTAGCGGCCGCGGAAGGGCGCGCCGACGTCGACCCCGGTCATGACGGCCACCGCGCCACAGGCCCAGAGGCAGCAGTCGTCCCAGCCCCAGCGAAAGGGCCGGGTCCGCGAGTCCTGCAGATAGCCTTCCAGCCGGCTCGGCCAGTCTTGGTGGCGCTTCACCTGAAAAAGCTCGCGGCTGGCCAGACGATCTCCTTGGCCGCCATCTGCTCGGCGAAGGCCAGGCCGACGTCGCCGGGGTAGCGCTGCTGCTGGTCGGCGTCGTTGAAGCGCCTCACGCGCGGCCGCTCCCAGTCGGCCAGACGGCTCTCGACCACCAGGGCGATCGAGCCGGTCTCGCCGGCGGTGATGGTCATGACGTCCATCCGCCCCTCGAAGAGTCTGTCCGGCGTATCGACCAGCGCGTGGCCCGCGTCGAGGAATCCGAGAGAGAGAGTCGCGGTCCGGCCCTGGTAGGCCTCGCCGAGCGCGATCGCGACCAGCGAGGTGGGAATGCCGTTGAGAACCAGCCGCAGCCGGTAGGCCTGCAGCTCGACGCCCTCCTCCACCGCCTCGATCTGACCGAAATGCCCGATGCCGCTGTAGCTGTTTCCGCCCCAGGCGATATCGAAGGGCGCGGTGGTCATGCGCAGGGTCTGTCCGGCGAAGTCCAGGGTGCAGAACAGCAGCGGCCGGACGACGCGCTCCACGGCCGCCGCGGCATTGAGCGCCGAGAGCGCATAGCCGGGCGATGCCGGGGCGCCGGCAGCCTGCAGCCCATGGGTGACGACGAAGGCGACGGTGCCCGGCGCGAAGCCGATGCCACGGGCGATCAGGTGCTTGACGGCCATCAGGTGGCGCGCGTGCGGCTCGTCGGGTTGCTGGCGTCGTCGAGCGTGAAGGTCATGGCGGTCGCCACGCCGTCGAGCTTCTTGACGGTGATCGTCGTGCCGCTGACGGAGAATACGCCGGCCTGCTGCATGATCTGGAACAGGGCCTGGGCCAGGGTCGGCGCGGTGCCGTCCGGTGCATAGGATTCGACCATCTGCGCCGTGAGGATATCCGCGACCGCGATGTCGTTGAGGGCGGCGAGGCCGGCGTCCAGCTCGGCCTTGGTCGGCGGGTCATAGGCGGTCAGCGCCGCGGCGGCCTCGCTGTTGACCTCGGCGGCGCTGAGGTTGTTCAGGCCGGCGATCTGCGCCGGCAGGGTCGTGCCGGTGTCCTCGAGGATCGCCGCGACCTCGGTGTCGATGAAGGCGGCCAGCGCGTCCTTGTCGGCCGTCGCCTCGGCGCGCGTCGGCGGGTCGTAGTCGGCCAGCGCCGTGTCGGCCTCGGCGTTGACGTCGGCCTTCATCTGCGTGGTCAGGCCGAGATTGGCGTCGCCGATCTCGCGCAGGTCGACCTGCAGGCGATCCGCGCCGAACAGGGAATCCCAGACATTGGCGGGCACCACCATGAAGGCCATCCAGACCGGCAGGTGCGTCGCCGGGTCGCGCATCATGACGCTGAGCCGGCCCAGCGTATTGGTGTCCGTCGCGCTCAGGCCGACCAGATACCAGCCGAAGCCGTCGTGCGAGAAGCTGGTGCCGTTGCGCGCCAGAAAGCCGCCGCCGTTCTTGGAGAGGTAGACTGTCGGCGTCGTGAGCCCGATTTCCTCGCTGACGCCGTCCGTCGCGTCGGCCACCGGACCGAGCTCCACGGTGGCGGCCGTCGACTGCTTGAGCCACTGCATCTAGCCGGCCCTCCGTTGCCGATAGTGATGCGCCGCCGCCGGCATCGCCGCGCTCGGCCCCACGACCAGGTCCCCCGCCTCGAAGTCGTCCAGGCGCTGACCGCCCCGGAAGGCTCTCAGCCCGGTTCGGGTCTGCCCCGTGTGAGTGGTGTCGGTCCCGGTGACGTGCGACACGCCGGCGAAGAAGCCCTCCAAGTCCGATCCGTCGACTTCGAGACGCATCAAGTCGCCGTTCGGCGCCGCGTGGTTGTCGTTATCGTCCGTGATCAGGGTGTAATTGTTGAAGCCGTTGATCCTGTAGAGCGCGCAGTCGCCGCCGACGAAATCGGAATGGGTATACATGTAGCCCGCGTGGCCCGATGAGCTGGAGCGAGCGATGACCCCGACATCGGGCACGCTGCCGGTGCCGGACACCTTCGTTGCCACGGCCTGCACATAGTGGTCGTCCCCCGACAGATCCTTGTCCGCGCGCGAGGCATCGCCGCTGCCGTGGCCGCCGCTCTCCGCCGCGTTGGAGACGATCCCGAAGCCCCAGCCGTCCGTGTTGGTCCAGGACCAGCCGCCTTCGCTCGATGTCCCGAGGGACGGGCTGTCGGCGCGGTCGAAGCTGTCGGTCGCCGTCGTGGCGTGGGGCAGCGGCTCTTCGTCGGGCAGGTCGCCCTGGATCAAGCGATGGTCCGTCGTCCGATACTTCGCGAGCTGCCAGTCGAGGGACCGGAGATACTGCTTGGAGCCCCGCGCCCTGTCGGCAGTCCTCTGCGCCTTGTAGTTCTGCCGCAATACCGCGATGACCTTGGGCGACAGCTCGGGGTCGTCGATCTCGAACCGCTTGCGAATTGCCAGGGGCCCGATAGCGAGGCCGATGGTTCCGTCGCGCTTCGGCATGACCGGCCGCCAGCGCGTCGTACCGGCGGCCTCGGCGTGCGCGCTGAAGAGCTCGAAGAGGATCTCGTCGAGACGCGTCGCCGACAGAGAGGTCCCGAGCTCGGCTTCCAAAGCCTGCCGGCGCGTCTGCGGCACGATCCCTTGGGGATCATCGGCGATCAGGCTAATTCCCAGCCGCTTGCCCGGGTCGCGCTCGAAGGCAAAGAGCCCGCGGCCGTGGTGTCTCTGACCACTCAAGGGACGCAGGTCGAGGGCATGCCTGGCGCCTTGGGGCCAGTGAAACCAGGTCTGGCCGTGGGCCAGGACTTTCCGGTAGGGAGCGGTCGCAAAGTACATGGCTCCCCCGTAGACATCTGTGGACGCTCGGTGCTAGAGCGTTTGCCGATCGGGCGGCACCGGCCCGCTCCCCCTCCCGGCCACCCAATAGGATACTGCCGTGGGTGGCCGGGAGGGGGAGCGGGCCGGTGCCGTGACTCCGCGTCAGCGGAAAACGCGCTAGCGAGTGGTCATGACGGACAAACCGCCACTCAAAGGACTTGCCGCGCTGCCGGCGGTCGGCCTTCTGCTCCAGTACGGGCGGTTCGGCCTGGTCGGCCTGACCGCGACGGGCGTTCACGTCGCCGTCTTCACGGCGCTTCTGGAACTGACCGACTCCGCGGGATGGCTCGCCAACCTGCCGGCCTTCTCCTTGGCGGTGGTGGTGTCCTACCTGGGTCATTTCTACTGGACCTTTCCCGGCTCCGACCGGGGGTCCTTTCCGCGATTCGTGGCGACGGCGATCTTCGGGCTCACCCTGAACACGCTGGCCGCGTTCGTCATCGTTGATCTGCTCGACCTGCCCTACATCTGGGCGATCGCGGTCATGGTTCTCGTGGTGCCTGTGCTGGTCTTTCTACTCGCGAAGTTCTGGGCCTTCCGCTAGCCGACGCGGTTTCGATCGGTGCCCCTTAGGACGAGAAGACCTCCACCGCCTCGAAGCCGATGCCGTAGCGCGAGATCCGGCTGGCATCCCAGGCGACCTCGTCTTCGGCCAGCCGCATCGTACAGCTCGCATCGGTCACGATGATCGTCGCGCCCGCGGCCGGTGCCGTGCGGATCGGCGGCTCGATCGAGACCGTCACCACACCGAAGCCGTCCGCCGCCGGCGCGTCCGCCGTCACCATGTGGAGCTGACGCCCCTCGCCGACGTCGTAGGCGATGTAGTCGCCGCTGAGCAGCAAGCCGGCTTCCGCCGGATCGGCCCCGGCGATCGCCAGGCTGGCGCCGCTCGGCGCCGGCGAGCCGCCGAGCACCGTCAAGGCCCCGGGCGCCTTCAGCCGCGCACCGCCGCGCGCCGTCCGGGCGTCCGGGTCGTAGCCGTAGAAGCGCCCCGACCGGCCGCGCAGCGCCACCAAGAATGCGCACCAGGCCGCCGCCCGGTCGCGTGCCATCGGCGGCAGGGCAAAGCTCGCCCGCCAACGCGCCCCCGGCAGCTCGAGTAGCTGACTCGACTGCGTGATCGGGCTGGTCAGGTCCGACTGCGTATTGCTGACCAGGCCGAAGCGGGTGTCCGCGAAGCCCGGCGCGCTCGGCATGCTGAGAACGGTCATGGATTGGCTCTCTCACCAACTGAGAAGACAGCGCCCGCCGACGCGCAGGCGCAGGCGGGCGCCGAGACCCTGCAGCCACGCGACGGCCGCTTCGTCGTCCAGCCCGTAGCGCCGCGCCTTGCCGGGCGCCTGCGCGACGATCACCACCGGTCGGTCGCGCCGCAGCATCCGCTCGGCGCCCTGCAGCGCGAAGAGCTCGCCGCCTTCGCAGGCCAGCTTCATCAGGTCGACCGGCAGGGCGTCGAGGCCGAGATCGTCGTAGCGCCGCAGCGGCAGCGCGCCCCGGCCGGCGACCCAGCTCTCGGCAGAGCTGGCGGCGGCCGTCCGCATCCCGGTTCGCCCCGACACCGCGCCCAGGGCGCCGGGCAGCAAAAGGACGCGCGGCACGGCGACGTTGCGGGCGAAACAGGCGCGGTGCACCGACAGAGGCTCGACGGCGATCACCGAGGCGAAGCGCTCGGCCAGGCGCCGCGACCAGAGCCCGACATGGGCGCCGACATCGACCGCCCGGCGCCGCGCTTTGCACAGCGCCAGCGCGGCCTCCACGACAGCCTCCGCCTCGTCCCCCAGGGAGCCGGGCGGCCGGGCGGCGAGCGCGGGCAGGAGCGCCGCCTCCCAGTCCGGCAGCCAGACTCCCGCGACCTGCTTCACCGCCGCGGGTCCTCTCCTCTGCTCAGACGATTCCGATGCGGAGCCTGCGGCGCGGCGGATCGGGTCTACAGAAGGTCATCAAGGCGCACCCGTGGGAAGCAGTCGATGGCGCTGTCGGGCCCGGCGTTCAGCACCTCGACGTCGAGCGCCGCGAGCTGCGGCAGCATGGTCTCGAACAGCGCCGCCCATTTGGCCATGCAGCCTGCCGAGGTCGGCACCGGCCGTCCCTCGAGGTCGCGGTGCTGGCCGAACCAATGCTCCTCGCCGGCCGGCCCCGGCTTCATGTCGTAGCCGACCAGGACGATCCGCCGGGCGCCGAGATGCAGCGCCAGGTTGACCGCCTGATAGCCGCTGTTGCGCCCGGTCTTGAGGCGGTCGCGCTCGAGGCAAAGCCCCCGCCGCCCGGCGGACCCAGGCACCCCCTCGTCGCCGTTGCGCAGCCAGCGCACCCGCGGGTCGGCCTCGGCCACGCGGGCGTCCAGGCTCACCTTCAAGCCGCCGAAGGCTTCGAAGGCCGGCCGCCCGCGGTGCCAGCTCCACCACTGCCAATCGCAGAAGTAGAGCAGCGGCGCCCAGGGACAGCGCCGATAGTTGTCGTTTACCGCGATCACCGGGCGCCCGCGCAGGCCGGCCAGCGCCAGGCCCTTGCTGCTCGGCCCGGAGGCGACGCAGAAGATCGTCTCGCCGCGCCAGACCGGCGGCACCGACCAGGCCTCCGGCATCCTCAGAGCGCCTGGGTCAGCACGCGAAAGCGCTGCACGCCGTGCCGGGTGAAGCCGTCCGGATCGAGCCGAGCATCGGAGAAGACGAAGCGCAGGTCGACCAGGCTGTGGCCGCCGACGCTCAAGCTGGCGCGGTCCAGGGTCGCGACCACGGCGGCCATGATGGTCTTGAGCTCCTTCATGCCCCGCTCGCGCGACCAGGCATGCAGGGTGACCTGCTGGTCCATGCCGTCCTCGGTCTTGCCGTCGAAAGGCCGCGCCGTGGCCGGGCCGACCACCAGGTAGGGATAGGGGCTCTTCTGCGGCACATGGTCGAAGACGCTGCCGGCGCCGTCGGCCAGCAGAAGGGTCACGGCACTCGCGCCCTTCAAGGCCGCGACCAGTGCCGCCTGCACCGCGAGCTGGCTGTCCGCGGTCATAACTCGCCCCGGCCGGCCGCCAGCAGGCGGCGCGCGATGCCGGGCGCCATCCGGTGGAAGGCCGGCAGCAGCCAGGGCCGCGCCGCCAGGCGCCGGGTGCCGAACTCGAGATGCCGGCCGTAGTCGAGATCGCTGCCGACCTCGGCGCTCAGCCCGTCCGTCGCCGTCTCCGCCGTCACGCTCGCCGCCAGCCGCCCGCTGCGCCGGGCCGGCGCCTCGCCCGGGCCCGACGGACCCGCTTGCGACAAGGAAAGCCGGACCTCGTCGCGCAGCGCCTCGGCGCCCTCGGCGACCGCGGCCGCCACGGCGAGCCGCCGCGTCTCGGCCAGCAGCCGCAAGCGGCGGGCCAAGCGGGGCGCCTCCAGCAGTCGTGCCTGCAGCCTCACGTCGGCGCGCCCTCCTCGCAGAGCAGCTCGAGCCAGCGGCCGCGCTCGTCGCGGTCGCTCACCGCCCGGATGTTGAAGATGCGCGTGCCGTAGCGGATTCGCTGCGCCGTGGTCACGTCGCTGCGGTAGCGCAGCGTGATGCGATGGCTGTGCCGCGCGTCGAGCTGGCCGCCATGCAGCCGTTCCTTGCCGCGCAGCGGCGCGATGCGGCCCCAGACCGTGGCCACCACCAGCGGGCTGGCCCAAGGGTCGCTCTGGCCGCCGTGGCCGTCGTCGCCCGGGTTGCCGGCCTCGATGGTCAGGCGCTGGCGAAGCGCGCCGATCACAGGCGCAACACCCGGAAGGGCGCCCAAAGCGCTTCCGCCCCCGAGCGGCCCAAGACCAGCTCGGGCGACTCGCCGCGCCGCTCGTAGAGCGCGGCGATCAGGCGCAGCATGCCGTCGCGTAGCGCCTGCGGAATGTTCGCGACGTAGTCGCTCGGCGAGCCGCTCGTGTCGGGCGCGTAGCCGGCGCGGTAGCGGATCTCGATCCCGTTGGCGGCCCGGGTCGGGCTCGGCCGGGCCGCGCCGCTGCGCAGCACCAGCCGGCCCGGCTCGCTCGCCCTGTCCAGATAGTAGTTCTCGGCCGGCCAGAGCGTGCCCTGGTCGGCGTCGTCGTAGAGCGTCACCTGCTCGACGGCACGCAGCGGCGGGCGCGGCAGCTCGATCCAGCGCCGGCCGCGCTCGATCAGCGCACCCTCGCGCCAGCCCTCCTCGATGATGGCCGGCGCGCTCGGCCAGGCATCGAGGAACAGGGTCAGCGTGCGCTCGACCAGCGCGCGTCCCGTGTGCTGCTCGCAGGCCTCGCGGGCCGAGCGGATCAGCGCCGTCACCAGCGCGTCGTCGTCCGCCAGCTCGAGCCGGAGATGCGCCTTCGCCTCGCTCAGGCTCACCGGCTCGACCGGCGGTGCCTGACTGGTCAGCAAGCGCAGCGGCTGTGCCATGGCGTCCCTTCCCGTCCCAGTCCCGCAGAGCGCCTAGCCGCGGCGCCGGCCGGCGGTCTTGGCGAAACGGCCGCCGCGGTCCATCAGCGCGAAGACCTGTTGCACCGCCTCGTCCTTGATCCGCTCGCTGCGCGCGTCGAGCGCCGCGACGATCTCGGCGCCGACGCCGTGCTGCGCGCCGCGGGCATCGATGTTGTAGCTGTTGTGCACCTGCAGGCCGCCGCCCGCGCGGCCGAGCAGCGAATCGCTCGCCAGGCGCGACATGATCCGGCCCGGCTGGCTCGGCACGAAGAGCTCGCGGCCGGCCTCGCCGACCTCGTAGAGCCGGCCTGGCTCGACCGGCCCGCCGGCGCTGCGCAGGACCGGCGAGATGTCGAACAGACCGCCGCCACCTGAGCCGCCGAGGCCCCCAAGACCGCCGATACCACCGAGGCCGCCGAAGAGATCCCCGAGGCCGCCGAAGATGCCGCCGCCCGAGCCGCCCCCGGAACCGGCGCCGTCGATGGTCTTGACCAGCGCACGCAGGATGTCGTCGAGGGCCGACAAGGCCACCTGGCGGAGCGCGGACCAGCTATCGATGCTGCCGCGCAGGGCGCGGCCCAAGACGCCCTGTATCGTGTCGGCCAGGGTCAGGACGCGGCGCGTGTTGTCGTCGAGCATACCGTCCAGCGCTGCGCCGCTACGGCCGGCGAGCGCGCCGGCCTGGGCGACCTGCTCGGTCAGCGCCGAGAAGCCCTGCGTCGCCCGCGCGACGTCGCGCGTCAGCACCTGACCGGCCGTCGCCGTCTGCTCGGAGACGCGGCGCAGCGCGGTCTGCAGCGGCCGCACGTCGGCTTCGATCCGAACGAGAAGGCGATCCAGCTCCATCACCCCAGCCCTCCCAGATTTGGCTCAGCGCCGTTGCCGCTGACGGTCTTCGACCGATTTCTTGAAAGCCTCGAAGGCCGCCTGCCTGTCGGCGCCGGACAAGGTGTCCAGCGCCGCCTGCAGCTCGCAGGGCGTCGCCGCCCAGAAGTCGCTTGGCCGCCAGCCCAGGGCGACCAGCGCGAAGCCCATCATGCGTCGCAGCGGGTAGCGCTCCTCGCCGCTCACGTCGGCGGCGGCGGCGGCGGCGGCGCGGCACCGGAGATGGCCGCGCCCAGGAAGGCCCCCAAGCTCGGCGCCAGCGACGCGAGCCCCTCCTCGAGGACCATCTCGCCCACCGTCTCGAGCTTGGCCGGCTCGCCCGCGGCCCGCAGCCCCGCGGTGACGATCGCCGCCACGTCCGACACCCGGATATCGCCGCCCGCCAGCCGACGCGCCAAGCCGATCACCCCCTGCCCCGTCCGCGTCTCGATCTCCGAGATCGCCGCGAAGGAAGGCCGCATCACATAGCGCCGCCCGCCCAGCGAGATCTCGACCTCACCGCGCTGCGGATTGGCTTGCGAGTCTTGCACTGATCGCTCCACTTGAACTGGGCCATTGAGGCCCCGCGCCCCCATGGGCGCGAAGCCAAGGGCGCGGATGCGCCCGCCCGGCGTCTGAGGGACAGCGAGCGTTAGCTCGCGAAAAACACCAGCGAGCGTCAGCTCGCGGAAAACACCAGCGAGCCATTGTTGGCGAGCGTAAAGCCGTACTCCGTCGCGTCGCTCTGGGTGCCGCTGACGTTGAAGGCGGTCACCTGGAACAGGCCGGTGTAGTTGGCGCCGGCGGCGTTCAAGGTCAGGCGGCATTGCAGGTCGCTGCCGCTCTGCCAGGCATTGCGCACCGCGTCCAAGCCGCTGCTGTCGGGCCAGTCCGCCTTGCCCTGACAGGTCACGGTCGCCCGCCGCAGCACGTTGAGCGTCGCGCCCCAGCCCTGCTGGCTCTTGTCGGTCACGTCGTCCGTCTCGGTCTCGCCGACGAACTCCGTGTTCTGCTGCCCGGCCACGGTGACGTAGCTGATCGGGCTACCCTCGCTCACCGCGAGGAGAACGTGGACTCCGGATTCCTTGGCCATGCTCTCTCGTCTCGCTTCAGGTTTCGGCGATCGCGCTCACGGCCGCGCCGCGACCGGGGACGGAGCCTGCCGGCCTCGCCCCCGGTCCGGCGGCGGCGGTCAGCTCGCCGGGGCGTGGCGCAGGCGGCCGGCCAGCAGCCAGGCGCCGATCGGCCCGCCGATGGTCAGGGCCGTGGGCGTCAGGGTGACGCGCAGGAAGCGCTTGCCGCCGACGTAGCCGACGCGCACCGGCAAGGCGTCGTCGGTCACCGTCGAGACGACGCCGCCGGTCACGGCGCTCGGCCCGATGACGTCCAGCAGGGTCACGTCGGCATAGCTGCCGGGCGAACCCGTGCCGTCATCGTCGGCGTGCTCCAGCTTGATCGCGACCTGGGCGCCGCCGGTCGGCGGGTCGCCCAGCTCGTTGACGTCGCCGAAGTCCACCAGGACCTCGGCCGCGCTGGAGCCGGCGAGGTCGAGGTTGCCGCTCGCCAGTGCCGAGCTGGTGATGGTCTGCACCTGGATCGCCCGGGTCGGCACCAGGTTGTTGTGAAGATCACGCATGGTCATGCTCGGCCTCCCGTCAGGTGCTGCACTTGAGCTTGGCGATGGCCTCGGGCAGCACCACCTGGCCGCCGACCCGGCGGCGGGCGATGAAGCGGATCTTGCCCGCGGTCGCCTGGGTGAAGGGGTCGCGCAGCACCGAGAGCTGGATGCGGTCGACGATGGTGTAGCCGCGGCGCAGGTCGCCGAACACGATCGGCGTCGCGTCGGCGCCTTCGTCGGGCATGTCCGGCACCTCGACGTAGGGCGAGCCGAGGATGGTGTTGGGTTGGCCGACCGCCAGGCCCGGCTGCCAGACGTATTGCTTCTGGTTGTCCTTCAGGCGGCGCACGGCGGCGAGCGTGCTGCGGTTGAGCAGCCAGACGCCGCGGATCGCGTAGCCCGTCTTGATGGCGTGCCAGAGGCTGATCAGGCCGTCGGCCTGGCCGCTGGCGTCGGCGATGCTCGCCGCGCTGCCGCTGGCCGTCGAGGCGACCTCGGCATGGTCGAGGAGGCCCTCGGGCCGCCCGACGCCGTTGCCGTCGACAAAGGCCGCGCCCTCTGTGACGGCGAACTGCTCGGCGAACTCCATGCGCAGCTCGCTCTCCAGGTCGAACTCGCTGTCCTCCAGCATCTGCTGGGAGACGTCGACCAGGGCGTACATCTCGTGGGTCGGGATATCCTCGAGCCCGTAGGTCAGGCCCTCGGTCTCGCTGCGCGTGCCCTGCTCGGCCGTCCAGACGGCGCCGAAGGTGCCCGTGCGCCGCGGGAGCTGCAGGGCGTTGCGGCTGGTCTCGCGGACCCGCGCCCAGTCGCGCAGGGGCGAGAACTCGACCTCGCCCTTGATGATCTCGCGGGCGAACTCGGCGGGCGCGAGATAGCCGGCCGCCGGGTCGTTGCCGACGGTCAGAGCCTTCATCTCCTCGCGGCCGAGCGCCTTGTTGACCGGGTTCGGCTCGTCGCGGGTGCCGTAGCGCAGGTATTCGAAGTAGGCCTTCGCGTCGGGCGCCAGGCGGTCCTCGGCGGGCTCGGCCGGGCCGCGGCCGCTGCGCCGCAGCGCGGTCTCGATCTCGTCGAGCCGGCCGTCGAGCCGCTGCAGCGTCTCTTCGCTGCGGCCCTGCTGCCGGTCGTTCTCTTCCTTGAAGGCTTCGAAGGCCTTGAACTGCTCTTCGAAGAGGCCCTTCAGCTCATTGAGCTCCATGGCGGGACATCCTTTCGGTGTAAGCGGAGAGGCAGGCGGTCGCGCGTCGCAAGACGGCGGCCAGGTCTTCCGATCCTCCACCGGGAACGTCCCGTTCGGTCAGTGCAGGCCAGCCTCCCGAAGCCAAGCGCTTGGCGGCCCGGTGCGAGAAACCGAGCTCGTCCCTGAGCGCGGTCTCGAGCTGACGGATCGTCTCGATCCGCCCGCGGCTCTTGACCGCCGCGACCCGCGCCGCGCTGTTGGCCGGGAGTGTCACGAGTGAGATCTCCAGGAGATCGATGTCGGTCAGCAGGCGCCCGCCGTGCTTGCCGGCTTCGCTGCGCCGTGCCTGGAAGCCGATCGAGAGGCCGTTGAGCGCGCCGTCGCGCAGCAGGGCGTAGGCCTCGCGCGCCTTCTGCACTTCGAGAGTCAGCCGCCCCTCGACCACCAGGCCGCGCTCGTCCTCCCGCAGCGACAGCCAGCGGCCGATCGGCGCGCCCGCGTCGTGCTGCCAGAGCATGGCCGGCAGGCTGCCGCGCGCCCGATGCTCCGCCAGCCCGCGCGCGAAGGCGCCTGCCGCGATGACGTCGCCGAAGCTGTCCGGCGGCCCGCCGAAGGTGCTGGCGTAGCCGGCGAAGCCGCCGGCCGTCTCGATCGTCGCCAGCTTGAACTGATAGGCCGGCGACAGCCGCTTCGTCTCGGGTTCAGGTTTCACGAGCCGACGTCCTCATCTCTTGCCGAAGCCGATCGCTTCCCGCGCCTCGTCGCGCGTCAGAACATCGAACTGCACCGCCCGCGTCAGCATGCGCCAGCGCGCCTCGCGCCGCGGCGCCAGGGCCGAGACCTCGTCGAGGTCGAGGTCGAGCGCGAGGCCTTCGCCGAACATCGGCGTCAGCCAGGCGTTCAGCTCGTCGCGGACATGGCTCAGCAGCGGGATGACCGTCTGCTCCCAGAAGGCCAGGCGCGCTTCCTGGTAGTTGGAGTAGGTGTTGTCGCCCGGAATGCCGAGCAGTTGCGGCGGCACGCCGAAGGCCAGGGCGATGTCGCGCGCGGCGCTGTGCTTGCTGGCGAGGAAGTCCATGTCCTTCGGCGAGAGGCTCATTTCCTGCCACTTGAGGCCGCCCTCCAGCAGCATCGGCCGGCCGGCGTTGCGCGCGCCCTGGTACTGCTCCTCGATCTCGCTCTTGATCCGGGCGAACTGGACGTCGTCCAGGTTGCCGAGCCCTTCGCCCGGCTCGTAGACGATGGCGCCGGAGGGCCGGGCGCCGTTCTGGATCAGCGCCGTGTTCCACTTGCCGGCCTCGTTGTGCTGGTCGATGCCGAAGGCGGCGGCCTCGGCCGGCGGCAGGCCGTACCAGTCGTTCACCGGGTTGAAGGTGCGCAGGTGCAGCACCGGCGCCTGGCCGCTCGCCGGGTCGCAGGGCCAGCGCTTCTCCTTGCCGCCGACCCGGTAGAGGTAGCCCTCGACCAGCCCGGTCGGCCCGGGTAGCACCGACATGCGGTCCGGCCGCAGCGGCCAGAGCTCGCGCGGCGCCCGGCCGCTCTCCGGGGCGACAGCTTCGATGTAGCTGTTGCCGGCGATCTGCAGGTAGCCGATGACCGCTTCCAGGAACTCGGCGCGCGCCATCGCCGGGTTCGGCCGCGCCAGCAGCGCCAGCAGCGGATGCTCCGTCAGGCGCCGGCGCGCACCGGCCGAGCGTTCGTGCAGGACCCAGGGCACCGCGGCGGCGCTGCGGCTGATCTCGTTGATCGCCCGATGCACCACGACGTTCTTGCGGTAGCCCTCGCCCGCGAAGTCCTCGTAGCGCCGCCCCATGAAGAGCGGCTGCCCGGTCATCTGCAGGGCGAGCATCGGGCCGACGCCGCTGGCCTTGGTCTGCCTCTGCCAGAGCGCCTTCCAGGCCGCGCGCAGGTTCATTCAAAGCCTCCTCAAGCGCGGCCGGCCGCCGCCGACCAGCAGGGCGAAGGCGCCCGCCGCCGCGTCGACCTGGTCGTCGTGGCCATCCGGAAAGGACTCCAGCTCGGCCAGGAAGGCGCCGTTCCAGCGCCCCTTGACCAGCCGGACGTTGCCGGCCTCGGCCTGGGCCGAGAGCGGCGCCGCCCGCGTCACCTTGTCGCCGCGCTCGCGCAACAGGCGCACGCGGTAGCCGGCCAGCAGCCGTACGAACCTCTGGGCCTGCGCCTTGCCCGCCTGTCCGGGATCCTGCGGGATGCCGATCTCGACCTCGGACCCGTCGCTGGTCGCCGTGTTGAGCAGGGCGCGCTCGACCTTCAGGGGCGAGCCGCGCAGCCGCACGACGTCCTCGACGAGGAAGCTGCCGTCCTCGGCCCGGCGCATCCGCACGCCGGCGGTCCAGTCCGGGTCCTTGCCCTTGCCGGCCTCGCTGGCGGCCAGGTCCCAGACCCGCACGGCGCGCCCGCCGGCCGGCGCGGCCGCGACGATCTCGAAGAAGGCCCGCTGGAAGTAGAGCCCGGCCGCCGGCCGGATCTTCCAGTTGCCGCGCTCCAGGCGCTCGCGCTCGACTTTCGGCAGCGCGCGCAGCTTGGCGCGATAGCCCGGGTCGCGCGCCAGCAGGATGCGGTTGTCCTGCAGGCTCGCGGCGATGAAGGTGACCGACAGCGGCTGCCGGTCCATGCCGTGCTCGGCGGTCAGCGCCTCGTCGCTGTCGGCCCAGACGATGCTGTCGTCGAAGCGCAGGAACCAGCGCAGCCGGCCGCTGCGCTCGGCGATGGCGTAACCGCTCTCCGCGTCGATCCACCAGGCGACGAAGTCCGCCAGCCAGGACTCCGGGTCCGGGTTGCAGGTCGCCCGGATGTAGGGGCGCACGCCGCAGGTCGAGCGGTTGCGGCCGAGCAGGTAGAAGAACTGCCGCTCGGTGAAGTGCTCGAGCTGATCGAAGCCGATCAGCGGGATCTGCGCGCCGTCCCAGCTGAAGCGGTCGCGCTCGTATTCCAGATGGCTGAAGGCGATCTTGGCCCCCGAGGGGAAGCGCCAGTCCAGCCGTTGCTCGCGCGCCTGGCCGCCGAGCGGGCCGTAGAGCGCGCGGCTTTCGTCCCAGAGCCCGCCCTCCTGGCGCACCTGAGTCGAGGTGCGCCGGAAGATGACGGCGCCGAAGCCGGCGTTGCCGAGGTGGCGCAGCGGCTCCAGCAGCAGCGCGAAGGTCTTGCCGCCGCCGGCCGCGCCACCGTAGATCGCGATGTCAGCCGGGCTTGCGAGGAAGCTCTCCTGCGGGCCCTTCTGCGGCCTGGTCTCGACCGTTGTCCGGGAGGTAGACGACGACTTGGCCTTGCTTGTCCGGCGTCGCGCCGTCGGCTTTGCGGCCGGCGGCTTGCTTGCCGGCCGGCTTGTCTTTCGACTCGTCGCTCTCGCCACTCGCCTTCCAACCCATGCGCGCCTTGGTCCACCAGATCGCCGCGCTGGTGTTGGGCGGGCGCTCCTTCTGCACGACCTTGCCGTCGACCACGACCTCCGGCTGACCGGTCGCCTGCAGGAACAGGGACTCGGCGACCTTGGCGTTGGCCTTGGCGAAGCCCTGTTCGATCTCTTTGCGGAAGTGCCGGGTCAGCGTCGCCTTGCTGATCGCCTTGCCGGTCGCCGGGTTGATCACCACCCGGCGGATCTCGTCCAGCGGAATGCCGTAGCCGACCATCAAGGCCACGGCCTCGCGGTCCTGATCGCTCGCCCGATAGGCCATGCCCGCCGTCATGTGTTCTTAGAGGAGTGATGCGCGGCACCGAAGTGCCGACCGCCCACGAAAAAACCCGCCCGGCGGCGCCGAACGGGTTGTCTTGCCCGATCTCTCGAGCGTGCGTTTTATAGCCACTTTCGATGGCCATTGTCAAGAAGAAAAACAATCAACGCGAGAATCCGTAGTGCGCCGCCAGGGTCGCGAGGGCGGTGATGACGATGCCCTTGGCCACCTTCTCGTCGAGCGAGCGGCCGGCGCCGAACTGCGAGCTCCGGGCGAATTCCTTGATCGTCCGGCCCTCGCCGAGCACCGACCAGATCGCCGCGCCGCCCGGGCTGGCGTGGCCGCCGAGCGCCTTCAGGGCGCGCGCGACCCGCTCGCGACCGGCCAGCATGACTTCGTTCAGATCCTGACCGCCGCCACCGGAGAGACGCGAGAGGTCGCGGGCATGCAGCGTGTTGAGCCCGGCGCGGGCGAAGTCCTCCTCGAAGCGTCGGCCGGCCTCGAGCGCGTCGCCGTCGATGGAGCCGCGCCGATGCAGGACGGCCAAGGTGTCGTGGACCCGGTGGGGATGGCCCGGCCGGCCGTCGCTGTCCGGGAGCTGGCGGGCGAAGCGCTCGACGACCGGGCCGCTGTCGTCGCTCAGGGCGCCGTGTTGCTTGCGGTAGAAGATCGGCCCGGCGCTTTCCGCCATGCCGCGATGGCGCGCCTTCCTGTCCCCCTCCTCGGGCAGCGACCAGGACGAGCTGCGTCGCGCCCGGCGGATCGGCGCCGCGTCCTCCGCTTCGAGAAACCCGCCGCTCTTGCGCGCGCCGCCGCCTCGCTCCGGTGACTTTCTCCTAGCCATGACTCAGCCGGCCTCCTGCCATCGGTGATCCCGCTCGGCGGCTTGCACACGCCGGGTGGCGCTAGGGAGTCGGCGCACCGCCGCCGGCCGAACCCGCGACCGCCCCCTCGACAAATCGCTCAGCCGTTTCTTCGGCCACCCGAGAGCGCGCCAGGTGGGCCGCGCAATAGGACGTCTTGTCGACGGTCGGCCGGCCGCACTTGTCCGTATCCAGGAAGGGCGGCTCGCCATCGAGCCATTGGCAGCGTCGCGGCGCCGGTCCGGGCTCCGCGGTCCAACGCAGCGGCCGTATCGGCATGGCCAGGGCAAAGCGCCCCCTCGACGGCTCGCCATGGGACCCGGCTTGCGGTCCCGCGCTCCCCACGATGCTCACGTCCCAGCCTCCCTCGATGCCGTCGAAACCCCTGCCCCGCTTGCCGTCCCGCCGCTTCTTCGCCACCGCTGCCGCCGAGAAATCGGTACGATCAGTGGTGTTCGTTAGGAGAAACACTACTTTTGCGCGCTACACGTGTCAATACATATTGTGGATGATTTTTACCGCTTTCAGTGGTACAAGCCGTATCATGCTCAACCTGCCTTCCGAGCGACTACGCTGGGCCCGGGAACAGGCCGGCTATCGCTCCGCCGCTGCCTTCGCGCGCGCCGCCGACGTGCCGGAAGTGACCTATCGGGCGCACGAGAAAGGCCCGCGGGCGGTCGGCGGCCGGGGCCTCTCCGAGCAGGCCGCCCGGCTCTACGCCGAGCATCTCGGCGTGTCCTGGGCCTGGCTGCTGACCGGCATCGGCGAGCCTTTCGCCAAGGCCGGCGACGCCGGCGGCGGCCAAGGCGCGGCCGCGGGCGGCGGCCAGCGCTTCGACCTGCCGGCCGGTGCGAGCCTGCAGCGCGACGTGCCGCTCAGGGGCGTCGCCGTCGGCGGCGACGACGGCTGCTTCGAGTTCAACGGCGAGGTGGTCGACTACGTGCTGCGGCCGCCGGGCATCGCCCAGGCGCGCAACGTCTTCGCCATCTACGTGGTCGGCACCTCGATGGTGCCGCGCTACGAGGAGGGCGACCTGGTCTTCGTCCACCCGGGCCGCCCGGCCCACGCCGGCTGCGACGTGCTGGTCGAGCTGCTCGACGAGAACGGCCAGGCCGGCCCCTGCTACATCAAGCGTCTGCTGGGGCGCGGCCCGAGCAAGCTGCGCCTGCTGCAGTTCAACCCCCGGGGCGAGATCGAGATCCCGCTCTCGCAGGTGCGCCTCGTCTACCGCATACTGACGGCGGCCGAGCTGCTCGGGGTCTAGGCCGGCCCGCGATCGTTCGAGACAAGACGTAACGTCACGGACGCTTCATTCTGTATCTGACACAGCGAAGAGCGCCGAGCCGACAGCGATGCCCGTCAGACCCGACCACCAGCCCGCGATCGTCCTGCGCCGACCGCTCGAGCGGGCGCTGCATGCCCAGCGGGCCGAGATCGCCCTCCTGAGCGATCAGATCCGCGACGCCCTGGCCGCCCTGGCCCTCGGCGGCGCGACGCGGCGCGGCCCGACCCTGGCCTGGCTGCGCCGCGCCCAGGCCGCCCGCCGCGCCCGGCAGCGCAGACTCGCCGCCCTGCGGCAGCGCCACGGGACGCCCCGCTCGTGAGCAGCGGCACCATGCGCGCCATGTGCTTGGAGCGTGCCGGCGCGCCCCTAAGGCTGCACGAACAGGCCGTGCCGACGCCGGCCGCGGGCCAGGTCCTGGTGCATGTCGCGGCCTGCGGCGTCTGCCGCACCGACCTGCATCTGGTCGACGGCGAGTTGCCGGACCCCAAGCTGCCCGTCGTGCCCGGCCACGAGATCGTCGGCCGGGTCGAGGCGGTCGGGCCGGGCCCCTCCGCCCTGCTGCCCGGTCAGCGCGTCGGCATTCCCTGGCTCGGCTGGACCTGCGGCGACTGCCCCTATTGCCGCAGCGGCCGCGAGAACCTCTGCGAGCGGGCCGCCTTCACCGGCTACACCCTGGACGGCGGCTACGCCGACTACGCCCTGGCCGACCAGCGCTACTGCTTCCCGCTGCCCGAGGCCTACGACGATGCCGAGGCCGCGCCGCTGCTCTGCGCCGGCCTGATCGGCCACCGGGCGCTGACCATGGCCGGCGACGGCGAGCGGCTCGGCCTCTACGGCTTCGGCGCCGCCGCACACATCGTCGCCCAGGTCGCCCGCTGGGAGGGCCGCAAGGTCTTCGCCTTCGTGCGCCCCGGCGACAGCGCCGCCGAGGATTTCGCCAGGCGCCTCGGCGCGGCCTGGACCGGCGGCTCCGACGAGTTGCCGCCGGAGCCGCTGGACGCGGCGATCCTCTTCGCGCCGGTCGGCGCGCTGGTGCCGGCGGCGCTGCGCGCGGTCGTGCCGGGCGGCACGGTGGTCTGCGCCGGCATCCACATGAGCGACATCCCGAGCTTTCCTTACGAGTTGCTGTGGCGCGAGCGCCGCCTGCTCTCGGTGGCCAATCTGACCCGGCGCGACGGCGAGGCCTTCCTGGCGATCGCCCACAAGGTGCCGGTGAAGACGACGGTCGAGCGCCTGCCGCTCGCCGAGGCCAACGAGGCGCTGGCGCGCTTGCGCGAGGGCCGATTGCAGGGCGCAGCCGTGTTGATGACGGGACAGGCGTGAGGGTCGGCCGACGGCCGCTAGTTGCCCATGAACTCCAGGGCTTGGGCGTTGGCCGCCTGGCGCTCCTGCTCGCTCAGAGTCGCGAACACGTCATTGCGCGCCTGCGCCGCGCCGGGCGCGCCGGCGATGTCGGCCAGGGTCAGCCAGGAGGCCGCCAGCACGCGGTTCTCCTTCACGCCGCGGCCCTCCAGGTACATCAAGGCGAGGTTCGCCGCCGCGGTGCCGACGCCCGCCTTGGCGGCCACCGCATAGAAGGCCGCGGCCCCCGCGAGATCGGTCGGCAGGCCGAGGCCGCGCTCCAGTTGAACGCCGAGGTTGTAGCAGGCCACGCCGATGCCTTCGTCGCAGGCCGCGCTGTACCACTCCGCCGCGGCGGTCAGGTCCGCCGGCCCGCCGCGCCCCGACTGCAGCATGCCGGCCAGCCGGAACTGCGCGGTCGCATGTCCCTGCTCGGCCGCAGCCCGATACCAGCGCCGCGCTTCGGCGAGGTCGTTGCCGGTGCCGACGCCGCGCTCCAGGATCACGCCGAGCCGGTACTGCGCCTCCGCGTTGCCGGCGGCTGCCTGCTCCTGATACCAGGAGAGGCCCTGGCCCCAGTCGAAGAACTGCTGCTCGACCGCGGACGCCGAGGGCGCCGACAGCAGCAGCGCCGGCGCCAAGCCGAGAGCGACAAGGAAGGCGCTAATCGATCGGCGCATCGAACCAGCCGACTCTGCGCTCGGCTTCGCCCGCCTGCGGCTGGGCATAGCAGTCCACGCGAGCCAGAGTCCGGTAGCAGGCGCGGGGCGCCAGCGCGACGGACGAGCCTTCGAGCCAGTTGGCCCGGTTCATCTCCGCCTCGCTCGGCCGCAGATCGGCCCAGGGGTTGCTGCAGGCGCTCGCCACCAAGGCGATCAGTAGAGCGCCCGTCATACGCCCCATGTCTAGCCTCCCGCTTGTTCCCGACCCCAAGACTGTAAGATAAGCAGTTTCCGGTTGTGTCGCAAAGGTGACAAACCCTGAGAGGCCGCGGAAAAGCGGCTCCACCCAAGGATTTCTGCCGATTTCAGCCAGGGATATGTCCAAAAGGGGACCTAGAGCCGCCAAATCCGGGAAGAAATCGGCGGCCAGACCCGGCAACGAAGCCCTCCGGCGCTTCCGGGCGGCCAACGAGGCCCTGCGCGCCGGCCGGCCCGAGGCCGCCGCGAAGGCCTATCGCGGCTTGATCCGCACGCATGGCCGTCAGCCCGAGCTGCACAACAACCTCGGCATCGCTCTCAAGCGCCTTGGCAAGCTCGACGAGGCGGCGGAGTCCTTCCGCCGCGCTGCCGCCTTGGCGCCCGACTACGCCGCCGCCCAAGGCAACCTCGCCGGCCTGCTCGCCCAGCTCGGCCGCTTCGAGGACAGCCTGCCGCACTACCTCGCGGCAGAACGCCTGGACCCCGCGAACAAAGCACACCGCCAAGGCTTCGCGACGGCCCTGCGGCCGATCCGCTTCCGCACGGCCAACGCGGAGCTGCGCGCTGCCGCGGCGTGCCTTCTCGACGACGACGGCATCGACCCGCAGCCGTTGGCGCCTGCCCTCCTGTCCCTGCTGCGTCTCGAGCCCGCCGTGCAATGCGCACTCGCCGCTGCAAACGACGACGACGCGCTGCTTGACTGGCTGACCGGTTCAGAGGCTTCCGCCTTTCTCGAGCAACCGCTCTTACGGCGTCTGCTGACGCGCTGCATATTGCCGGATGTCGCATTCGAGCGCTTGCTGACCGGCATCCGCCGGCTGTGCCTGACCGAAGCGCGCGCCAAAGAGGTGATGTCAGGCGCGCCCGGCTTCTTCGCCGCCCTCGCCTGCCAAAGCTGGCTCAACGACTTCGCCTACGCCGAGACTATGGCGGAACGCGCGTTGCTCGAGGTGCCCGCTTCGAGCGACTTGCTGTCACCCGCGCTCCTGACCTACGCCCTCTACCGCCCCTTGGCGGCACTGCCGCATGCACAGGACATAGCTCCGCAAGGCGATGCCGTTGCGGACCTCCACCGGCTCCAGCTTCGCGAGCCGCTCGCCGAGCGCGAGATCGAGGCGGACCTGCCGAGCCTGACGCCGATCGACGACGCGACCTCGCAGGCGGTGCGGCAACAGTACGAAGACAACCCCTACCCGCGCTGGCTGAGCGCGCGCGCCGCCGAGCCGCGCCCGCTCGGCGCGGTGCTCCGAGAGCTCTTCCCGCATCAAGCGTCGCTGCGATCGATGCCGAGCGACACGGCCCTGAAGGTCCTGGTCGCCGGTTGCGGCACCGGCAAGCATGCGCTCGACGTCGCCCGCCGCTTCGCCGGTGCCGATGTGCTGGCCGTCGATCTCAGCCGCCGCTCTCTCGCCTACGCCGCCCGCCAGGCCCGCGACCTCGGCCAGGCGAACCTGCGCTTCGCCCAGGCCGACCTGCTGAGCCTGGCGCCCGGCACGCAACGCTACGGCCTGATCGAGTCCATGGGCGTGCTACACCACCTGGAGGACCCGCTGGCCGGCTGGCGCCGCCTGCTCGCCCTGCTCGACGACGGCGGCTTCATGCGCATCGGCCTCTACAGCCGCACCGCCCGCCGCCACCTGCGGACCGCGCGCGACCTCGTCGCCGATTGCCCGCGCGATCCCGACGGCCTGCGCGCCGCGCGCCAGAGACTGATCGCGCTACCCGAGACCGACCCGGCACGCGCCGTGCTCGGCGAGCTGGACTTCTACAGCCTCTCCGGCTGCCGCGACCTGCTGTTCCACGTGCAGGAGGTCGGCTTCTCGCTGGCGGAGATCGCCGCCGCGCTCGACGCGCTCGGCCTCGACTTCCTCGGCTTCGAGTTCGTCGACCCCACGCTGCCGCGCGCCTACGCCGCGCGCTTCCCACAGGACAAGACGCTCACCGACCTCGACACCTGGTCGAGCTTCGAAGCGGAGAACCCGGAGAGCTTCCGGACGATGTATCAGTTCTGGTGTCGGCGCCGCGCCTAGGCGTTGACGTTGACCACCGTCCGGCCGCGCACTTGGCCCTTGAGAATGGTGTCGGCCATGCCGGGCAAGTCGCCGAGCGCGACCTCCTGGACCATGGCGTCGAGCTTCTCCATCGGCAGGTCGCTCGCGACGCGGTCCCAGGCGGCGCGCCGCCGGTCCTGCGGGCACATCACCGAGTCGATGCCGAGCAGGTTCACGCCGCGCAGCAGGAAGGGCAGCACCGTGCTGTTCAGATCGTTGCCGCCGGCCAGGCCGACGGCCGCGACGGAGCTGCCATAGGCCATCTGCGTCAGGACGTGGGCCAGGGTCGTGCCGCCGACAGAGTCGATGCAACCGGCCCAGCGCTCCTTGTCGAGCGGCCGGCTCGGCGCCTCGGCCAGCTCGTCGCGCGCCACCAAGGTGGTGGCGCCGAGGCCCTTCAGATAGTCGTGGGTCTCGACGCGGCCCGTGGAGGCCGCCACCTGGTAGCCCAGCTTGGCGAGGATCGCCGTGGCGACCGAGCCGACGCCGCCGGCCGCGCCGGTGACCAGCACTTCGCCCCCACCGGCGCTAGTGTCGGGCGTCAAGCCATGGTCCTCGAGCGCCATCACCGCGAGCATGGCGGTGAAGCCCGCGGTGCCGACGGCCATGGCCTGGCGCGCCTCGAAGCCCGGCGGCAGGGGCACGAGCCAGTCGCCCTTGACCCGGGCCTTTTGGGAGAAGCCGCCCCAGTGCATCTCGCCGACCCGCCAGCCGGTCAGCACGACCTTGTCGCCCGGCTTGAAGCCGGCGTGCTCGCTCGCCTCGACCGTGCCGGCGAAGTCGATGCCGGGGACGTGGGGATAGCTCCGCACCAGCCGGCCGATCCCCTTGAGGATCATGCCGTCCTTGTAGTTGATCGTGGAATAGTCGACCGCGACGGTGACGTCGCCCTCGGGCAGGCGTGACTCCTCCAGCTCCTGCACGCCGGCCGATACCTTGCCGTCGGTCTCTTCCAAGACGACCGCCTTGAACATCGCCTTCCCCTTCCCCCTATCTCGGATCGAGCGCTACAGCCTCAGCGCAGCGGCTCCAGGATCGACACGTAGTTGGCGACCGCGGCGCCGCCCATGTTGTAGACACCGGCCAGCTTCGCGTCCTCGACCTGCATGTCCTCGGCCTGGCCGCGCAGTTGCAGCGCGGCCATGACGTGCATCGACACGCCGGTCGCGCCGATCGGATGGCCCTTCGACTTGAGGCCGCCCGAGGGATTGACCGGCAGCTTGCCGTCCTTCTCCGTCCAGCCTTCCTCGATCGCCCGCGCGCCCTGGCCGCGCGGCACGAGTCCCATGGCCTCGTACTGCAGCAGCTCGGCGATGGTGAAGCAGTCGTGGGACTCGACCAGCGAGAGGTCGTCGAGCGTCACGCCGGCGCTGCCGAGCGCCTGCTGCCAGGCCAGCTCGCAGCCCTCGAAGAGGGTGATGTCGCGCTTGCTCATGGGCAGGAAGTCGTTGACCTGCTTGGCCGCCCGGAAGACCACCGCCTTGGGCATGGCGAGCGCCGTCTCGACGTCGGTCAGCATCAGCGCGGCCGCGCCGTCCGAGACCAGCGAGCAGTCGGTGCGCTTCAGCGGCCCGGCGACCACCGGGTTCTTGTCCGAGGGATTGCGGCAGAAGTCGTAGCCCAGGTCCTTGCGCATCTGCGCGTAGGGATTGGCCGTGCCGTTGCGATGGTTTTTGGCGGCGATGCGGGCCAGCGCGTCGCTCTGGTCGCCGTGGCGCTGGAAGTACTGCTGGGCGATGCGGCCGAAGACGCCGGCGAAGCCGCCCTCGATCTCGCCCTCCTCCTTCATGTAGGCGCACTTCATCAGGACGCCGCCGAGCTCAGGCCCCGAGAGCCCGGTCATGGTCTCGACGCCGACCACCAGGACGAAGCGGGCGCGGCCCGAGCCGATCGCCTTGATGCCGCTGTGCACCGCGGCCGAGCCGGTGGCGCAGGCGTTCTCGACCGTCGTCGAGGGCGTGAAGCGGAAGCCCTCGTCGGCCTGCAGCACCAGCGAGGAGGGAAAGCCCTGGGCCGCGAAGCCGTCGTTGAAGTTGCCGACGACGATCTCGTCGATGTCCCTGGGCGCCAGCCCGGCGTCGGCGACGGCATCGCGCACCACCGAGACGATCAGCGATTCGACGTCTTCTTCGGGATGCTTGCCGAACGGCGTGTGGCTCCAGCCGACGATGCAGGCTGTCATGGCGCGGCTCTCCTGAAGGCTTACAGCGCAGCAGATAGACTGCCGCACCCGGAAACGCCAGGCCGGAAATTCCAGGCCGGAGGCGCTTGAGCTACTATGTGGGGCTTCGCCCCGCGCCAGACGAGAGCCCGATGCCATGGACGACGTCCAAGTCCCGATCGCCGAGATCTACGTGCCGACCAAGCGGCGCACGACCCTCAAGCCCGAGCTGGTCGCCGAGCTGGCCGAGAGCATCCTGGAGAACGGGCTGCAGGTGCCGATCAACGTCCGCCAGGACAAGGACCGCTATGTCCTGGTCGAGGGCCTGCACCGGCTGGAGGCCTGCAAGGCCCTGGGCGAGGAACAAATCACCGCGATCATCGTCCGCGCCCGGCAGCACTGACACCAAAGCTCGATGAGCGGGGCTCAGAACTCCAGGGGCCCGGTGAGCTGCGCCCGGACGCCGTCCATCTCTTCCTCGGCCTCGAGGGCCAGGATGTCGAGCGCGACGCCTTCCAGCAGGCAGGGCCGCTGATCGAAGGGCGTCTCCGGGTCCTGCACGGCGCCGCAGCGCGGACAGCCTTGGGTCACCGGCCCGCGCTGTTGGGGCGACAGCGCGCGGGCCTTGGCGCATATGCCCCGGCCGACGAAGGGATCCCGGTAGAGCCGCCGGTCGGGCGCCTTGTCGGGCACCGTCGCCGGGGTCGCGGATCGCCGCGGGTCGCTGTCTTTGTCGGTCATCGCTGGGCGCCTTTCACTAGGCGCCAAGTCTCCGACGGCGTGGTTAACAGGGCCTTGACGGCGCGTCTTCACGGCCCCGGGTCACGGACGCGTATTCACGGTCGATTGCCCGGGGCATCGGGCCGTTGCCTGGGATAGACTGCGATCGATTCTCACCCCATCGAGCGGGCGCGGGCCCGCGGAGGCGAAACATGCGAAAGCTCTTCCTGGCCTTGCTGGTCGCGCTTTGGGCGCCGCAGGCCGCGGCGGCCGGCGCGGTGCCGGCCCTGGTCGACGCCGACTGGCTGGCCGCGAACCTGGACAAGCCGGACCTGGTCGTCCTCGACCTCCGCAACCAGCTCGGCAAGCAGTCGCGGACCGACTACCTGGCGGGCCACGTGCCGGGCGCGATCTACAGCGACTATCTGCGGGCCGGCTGGCGGACCCAGGTCGACGGCGTGGTCGGCCAGTTGCCGCCGGTCGCCGATCTCGAGGCCCTGATCGGCGGCCTGGGCATCGGCAACGACGACCACGTCGTGCTGGTCAGCGGCGGCAAGAGCGCCCTCGACATGGGCAGCGCGACCCGCGTCTTCTTCACCTTCAAGGTGCTCGGCCACGACCGGGTCTCGATCCTCGACGGCGGCTACAAGGCCTATGCGGCCGACCCGGCCCGGCCGGTCGAGACCGGCGCGGTGACCCGGCCCGCCAAGTCCTTCACCGCCGCCTTCCGCCCCGAGCTGCTGGCCGACCGCGGCGAGGTGGCCGCGGCCATCGAGGGCGACGCGGCGCTGATCGACGTCCGGCCTGATGCGCAGTACCGCGGCGAGGCCAAGCACCCCATGGCCCGGCAGGCCGGCACCCTGCCCGGCGCGGCCTCGCTGCCCCAGGGCAAGCTGACCGAGTACGGCGGGACGCTGGTCTCCGCGACCACCGCCGCCGCGCTCCTGAAGATGGCCGGCGTCGAGCCGGAGCAGGAGACCATCGCCTTCTGCAACACCGGCCACTGGGCGTCGCTGGGCTGGTTCGTCAGCCGCGAGCTGCTCGGCAACGAGTCAGCCAAGCTCTACGACGGCTCGATGGTCGACTGGACCGCCGATCCGGCGCGCCCGGTCGAGGTGAAGGCGAACTGACTAGCGACGCCTACGAGATCAAGCCGTGACTCTGGCGCTCGGCGAGGCGGGACGGCCCGCGGCCCTGCCCGAAGCGGCCGGCTGGCCCGGGCCGGACCCGCGGGTGGTGCTGCCGGCCGGCCTGCTGCTGCTCGGCGGCGCCCTCGCCCTGGCCGCCGCGGTCGGCTGGCGCATGGCCGCGCTCTATCTGATCGGCGGCGCCCTCGGCCTGGTGCTCTACCACGCCACCTTCGGCTTCGCCGGCTCCTGGCGCCGTCTCCTGGCCGAGGGCCGCGGCGCGGGCCTGCGCGCCCAGATGGTCATGCTGGCCCTGGCCAGCGCGATCTTCCTGCCGGTGCTCGCCAACGGCTCGCTGTTCGGCCAGTCGGTCGGCGGCGCGATCGCGCCGGTCGGCCTCTCGGTGGTGGTCGGGGCGGCGCTGTTCGGGATCGGCATGCAGCTCGGCGGCGGCTGTGCCTCCGGCACCCTCTTCGCCCTCGGCGGCGGCTCGACCCGCATGGTCGTCACGCTGGTCTTCTTCATGGTCGGCTCGGTCGTCGGCAGCGCCCACCTGCCCTGGTGGCTCGACGCGCCGAGCCTGGGCAGCGTCTCGCTGTCGCGCGCGCTCGGCTGGGCGCCCGCCTTGGCGCTGCAGCTCGCCGTCTTCGCCCTGATCGCCCTGGGGACGATCTGGCTCGAGCGCCGGCGCCACGGTGCCCTGGAGCCGATCACAAGGCCGCAGAGCGGCGCCGCGCGCCTGCTGAGCGGGCCCTGGCCGCTGCTCTGGGGCGCGCTGCTGCTGGCCCTGCTGAACGTCGCGACCCTCGCGGTCGCCGGCCACGCCTGGACCGTCAGCTTCGGCTACACGCTCTGGGGCGCCAAGGCCGCCGGCGCGCTGGGCCTCGACGTCGCGAGCTGGCCCTTCTGGACCTGGCGCTTCCCGAAGGCGGCGCTGGAAGGCAGCCTGTTCGAGAACAGCACCTCGGTCATGAACTTCGGCATCGTCGCCGGCGCCCTGATGGCGGCGAGCCTCGCCGGCCGCTTCGCACCGGCCGGCCGCGTGCCGCTCGGCCCGGCCCTGGCCGCGGCCCTCGGCGGCCTGCTGATGGGCTACGGCGCCCGCCTCGCCTTCGGCTGCAACGTCGGCGCCTACTTCTCCGGCATCGCCTCGGGCAGCCTGCACGGCTGGCTCTGGCTGCTCGCCGCGCTCGTCGGCACCCACCTCGGCATCCTCTGCCGGCCGTTGTTCGGCCTGGACTCCAAGCGCAGCTAGACGGCCGGCCAACCTGTCCTCGATTTCATCTCGCCGTCAGGCGCCCGCAAGGCGCCGCGGCCCATCTCTCGGCCGAGTAGCGAGTCGCCTGGCGACCCGCCGACCCTTGCCGTGGAGGATAGACGTCATGTCACCCAACGTTCCGACCCTCGAAGCCGGGCCGTCGCAGCGCCGGTCGCGCCGCCGCCTGGCCGGCGCCGCCCTCGCCGTCGGCCTGGCCACGTCGCTCGCCCTGCCCGCCTGGGCCCGGCCCGCGCCCGACAGCTTCGCCGACCTGGCGGCCGCGGTCTCGCCGGTCGTCGTCAACATCTCGGTCGAGATCGAGCGGCCCGCCGTCGCCGGCGGCGGCGACCCGCGCGACCCCTTCCGCCAGTTCGGGCCGGACTCGCCCTTCCGCGACTTCCTGGAGCGCTTCTTCGGCGATCAGATGCCGCCGCTCGGCCCGCATCAGGGCGGGCCCGGTCTCGGCCAGCGCGCCCTCTCGGCCGGCTCCGGCTTCATCGTCGACGCCGAGGGCTACGTCGTCACCAACAACCACGTCGTCGAGCAGGGCGGCGAGATCACCGTCATCCTGAGCGACGGCGACAGCTACGAGGCGACCCTGGTCGGCGGCGACGAGCGCAGCGACCTGGCGCTCCTGAAGATCGAGGCCGAGCGCGCCTTGCCGACCGTCGAGTTCGGCGACTCCGACGCGGTCCGGCCCGGCGACTGGGTGCTCGCCGTCGGCAATCCCTTCGGCCTCGGCGGCACGGTGACCGCCGGCATCGTCTCGGCGCGCGGCCGCGCGCTGCCCGGCGGCGCCCTGATCGACTACATGCAGATCGACGCGCCGATCAACCGCGGCAACTCCGGCGGCCCCTCCTTCAATGCCGAGGGCGACGTGGTCGGCGTCAACACCGCGATCTTCAGCCCGAACGGCGGCAGCGTCGGCATCGGCTTCGCCATCCCCTCGAACCTCGCCGAGTCCGTCATCGCCCAGTTGCGCGAGTCCGGTTTCGTCGAGCGCGGCTGGCTCGGCGTGCAGATCCAGCAGGTGACGCCGGACATCGCCGAGGGCCTCGGCCTGGAGGCGCCGCGCGGCGCGCTGATTGCCTCGCTGGTCGAGGGCGGCCCGGCCGAGGGCGCGGGCTTCCGTAGCGGCGACGTGGTGCTCGACTGGGACGGGCAGGCGGTCGAGAAGATGCGCGACCTGCCCCGCCTGGTCGCCGCCACCAAGCCCGGCAAGACGGTCGCCGTCGAGGTCTGGCGCGGTCGCGAACCGGAGACCCTCCGTGTGACCACCGGCTCGCTGCCCGAGCAGCGCAAGCAGGCCGCCGCACCCTCGACCGGCGCGCAACCGGGCGGTGCGACCGTTCTGCCCGGCACCGGCCTCTCGGTCGTCGCCCTCGACGAGCGGGAGCGCAGCCGACCGGACCTGGCCGAGGGCACGGACGGCCTGCTCGTCGTCGCCGTCGAGCCGGACAGCGCGGCGGCCGCCCAGGACATCCGGCGCGGCGACGTGATCGTCAGCATCGCCCTGCAGGACCTGCGCAGCCCCGACGAGGCCTTGGGCGCGCTCGAGTCCCTGCGCCGCGACGACAAGCCGGTCGCCACCCTGATGATCGCGCGCGACGGCGACACCCGCTTCGTCGCCCTCCGCCTCGCCCAGGTCTGATCGAGCCGGCGGCCTCAATGCCGACCGGGGCCGGGTCCCGAGGGGCCCGGCCCGCGGCGTTGACGGCGCCCCGGGCAGATCGGAGAGTCACGACGCTTTCACGGACGCCAGAGAGACCGCAAGCCATGCGCATACTGGTGGTCGAGGACGACAAGGAGACGGCGGGCTTCATCGTCAAGGGCCTCGCCGAGGCGGGCTACGTCACCGAGATCGCCCACGACGGCAAGCAGGGCCTGGTGCGCGCCGTCGGAGAGGACTTCGACCTGGCGATCGTCGACCGCATGCTGCCGGGCCTCGACGGCCTGTCGCTGGTCGAGACCCTGCGCGGCGCCGGCAAGTCGACGCCCGTGCTGTTCCTCAGCGCGCTCGGCGAGGTCTCGGAGCGGGTCAAGGGCCTGCGCGGCGGCGGCGACGACTACCTGGTGAAGCCCTTCGCCTTCTCCGAGCTGCTGGCCCGCGTCGAGGCCCTGCTCCGGCGCCCGGCGCAGTCGGAGACGCCGGAGACCGCGCTGCGGGTCGGCGACCTCGAGCTCGACCTGCTGGCGCGGACGGCGACCCGTGCCGGTCAGGCGATCGACCTGCAGCCGCGGGAGTTCAAGCTGCTCGAGTGCCTGATGCGCCACGCGCCGCGCGTGGTGACGCGGACCATGCTGCTGGAGCAGGTCTGGGACTATCACTTCGACCCGCAGACCAACGTGATCGACGTCCACGTCAGCCGCCTGCGGCGCAAGATCGACAAGGACTTCGCACAGCCGCTGCTGCACACCGTGCGCGGCTCGGGATACTGCCTGCGTGCATCCGACTAGGACACTCACATTCGGACGACAGCGTGAGCGTAGAACCCACTAGCCTGCTCCGCTCGCGCGTCCTGCGCATCGCGCTGATCTATCTTTGCCTGTTCAGCGCCTCGATCCTGGTCCTGGTCGCGATCATCTACTGGACGACCACGGACTCCCTGTCGCGCCAGATCGACGCGACCATCGACGCCGAGATACGCGGCCTCGCCGAGCAGTACCAGCAGCGCGGGCCGGCCGGCCTGGTCGAGTCGATTCGCCGGCGCAGCGCAACCAACGATCCCGCCCGCGGCCTCTATCTGCTGGTCGACCGCAGCCTCACGCCGCTCGCCGGCAACCTCTCGCGCTGGCCGGACGAAGTGCCGGAACCCGGCGGCTGGGTTACCTTTCCGCTCGAGTTCCCCGACGCCGAAGGCGGCGGCATCAACTTCGGCCGGGCCCGGCTGTTCGATCTCGGCGAGGGCCTGCGGCTGCTCGTCGGCCACGACATTCGCGAGCGCACCCGCGTCTCGCATCTGATTCGCGAGACCCTGATCTGGGGCATCGCCGCCATCATCGCGCTGACCTCGATCGGCGGCCTGCTGATGAGCCGCTCGCTGCTGCGCGACATCGAGCGCATCAACGCGACCAGCCGCGAGATCATGGCCGGCGATCTCGGCCAGCGGATTCCGGTCAGCGGCCGCGACGACGAGTTCGATCAGCTCGCCGCCAACCTGAACGCGATGCTCGACCGCATCGAGCAGCTCCTCGAAAGCATGAAGCAGGTGAGCGACAACATCGCCCACGACCTGCGCGGTCCCCTGACGCGGTTGCGCAGCCGATTGGAAGTCACCTTGATGGAGGCGAAGAGCGATAGGGACTACCGCGCGGCCATCGAGTCGAGCATCGCCGAGGCCGATCACTTGCTCGAGACCTTCAAGGCCCTGCTCAGCATCGCGCGGGCGGAGTCCGGCGCGCCCAGCGAGTCCTTCGAGCCGGTCGATCTTGCGGCCTTGATGAACGATGCCGGCGAGCTCTTCGAGCCGCTGGCCGAGCAGCGCGGGCTCGCCCTGGCGGTGCGCATCGACCAGGCCGTGAGCCTGCAGGGCGACCGGCATCTCCTCTTCCAGGCCGTCAGCAACCTGCTCGACAACGCGGTCAAGTTCGCACCCGAGGGCTCGGCCATCGAGCTGCGGCTGAGCCGCGAGGGCGTCGAGGCGGCGCTGGCGGTGGCCGACCGGGGACCCGGCATCCCGGTGGCGGAGCGGGGCCGGGTCGTCGAGCGCTTCACCCGACTGGAGAGCAGCCGCAGCACCCCCGGCAGCGGCCTCGGCCTGGCCCTGGTGGCCGCGGTCGCCGCCCTGCATGGCGGGCGCCTGGCGCTGGCCGACAACGCGCCGGGCTTGCTGGCCTGTCTGCGCCTGCCACTGTCAGTTGACCGAGCCGCGGACCCGGCCGCCGCCAGCTCTGCCATTCGGGAGAGGGCATAGGCCTCCGCGAAAAAGCCCTCACGGCTCGGCCGAAACGCCCTTTCGACTGTCCGGATCAGCCGGCGAGAAGGGCAAAAAGCCTTGTATAATAAGTGGGTCCGCTGTATTGCTTTTAGCGGGCAAAGTTAACGAAGCCTGAGCAAGGTGTACGTGTCGCCTGAGGTCGGCGAGCGTGGACGGTGATAGTGACTGGGCTACGGGTCGGATCGCTGCCCGGCGCAGATTTTTCACTGTTCAATCTGGCGCTTAGGTCTTTAAGGTATCGCGTTAAGACGGCAAACCAGAGGGGGAAGGTTATGGTGAAGCTCCGAAACGCCGTGGCGCTGGGGTTCTGCGCTGCGCTTCTCGGTGCCTGCGAGCACTACGGAGCCGAGGCCACGCACGTCGAGGACGGGTTTGAGCTGCAGCGGGCGCAAGCCACTGCCGCGCCGACCGATCCCTTCTCGCAGGGCCTGCACTCCGGCTATCTGGACCTTGCCGCGTCCGAGTTCAGCGAAGGCGATTACGAGGACTCCGACCGCTTTGCCCGGCGGGCCGAAGCCGTTTCCCAAGGCAAGCGGGTCGAGCCCGAGCACCCGATCACCCACCGTTGGATCCCGCTCGAGCATCGCGCCGAGCTGTTCAACGGTGTCTGGCGCCTGCAGCGCGCCTTGCGCGCCGGCGCCCGCGAGTGGGCGCCCGAGCCGGCCGCCCGGGCCCAGGTCATGTACGACTGCTGGGTCCAGGAGCAGGAAGAGAACTTCCAGCCCGACCACATCGCGCGCTGCCGCGACGGCTTCCTCGCCGCCATGGAGGAGGTCGAGGCCCTGCAGCCGCAGCCGGAAGAGCCGGCCATGATGCCGACGCCGGGGCCCTACGTCGTGTTCTTCGACTTCGATAGCTCGGCCCTGACCAGCGACTCGATCGCGACCCTCAACGAGGTCGTCGCCGACGCCAACGAGTTCAATCCGGCCAAGATCATGATCGCCGGTCACACCGACCGAGCCGGCTCGAACGAGTACAACCGGGCGCTGTCCCAGCGTCGCGCTGCGGCGGTGACCGACTACCTGACGAGCAACGGCATCCCGGCCGGCTCCATCGCCGTCGACTTCTTCGGCGAGGAGCGCCCGAACGTGCCGACCGCCGACGGCGTGCCCGAGCAGGCCAACCGTCGGGTCGAGATCGAGTTCGCCAAGTAGCGAACGCGATCCCGCGCCCGCCGCGGCGGGCGACAGCGAAGATCGAACGGCCGGGGCCGCCTCTCGCAGGCGGCCCCGGTTTTTTCGGCCTGGCTTGAGCGATCTTTGCGGCGCCGCGCGAAGCCGTTGGAGGGCGCCGGAGAATTGCGCTAAACTACCGCCGTAACTGGGGGATTGGGCGGATCATGGCGTTAACGAAGATGAACCGAGCCGCTGCGCCCCATAGAGCCTGCGCGACATCCCCTAGCCGGACAAACCCCGGACGAGCCATGCACAACAATCAAACGAGTCGTCGCGCGCTGGCCTTGGCCGGCGTGGCGATCGGCGCCCTGCTCCTGACAAGCTGCGGCGGCACGCCTTACCCGCCGCCGGGCCAAGCCATTGCCGACCTCTTGCCGCCCGACCGGGCGGCGCAGGCCAGCCTGCCGGCCCCGGCGGCTCCGGCAGCCGCCCCCGCGGCGCGAGTCGCGCCGCCGGCGCCGGCCACCCTGGTGATCGGCGGCCAGGACACGACCGAGCAGGCGAGCCTGCCGGCCGTTCCGGCGCCGCAGCAGCCGGCGGCCGCTGCAAGCGCCCCGGCCCGGAGCCAGCTACAGGCGCCCCCGGCGCCGGCCGTCCCGGCCGTGCCCGCCAAGGTCACCTTGACGCCACCGGCGCCCGAGACTGGCGGCGAGCTGCAGTCGCGCCTGGTGACTCCGCCGGCCCCGCAAGCAGCGAAGCCCGCCGGCGCCGACCTGGCCGCGGCCATGCCCCAGGCGCCCAAGCTGACCCCGCCGCCGGCCAAGCCCGCCCCGCGCCAGCAGACCGTCGTCCTGACGCCCCCGGCGAAGAAACCCACGGCCCCGGCACCGACCCGCTCGGCGGACCTCTATGCCGCCCCGCCCGCCGGCAGCAGCAACAACCCGCCGGCCACCGGCGACCTGATCGCCGCGCCGACGCCGGAGAGCCAGACCATCATCGTCAGCTCAGCCGGTGCCGAGGCGGCGACCGGCGTGGCCCCTGCCCCGGCGCCGGCCCCTCAGGAAGCGCGCCTGCCGGAGGCCAGCGCGCCGCAGCCGGCGGCGAGCGGTCAAGCCGCTCAGGACAGCGGCCAGGCCGCGGCGATCGCCGCCTGGCGTCGGGCCGAAGGCGCCGCCGAGGCGGCCGCCGCCGCAACCGAGACGGCGCGCCGCGCCGAGCAGGTTGCCCGCGAGGCCAGCGCGGCCGCGCAGGCCTCGGCCCGCAGCGCCGAGGCGGCCAAGGACGAGGCCGAGCGTTTCGCCGAGCTGGCCGAGGACGCCGAGAGCCGCGGCGCGGCGATCGAGGCCCTGCAGGGCGGCAACCCCCATGTCATCAACGCCGAGAGCCATTCGCGCCGGGCTGCCGAAGCGGCCCTGCAGGCGCAGGAAGCCGCCGACCAGGCGGCCGCCGCCTCGCGCCTGGCCTCCGATCAGATCCTGATCGCCGAGCTGGCCGAGGACGTCGCCGAGCGGATCGCCGACGAGTCCGACGATCAGTCGGCGCAGCGCGCCGAGGCCGCCGCCGAGGCGGCCCTCGAAGCCACGGAGCGCGACGCCGAGCAGGCGGAAGACCTTGCGGAGTCGGCGGGCGATTTTGCCGCCGCCGCGATCGAGGCGGCCGAGGAGGCCGGCGAGGAAGCCGGCGAAGCGGCGAGCGTCGTCGCCGCCATGGCCAACGAGCTGGGCGCCACGGCGGAGCTCGAAGCGGCCCGGACCGGCCAGCCCATGGTCGTCGCCGCACCGCCGAGCAGCGAGGACCCGCTGCTGTCGGCGCAGCCCCTTCCCGCCGATATCGCCAGCGTCGCCGAGATCGAGCCCGAAGCGCAGCCGGCGAGCGCGGACCTGGCCCAGCGGGCGGCCGCGGCCCAAGGCTCGACCGAAGAGATCGAGGCCGCCAAGCAGGGCGCCTGGTACAACCCCTTGAGCTGGTTCGGCGGCAAGGAGCCGCCGCAACAGGCCGAGGGCAGCGCCGAGGAAGGCCCGACGGCCGACCCCACGGCCGACGAGGTGATCCCCGCGTCCTTCGCGTCCGACGGCCTGCGGGAGACCGCGGCCCTGGCATCCGCCGCACCGGCCCAGACACAGGTCGCCGTCGCCGTGGCGGCCGTCAGCGAGAGCGACCAGGCCAGCGCCGAAGCCGCCGCCGCGGACCTCCAAGCCGCCCGCGAGGCGGCCGAGGAGTCGCGCGACGAGTCCGCCGAGGAGCGGCTGCAGATCGCCGCCCAGACCGACGACAAGGTGCAGCAGGCCGAGCTCATGAGGCGCGAGGCGGAAGCCGCCAAGCAGGCCGAGATCGATGCCCGCCGCGCCGCCCGCCAGGCCAAGGTCACCGCCGAGAAGGCCCAGGAAGCGGCCGAGGACGCCGAGGCCGCGATCGAGCGCAACGAGCGCGCGGTCGAGATCACCAAGCGTGCGGCCGAGAACGAGAAGCTCGAGGAAGAGGAGCGGCAAGCAGCGGCGGCCGAGATGGAAGCCCATATGGCCGCCATCGAGGAGGCCAAGGCCAAGGCCGAGATGGCGGCCCGCGAGGCCGAGGAGGCCGAGCAGGCTGCCGAGGAGACCGAGGACCTGGCCGACGACGCCATCGACCAGTCCCGCGAGGCCAAGGAGCTGGCCGAGGAGGCCGAGGCCGAGGCGCAGGAGCTGCTGGCCCGGCAACAGGCCATGCTGCCGCCGCCGAGCGATCCCGCCATCGCGCTGCGCGTCGCCTTCCCCGGCGGCGAGGTGGCGCTCGACGAGTCCGCGGAGACCGGCCTGGCGAGTCTCGCCGAGGCGCTGCGCAGCGACGAGCGACCGAACGTCGAGATCCGCACCTACTGGAGCAGCGACGACGAGGACGGCAGCAGCAAGGCCAAGATGTCGTCCCTGAAGCGCGGCATGTTGGTGCGCTCCTATCTGCGCAGCCAGGGCATCCTCTTCGCGCGCATCGTCCTGCACGAGCTGGACGGCGACCAGGGCTCGCCGCATCTCATCGACATCGTGACCGCGGAGCGCTAGCGCCGGCAGGTCTGCGCAGCGAGTAGAGCGGCGGCACCGTGGAGTCGCGGCAAGGCGCGCTGCTCGACTGGGTCGAGCGCCGGGCCGAGGCGCTTTCCGACTGGAACCGGACGATCTTCGACTACGGCGAGACCGCCTGGCGCGAGTACCGCTCGGCCGCCTGGTACGTCGAGCGCCTGCGCGCCGAGGGCTTCACCGTCGAGGCCGGCAGCGGCGGCATGCCGACCGCCTTCTGCGCGCTCTGGGACAACGGGCCCGGGCCGACCATCGGCGGCTATGCCGAGTACGACGGCATCCCCGGCAACTGCCAGGCCGCGGACACGGTGCAGCGGCCGCGCGACGGCCTCAGCCCCTTCGCCGGCGGCCACACCGACCCGCACTCGGCCCTCGGCATCGGCGCGCTCGGCGGCTTCCTCGCCGCCAAGGCGGCCATGGAAGCCGAGGGCATCGGCGGCCGCCTGAAGTTCTTCGGCGAGCCGGCCGAGAAGGTGCGCGGCTCCAAGCCGATCCATGCCGCGCGCGGCTACTACGACGATCTCGACGCGGC
>JANQLT010000083.1 GCA_028280455.1 Kiloniellales bacterium
CCGGCACGCGGATCTGCGCGGTCTTGCCGTTGAAGGCCTCCTCCAGGGAGACCTCCATGTTGTAGCGCAGGTCGGCGCCGCGCCGGCTGCCGCGGGAGCCGCGCCGGCCGCCCATGAACTCGCCGAACATCTCGTCGAAGATGTCGGCGAAGCCGCCGGCGAAGTTGAAGTCGCCGGGACCCGGGCCGGCGCCGCCCTCGAAGGCGGCATGGCCGAAGCGGTCGTAGGTCGCCCGCGACTCCTTGTCCTTGAGGACGCCGTAGGCCTCGTTGATGTCCTTGAACGTCTGCTCGGCCGCGGCGTCTCCCGGATTGCGGTCCGGGTGGAACTTCATCGCCAGCTTGCGGTAGGCCTTCTTGATCTCCTCGGAGTCGGCGCTACGGCCGACCCCGAGCGTCTCGTAGTAGTCCTGCTTCGCCATCGAGCGGTCTGCCCCTTACCGTCGATTGCGGACACGGCGAAGGACCGGCACGACAGCCCGCTTCCCGTCGGGTGACATGCTGCGCCGGTCCCTGGTCCGTCGATCCTTCCGTCTCAGGGTCCGCCGCTCAGGCGGTCTTGCCCTTCTTGTCGTCGTCGACTTCCTCGAAGTCGGCGTCGACCACGGTCTCGTCGCGGCCGCCGGCCTCGCCGCCCGTGTCCGGGCCGCCAGCCGTGCCGTCGCCGCCCGTGCCATCGCCGGACATGCCGTCGCCGCCGGCGTCGGACTGGTAGAGCGCCTCGCCGAGCTTCATCGAGACCTGGGCCAGCGCCTCGCTGCGCGAGCGGATGGCCTCGACGTCCTCGCCTTCGATGACCTCCTTGAGCGAGGCGACCGCCTCCTCGACGGCGGTCTTGTCGGCCGGCGGGACCTTGCCGCCGGCCTCGGCCAGGGTCTTCTCGGTGGTGTGGATCAGAGCCTCGGCCTGGTTCCGGGTCTCGACCAGCTCGCGCCGCTTCTTGTCCTCGTCGGCGTGGGCCTCGGCGTCCCGGACCATCTGGTCGATGTCGTTGTCGCTGAGGCCGCCGGAGGCCTGGATGCGGATCTGCTGCTCCTTGCCGGTCGCCTTGTCCTTGGCCGAGACGTTGACGATGCCGTTGGCGTCGATGTCGAAGGTGACCTCGATCTGCGGCACGCCGCGCGGGGATCCGGGGATGCCGACCAGGCCGAACTGGCCGAGCAGCTTGTTGTCGGCGGCCATCTCGCGCTCGCCCTGGAACACCCGGATGGTCACCGCGGTCTGGCTGTCCTCGGCGGTCGAGAAGACCTGGCTCTTCTTGGTCGGGATCGTGGTGTTGCGGTCGATCAGCTTGGTGAAGACCCCGCCCAGGGTCTCGATGCCGAGCGACAGCGGCGTGACGTCGAGCAGCAGCACGTCCTTGACGTCGCCCTGCAGGACGCCGCCCTGGATCGCCGCCCCGATCGCGACAACCTCGTCGGGATTGACGCCCTTGTGCGGCTCCTTGCCGAAGAAGTTCTTCACCGTCTCGGTGACCTTGGGCATGCGGGTCATGCCGCCGACCAGGATCACCTCGTCGATCTCGCCCGCGCTGACGCCGGCGTCCTTCAGGGCCGACTTCATCGGGCCCATGGTCCGCTGCACCAGGTCCTCGACCAGCGCCTCGAGCTTGGCCCGGGTCAGCTTCATGTTGAGGTGCTTGGGGCCGCTCTGGTCGGCGGTGATGAAGGGCAGGTTGACCTCGGTCGCCATCGAGGAGGAGAGCTCGATCTTGGCCTTCTCGGCCGCCTCCTTGAGGCGCTGCAGCGCGAGCTTGTCCTCGCGCAGGTCGATGCCCTGCTCCTTTTTGAACTCGTCGGCCAGGTAATCGATGATCCGCTTGTCGAAGTCCTCGCCGCCGAGGAAGGTGTCGCCGTTGGTCGACTTCACCTCGAAGACGCCGTCGCCGATCTCGAGGATCGAGATGTCGAAGGTGCCGCCGCCGAGGTCGTAGACCGCGATGGTGCCGCTGCCCTGCTTCTCGAGCCCGTAGGCGAGGGCCGCAGCGGTCGGCTCGTTGATGATGCGCAGCACCTCGAGGCCGGCGATCTTGCCGGCGTCCTTGGTGGCCTGGCGCTGGGAATCGTTGAAGTAGGCCGGGACGGTGATGACCGCCTTGGTGACCTCCTCGCCGAGGTAGCTCTCGGCGGTCTCTTTCATCTTCTGCAGGATGAAGGCGGAGACCTGGCTGGGGCTGTAGGGCTTGCTCTGGGCCTCGACCCAGGCGTCGCCGTTGTCGGCCTTGGTGATCTTGTAGGGGACGAGGTCCATGTCCTTCTTGGTCAAGGGATCGTCGAAGCGCCGGCCGATCAGGCGCTTGATGGCGAAGAGCGTGTTCTCCGGGTTGGTCACCGCCTGGCGCTTCGCGGGTTGGCCGACCAGCCGCTCGCCGGAGTCGGAGAAGGCGACCATCGACGGCGTGGTGCGCGCGCCCTCGGCATTCTCGATGACCTTGGAGTCCTGGCCCTCCATGACCGCGACACAGGAGTTGGTGGTGCCGAGGTCGATACCGATCACTTTGCTCATTTGCGTCTCTTTCCTTTCTCAGCAGGCTCCCGGGCGGCCTTCGAGAAGCACCGCCAATCAGCCCCTGGCTCCATCATGAACGCTTCGCCGGCCGCGCCGAGCGCCGCCGAGCCTGCAGGTCTATATATGCTTTGATGCCCCCGCTGCAAGGCGGGATATGGGCGAAAAGCCCGGGAAACCGGGCCTTTGGGGCCCCGGCCGGCGCGATCCGCGGCCTTGCTCCCCGCGCGGCGGCCGGGCAGAGTGGCGACCGCCATGTCCCAGCCCGACCCGCCGCTGCCGCAAGACGGCATCTACCGCACGATCCTCGGCGTGCTGGTCGCCAGCGTGCTGCTCGGCGGGGTCATCGGCCTGGCCGGCGACCTGGTCTACAAGGACCGCGGCATCGCCCTGGCCGGCACCTGGATGGCGGTGATCTGCGGCGGGCTCTACTTCTTCTTCCGCCTGCTCGGCAAGCGCGAGGCCCGCCGCCGGGCGGAACGGGAGCGGGACGGCGATCCGGAGGCCTGAGCCGCCGATCCCACTGATCCTTTGGGCGACATGATCGTCTCCGCCAGCTACCGCAGCGACATTCCCGCCTTCTATGCCGACTGGTTCCGGGCGCGCCTGGCCGCGGGCTTCGCCCAGGTCGCCAGCCCCTACGGCGGCAAGCCCTACCGGGTCGACCTGCGGCCGGAGGCGGTCTCCGGCTTCGTCTTCTGGACCCGCAACGCCGAGCCCTTCGGCGCGGCCCTGGAGGCCGTCGCCGCGGCCGGCATACCCTTCGTCATCCACTACACGGTGACCGGCTACCCGCGGGCCCTGGAGCCTTCGGTCGTGCCCTGGCAGCGGGCGGTCGAGGCCATGCGGGCCCTGGCAGCGCGCTACGGCCCGGCGGCCCTGGTCTGGCGCTACGACCCGGTGATGGAGACCGACCTGACGCCGCCGGCCTGGCACCGGGAGAACCTGGCGCGCATCGCCGCCGCCCTGACCGCCGGGCCCGCGCCGGCGGTCGACCCAGCGGTCGACCCAGCGGTCGACGAGGTCGTGCTGTCCTTCGCCCAGATCTACAAGAAGACCCGCGCCAACACAGAGCGGGCCGCCGCGCGCCACGGCCTCGGCTGGCGCGATCCCGAGGAGGAGGAGAAGCGCGCTCTCCTGGCCGAGCTGGCCGCTATCGCCGCCGAGCACGGCCTCAAGGCCAGCCTCTGCTCGCAGGAAAGCCTGCTCGGCCCCGGCCTGCAGGCCGCGCGCTGCGTCGACGCCGAGCGCCTGTCGCGGGTCGCCGGCCGGGCCATCGCGGCGCGCACCAAGGGCAACCGCCCCGGCTGCCTCTGCGCCGAGTCCCGCGACATCGGCGCCTACGACTCCTGCCCCCACGGCTGCGTCTACTGCTACGCCGTGCGCAGCCCGGACCTCGCCAAGCGCAACCACCGCCGCCACGACCCGGCGGCGGAGAGCCTTCTCGGCTCCGCGAGGGTCGAAGAGCCGCTTTAGGCCTCGGTGTCGACGTGGCTGCCGGGCTCCGGCGGCTCGGCGGCGCCGTTGGCCGGGCCGTTGGTGGGCCCGCTGGGCGTCTCCGCTTCCGCGGCTGCCTCCGGCGCCGGTTGCGGCTCGGCCTCGGCGGTCTCGGGGGCGGGTGCCGGCGGCGGGCCGCCTTTGGCGACACCGACGCGGGCGGCGCGCAGCAGCCGGTCGTGCAGGCGATAGCCGGTCTCGACCACCTGCAGGATGGTGCCCGAGGGCACCGAGGGGTCGGGGATCTCGAACATGGCCTCGTGGCTATGCGGATCCAGGATCTGGCCCTCGGCCTCGATGGGGGTCACGCCGTGGCGCTCCATCACCGTGGCCAGCTCCTTGCGGGTCAGCTCGAGGCCGGCGGCGAGCTGGGCGATCGGCCCCTCGGCACCAGCGGCAGCCTCTTCCGGCAGGCTGGCCAGGGCCCGCTCCAGGTTGTCGGAGACCGCCAGCAGGTCGCGCAGCAGCGGCGCCGAGGCGTGCTTGAGCGCCTCCTGCTTGTCGCGCTGCAGGCGCCGACGGACGTTCTCGGTCTCGGCCGTCTGGCGCAGCAGCTTGTCCTTGAGCTCGGCCACCTCGGCGACCAGGGCGGCCACCGTGTCCTCCTCCTCGGCCTCGACGGTCGGGATCGCGTCCTCCTCGACCAGCGGCGAGGCCGGCTCCGTCTCGCTTCCCGTCTCGCTCCCCGTCTCGCTCGTGGGCTCGGCGGCCGCCTCGGGCTCGCCCTCTTCGGCTTTGCGTTCGCTTTCCGTCATGTCCTCAAATCACCTGCAACAAAGGGCGCCGTCACCCGATCAGGCGGCCGATCACCTTGGCGGTGTAGTCGACCATCGGGATGATCCGCGCGTAGTCAATTCGCGATGGGCCGATGACGCCGATCGCGCCGATCAGCTCCTGGCGGCTGCTGCCGTAGGGCGCGACGATCATCGAGCAGCCGGCCAGGCCGAACAGCTCGTTCTCCGCGCCGATATAGATATGCACCCCTTCGGCCATCTCCGAAAGGTTCAGCAGCTTGGCCATGGTCTCCTTGGTCTCGAGCAGATGGAAGAGCTGGCGAATACGCTCGATGTCGTCGACCTCGCTCACCTCGTTCAGGAGCTGGGCCTGGCCGCGCACGATCAGCGCGCCGCCGCTGCCGTCGTCGGCCCAGGTCGCCAGGCCGAGCTCGATGACCCGGCTGCTCAACTCGTCCAGCTCGGCGCGATGGCTCTGCAGCTCCTGCCGGATCTCGGCGGCGGCCTCGGAGATGGTCCGGCCGACCAGCCGCGCCGTCAGATAGTTGCCGGCCTCGACCAGCGAGGAGGCGGGCAGGCCCACCGGCACGTCGATGATCCGGTTCTCGACCGAGCCGTTGGCGAAGACGATGACGACCAGCGCCCGGCCCGGCCCGAGCGAGACGAACTCGATGTGCTTCAGCGGGCTGTCCGACTTCGGCGCCACCACCAGGCCGGCGCAGCGCGACAGGCCTGAGAGCATGGTGCTGGCCTCGGCCAGGGCCTCGCGCATCGACTTGCCCGCCGCCACGCACTGGCTCTCGATCCGGCCGCGCTCCTCCTCGGTCAGGTTGCCGTATTCCAGCAGGCCGTGGACGAAGAGCCGCAGGCCGAGATCGGTCGGCACGCGGCCGGCCGAGGTGTGCGGCGAGAACAGCAGGCCGAGGTCTTCGAGGTCGGCCATGACGTTGCGGATGGTCGCCGGCGAGAGGTTCATGCCGAGCCGGCGCGAGAGCGTGCGCGAGCCGATCGGCGCCCCGGTCTCCACGTAGGCGTCGACGATATGCCTGAGTATCTCCCGCGACCGATCGTTGAGATCTTCAAGGATCGGCAGCGGGGTCGGTTTCGCAGCGTCTGGCGTCATGACCGGCACCTCTAGGGGCCCGCAACCCTCGGGGCCCCCACAACGGGGCGCCCTGGAATTTAGGTGCGGTCCCCGAGAGCGTCAACGCGGGGCCAGCGGGCCGGTCGCGGTCTTATGTGGCTGGCGCGCGGAACTCGAAGTATGTCCGCATTGAGCCCGTCGGGCCGCTGTCAAGTGGCTTGGTCGAAAAGTGAGGGCTGCCTGACATCGGCTTCATCCGGCAGCTCGAAAGGATCAGGAATTGTCTTCGGCAGTCGGTGCCTCTCTCGAACTTGTCGCACTTCCGTCGACGCAGCGTAGTGGGCACCACGCTTTTCACCAATTCTCTGAAGAAGATCGTGATCTACAAGGACCTTGAGATCACGGGTGGCCGTGTTCGACGAGATGTCTGCAGAGATTCTGTAGGAGGAGTTCCTTACCCGATATCCAAAGGCTGCCTCGACGAGAGCGAAACCCATTCTCTCGGGCAGCCGCTTCCGGGCCAGTACCTCCAAGAGCTCGTCGTAGACCCGCTCAACTTCACGGATTCGTCTAAGTGTCGTCTGAGCTTGCCGATAGTGTGCCGTAAGGCAGAATCGAATCCACGGGCGGGCGTCATTTTCGGGATGCCAACCACCGCCGCCGACGTCGGCCAAGACTTGATAGTAGGTGCCGACGTTGCGTCCAGTATATTCTTCTATGCTTGAGAATATCGGCTGGACGACACCATCGTTTGCCAACACAGCGGTTTGAATACAGCGAGCGAGACGACCGTTGCCGTCGGAGAACGGGTGAATCAGCGTGAGGATCAAGTGAGCCATGGCTGCTTTGACCATGTTGTTGCAGCCTTGGTTGCCATTGAGAAACTCGACGTACTCGTCAAGGAGCCCTTCTAGTTGATCTCTGTCAGCGCCTTCGTGGACGATCTCGCCAGTTTCCGTATTTCTGACACAAACCCAACCGGGACGAAGTTGACCAGGCCGAGCATCAAAACTGTGCTGCGTTATCATAAAGTGAAGCGCTAATATAGAATCCAAGCTGAAATTGAAGCTGGGGTCTTGGCATCGTTGGAATATGAAGTCCATCGCTTGCCGATAGCCCATGACGGCTTGCCAGGTATCGCGATCAGCTTCCGTCGGTTCTTCACCGTCGATCGCGGCAATGGCGTCTTCGTCAGAAACGTGAATTCCTTCAATGCTGTTTGATGCACGAAGTGCTCGGGCACGCGTCACACGAGCTAGTAGCCCGTACCAGCGGCGAGGACTCGCTAGATTGTGCCTTAGTTGTGCCCTAGCGCTCTCAATCCTTGAGATTACCCTGGCTTCTTGTTCATCGATATCAGGGATCCTGTGAAGCATGCACGATATCCGATTAACAATCGACCGAAAGTCGATTAATAATCGATGTTAGGTCGATTGTCTATTGGTTATCGTACATTGGCGCACTCGAATGCGGATGAAATGGCCTCGAGACCTCCGCATCGAGCTGACTCCGGTCCCCATCGGGCAAACAACGATACCCACAGGAGCCGCGATAGCGATCTCGGACCGCCAGAAGCGACTCTTGCGAGGTTCGGACCATCGCCGCCGCTGGCGCCCTCCGCCGGGCTAGGCTAGCGTGCGCGCCAGCCAGGGGAGCCCAGCGCGCAGCCATGACCGACAGCCAACGCCAGGACGGGCGCGCCGCCGACGCCCTGCGGCCGATCAGCCTCGAGACCGACGTCAGCAAGCACGCCGAAGGCTCCTGCCTGGCCTGCTTCGGCGACACCAAGGTGCTCTGCACCGCCTCGATCGAGGATCAGGTCCCGCACTTCCTGCGCAACAGCGGCCGCGGCTGGGTAACCGCCGAGTACGGCATGCTGCCGCGCGCCACCAACACCCGCAGCGACCGCGAGGCGGCGCGCGGCAAGCAGAGCGGCCGCACCCTGGAGATCCAGCGGCTGATCGGCCGCAGCCTGCGGGCGGTGACCGACCTGGCCGGCTTCGGCGAGCGCTCGATCCGCGTCGACTGCGACGTCCTGCAGGCCGACGGCGGCACCCGCACCGCGGCCATCACCGGCGGCTACGTCGCCTTGCACCTGGCCCTGCAGCACATGCTCGACCTCTCGGCCATCGAGCGCCTGCCCTTCAGCGACCGGGTGGCGGCGATCTCCTGCGGCCTGGTCGGCGGCCGGGCGCTGCTCGACCTGGACTACAGCGAGGATTCCAACGCCCAGGCCGATGCCAACTTCGTCATGACCGGCGCCGGCGGCCTGGTCGAGGTGCAGGCCACCGCCGAGCAGGACCCCTTCAGCCGCGCGCAGTTCGAAGCGCTGCTCTCCCTGGCCGAGACGGGCGTGGCCCAGCTCGTCGCCGCCCAGCAAGAGGCCCTCGGGCTGGCGGGATGACCGACGCGCAGCGGGGCAGCCTGCCGCCCATCGGCGAGCGCCTGGTCATCGCCAGCCACAACAGCGGCAAGGTCGCCGAGATCGCCGTTCTGCTGGAGCCCTTCGGGCTCGGCGTCGTCTCGGCCGCCGAGCTGGATCTCGAGGAGCCGGAGGAGACCGGCGCGACCTTCGAGGCCAATGCCCTGCTCAAGGCCGAGGCCGCCGCACGGGCCGCCAAGCTGCCGGCCCTGGCCGACGATTCCGGCCTGGTCGTCACGGCCCTCGGCGGCGAGCCCGGCGTCTACTCGGCCCGCTGGGCCGGGCCTGAACGGGACTTCACGCTGGCCATGGCGAAGGTCGAGCAGGCGCTCGAGGGCAAGAGCGACCGCTCGGCGCATTTCGTCTGCGTGCTGGCCCTGGCCTGGCCCGACGGCCGCACCGCGACCTTCGCCGGCCGGATCGACGGCAGCCTGGTCTGGCCGCCGCGCGGCGAGCACGGCTTCGGCTACGACCCCATGTTCCAGCCCGACGGCCTGGACAAGACCTTCGGCGAGATCGAGCCGGTCACGAAGCACGGCATGAGCCACCGGGCCCGCGCCTTCAAGGCGCTGGTGGCGGCCCTGCCATGAGCCTGCCCGCCCAGTCTCTGCCGACGCCGCAAGCCGGAGTCGATCCGGGCTTCGCGCTTTACGTCCATTGGCCCTTCTGCGAGTCGAAGTGCCCCTACTGCGACTTCAACAGCCATGTCCGCGAGCGCATCGACCAGGACCGCTGGCGCCGCGCCCTGCTGCGCGAGCTGGAGCACTACGCCGCGCTGACGCCGGGGCGTGTCTTGACCAGCCTGTTCTTCGGCGGCGGCACGCCCTCGCTGATGGCGCCGGAGACCGTCGCCGCCGTCATCGCGCGCGCCGAGGCGCTCTGGGGCCTGGCGCCCGACTGCGAGATCACCCTGGAGGCCAACCCCGGCTCTGCCGAGGCCGGCCGCTTCGCCGCCTACCGGCAGGCCGGCGTGACCCGCCTGTCGCTCGGCGTGCAATCGCTCGACGACGCCGAGCTGCGCTTCCTCGGCCGGCGCCACGACGCCGCCGAGGCGCGCGCCGCCATCGCACTGGCCGCCCGCCACTTCCCGCGCCGGTCCTTCGACCTGATCTACGCCCTGCCGGAGCAGGGCCCGGCGGCCTGGCGGGCGCGGCTGGACGAGGCCCTGGCGCTCGGCCCCGGGCACCTGTCGCTCTACCAGCTCACCATCGAGCCCGGCACGGCCTTCGAGGGCGCGGTGCGGCGCGGCGAGCTGATCCCCGCCGACGAAGAGGCCGGCGCCGGCCACTTCGAGACGACCCAGGAGGTCATGGGACGGGCCGGGCTGCCGGCCTACGAGGTCTCCAACCACGCCCGGCCCGGCGAGGCCTGCCGGCACAACCTCACGACCTGGCGCTACGGCGACTATCTCGGCGTCGGCCCCGGCGCCCACGGCCGGGTGACGCTCGGCGGCGGCAAGCGGGCGACCCGCCAGCACCGGGCGCCCGAGCCTTGGCTCGCCCTGGTCGAAGCCCAGGGCCATGCGACGCGGACCAGCGAGGCGCTCGGCCCCGCGCAGCGCCTGGACGAGCTGATGGCCATGGGCCTGCGCCTGAGCGAAGGCGTCGCCCGCTCGACTTTCGAGCGCGAGCTGGGCCAGTCCCCTGAAGCGCTCTTCGAGCCGGCCCGCCTCGAGGCGCTGGTCGAGGCCGGCTATCTGGTCCTGGACGATGAGGCGCTGCGCGCCACGGCGGCCGGCCGGCTGCGGCTCGACGCGCTGCTCGGCCATCTCTTGAGCGGCCGGCCGTGAGTCTTGCTGAATCCCATGACGGCGCGCCGTCGAGCGCGCGGCCGGCACGCCGCTTGGCGGCGACCGTCAGCCGGGTCTTCGGCTGGCTGCCGCCGCCGGGCCTGGTCCTGCTGGCGATCGTCTCGATCCAGGTCGGCGCGGCCATCGCCACCCAGCTCTTCGCGGCCTTCGGGCCGACCGGCATGGTCTTCCTGCGTATCGGCCTGGCGGCGCTGATGCTCCTGGCGCTCTGGCGCCCGCGCCTCGACGCGACGGTGCGCGCCCACTGGCGCCTGTTGCTGCTCTACGGCCTGGCGCTGGCGCTGCTCAACTACTGCTTCTACCAGTCCATCGCGCGCATCCCGCTCGGCGTCGCCGTCACCATCGAGTTCATGGGGCCCCTGGCCATCGCCGTCTTCGGCACGCGCCGGCTGCCCGAGTTCCTCTGGATCGGCCTGGCGCTGTTCGGCGTGCTGCTGCTGGCGCCGGAGATCGGCGGCGCGCTCGACCCCGTGGGCGTCGGCTACGCCGTGCTCGCCGGCATCGGCTGGGCGGTCTTCATCCTGCTGTCGGTGCGCGTCGGCCGGCTCTTCGAGGGCGGCAACGGCCTGGCCCTGGGCATGACGGTGGCGGCGCTGATGCTGCTGCCCTTCGCCCTGCCCGACCTGGGCGGCGCGCCGGCCGCGCCGGGCCTGCTGCTGGCCGCCTTCGCCGTCGCCCTGCTCTCGACGACGATCCCCTTCTCGCTGGAGTTCGAGGCGCTCAAGCGCATGCCGCCGCGCACCTACGGCGTGCTGATCACCCTCGAGCCGGCCATCGCCGTCATGGTCGGCGCCGTCCTGCTGAGCGAGAGCCTGACCTGGCGCAGCCTGCTGGCCGTCACCTGCGTCACCCTGGCGGCGATCAGGATCACCCTGCTCGACAGGCGCGGCCGCCGCTGACGCGGCAGCCTATTCCAAGCTGCGGTGAGGCTCCCTCATCGCAGCTTGGCAAGCGCGACGGCGCGCCCGCAGCGAAGCGAGGAAAGCCCGCGTGGCGTTTGAACGCCAATACGGTCTGCGATGAGGGAACCTCGTCGCGGACCGGTACTACGAGGTCAGGTCCTCGAAGGTCTGCGGCGCGGGCGAGAGCAGGCGGAAGCCGCCGCGGCGCATCTCTAGGACGGCCAGGCCGCGTTGCGCCTCGCCCGAGGGCATGAAGCGGAAGATGCCGTCGACCCCGGAGAAGCCGCTGGCCTGGGTCAGGCCCTCGACGTCGAAGATCCGCGTCGAGCCCAGCTCGTTGGCGCGGTTGGCCAGGACGCTGGCGAGCGCCGCGGCGTCGTAGCCCAAAGTGGCGATGCGCGGCGGCTGGTTGCCGTAGATCGAGGCGTAGCGCGTCTTGAAGCTCTGCCAGAGGTCCGGCGGCGGGGCGGCGAACCAGCCGCCCTGCAGGGCCGGCTCGGTGCCGAGCGCCGGGTTGTCCCAGAGCGCCGTGCCGAGGAATCGGACCGCGCCCGGGTCGATGTCGTAGTAGGGCAGCAGCGGCGAGACCGAGAGCAGGGTCTTGCCGCCCATCGGCAGCATGATGGCGTCGTAGTCCGCCTCCGAAAGGCCGGTGCCCTGCGGCGACAGGGACTTGACCTCGTTGGAGGCATCCGGCGTCGAGGGATCGAAGACCACGGCGCGGGTCACCTGCAGGCCGAGGTCGAAGGCGGTCTGCTGCAGGCTGCCGACGACGATGTTGCCGTAGGCGCCGCGCGGCGCCAGGACGGCGAAGCGGCGCAGGCCGCGGCTGGCCGAATAGGCCACCACCCGCGCCACCTGGTCGGCCGGCGAGAGCCCCATGACATAGAGGCCGCCGCCCGCCACCGAGCGGTCGTTGGAGAAGCTGATCACGTTGATGCCGTAGGGCTGCGCCTCGCTGGCGACGAGCCGCGCCGAGCCCGAGAAGAGCGGGCCGATGATCAGCTTGACGCCTTCCTGCAGGGCCGAGCGCGCCGCCATCTGGGCACCGTTCGGCGTGCCGCCGGTGTCGCGCACCAGCAGGCTGAAGCGGTCGTCGGCGACGTCGAAGAGCGCCATCTGGGCGGCGTTGACCAGCGCCTCGCCGACCCGGGCGTGGCGGCCGCTGAGCGGCGCCAGGAAGGCCACCTTGATGTCGTCGTCGACCGCGAGCTGGACGCCCTCGGCCGGGTCGCCCGGCGCCTGGCCCTCGATCTCGACGCCCTCCGGCGTCAGCGACGGCAGGCTGGCCTCGGGCGCCGGTTGCGGCGTGCCTTGGCTGGGCGGTACCCTGGACGCGCAAGCCGCTAGGGCGAGCGCCAGGACGAGGACCAGAGAGAACGGCAGCAGCCTGGCCGGCGCCAAGCGTCGGAATGGATATGTCGCCAAAACCACCCTCCCGAAGCGTCGCGACCCGGACGGACCCCCAGACGGAGTCGGGGGCCCGAAGCGCGCGCCCCGCCGCGAGGCAGGGCGGCAGCGAGCCTATCGGCGGGCCCGAAGGAAGTAAACCGTCCGCCCCGGCACCTGGTCTGCACCTGGTCGCCACCCCGATCGGCAATCTCAAGGACATCACGCTGCGCGCCCTGGAGGTCTTGGCGGGCGCCGACGTCCTGGCCTGCGAGGACACCCGGGTGACCCGCAAGCTGCTGGCCGCGCACGGCATCGAGCGGCCGCTGCTGGCCTACCACGAGCACAACGCCGGCGAGATGCGGCCGCGCCTGCTGGCGGCCCTGGCCGAGGGCCGCTCGGTCGCGCTCTGCTCGGACGCCGGCACGCCGCTGATCTCCGATCCCGGCTACAAGCTGGTGCGCGCCGCGGTCGAGGCCGGCCACCGGGTCAGCCCGCTGCCGGGCGCTTCCGCGCCCCTGGCCGCCCTGGTGGTCTCCGGCCTGCCGAGCGACCGCTTCTACTTCGGCGGCTTCCTGCCGCCCAAGACAGCGGCGCGGCGGCGGGCCTTGCAGGCGCTGGCCGGCCTCGAGGCCAGCCTGCTGTTCCTGGAGTCCGCCCGCCGCCTGCCCGCCGCCCTGGCCGACCTCGCCGCCGTCCTGGGCCCGCGCGAGGCCGCCGTGGGCCGCGAGCTGACCAAGCTCTTCGAGGAGATCAGGCGCGGCAGCCTGGCCGCGCTGGCCGCCGCCTTCGCCGAGTCCGGACCGCCGAAGGGCGAGCTGGTGATCGTCGTCGGCCCGCCGCCGGCCGCGCCGGAGACCGCCGCCGAAGACCTGGACGCGGCGCTGCGCGCGGCGCTGGCCGAGGCCAGCCTGCGCGACGCCGTCGAGCGGGTCACCGCCGAGACCGGCCTGCCGCGGCGCCGGGTCTACCAGCGGGCGCTGGCGCTCAGCGACGGGAGTCCCGAGCACGGGACGGCCGAGCCATGAGCCGCGGCGCCGTCCAGCGCCGCCGGGATTGGCGGCGCGGCCGCTGGGGCGAGGGCCTGGCCGCCTGGTGGCTGCGCCTCAAGGGATACCGGATCCTGGCGCGCGACCTGCGCACGCCGGTCGGCGAGATCGACATCGTCGCCCGCCGCGGCCGGGTGCTGGCCCTGGTCGAGGTCAAGCTGCGGCCTAGGGCCGCGGCAGCCCTCGAGGCGATCAGCCCGCGCCAGCAGCAGCGCATCGTCCGGGCCGCCGGCGCCTTCCTGCAGCGCCACCGCAAGCTGGCCGAGCTCGACCTGCGCTTCGACACCGTGGTCATCGTGCCCGGCCGCTGGCCCCGACACCTGCCCGACGCCTGGCGGCCCAATGCGGGTTAGATGGTTTTCCGCTGAAGCGGAAGTGCGGCGCCGTCTGCGATAACGCACGCGCTGCGGCTGGCGTCGGCGGGGCCGGCGAGTAAACTCGGGTCTCTCAGGCAGGGGAGCCGCTAGGGGATGAACTGGTCGAGTGCCTCCGGGCGCCAGGAGCTCGAGGCCAAGCTGCGCCGTTTCGGCAGCGGCTCGGACTCGGCGATCAATCTCGCCGACGCCGCCCTGCTGATCGCCGCGCTGGACTCGCCCAAGGCGCCGATCGAGGTCTACCAGGAGCATCTGCGCGAGCTGGCCCGCGACACCGCCGAGCAGGCGGTCGGCCGGCGCTGCGACTCCAGTTTGGAGGAGCGCATCGAGTCGCTGCGCGCCACGCTGGTCGATCGCCACGGCTACGCCGGCGACCAGGAAACCTACGACGACCTGCAGAACGCCAACCTGATGCGGGTCATCGACCGGCGCAAAGGCCTGCCGATCGCGCTCGGCATCCTCTACATCCACTGCGCCCGCAGCCAGAGCTGGACGGTCAGCGGCCTGAACTTCCCCGGCCACTTCATGCTGCGCTTCGACCTCGGCAGCGAGCGCGCCATCGTCGATCCCTTCAACGAGGCGAAGGTGCGCGACACGGCGGAGCTGCGCACCATCCTCAAGGCCTTCGCCGGCAACGAAGCGGAGCTGAAGCCCGAGCACTACACGCCGATGCTCAACCGCGACATCCTGATTCGCCTGCTGAACAACAACAAGCTGCGCCTGATGCAGGACAAGCGCGTCAACCAGGCGGTCGAGATGATCGAGACCATGCTGATGATCGCGCCGGAGCGCGCCGGCATCTGGCACGACGCCGGCGCCCTGCATGCCCGGGTCGGCAACCTGCGGGCCGCCATCCTCGCCTTCGAGCACTACATGGACCTGAGCCACGACAGCGACATGAAGAACCAGACGGCCGACCTCCTGGCCGAGCTGAAGGCCCGACTCAATTGATCGACGCAGCGCGGGGGGTCTGCCCATGAGTCTCGCGGTCGCCATCCAGATGGACCCGGTCGAGAACATCGACATCGACGCCGACAGCACCTTCGTGCTGGCGCTCGAAGCGCAGCGCCGCGGCCACGGCCTCTATCACTACCTGCCGCAGGAGCTGTCGTTCCGCGAGGGCCGCGTGGTCGCCCGCGCCCGGCGCCTCGACGTGCGGCGCGAGCCGGGCAACCACGCCAGCTTGGGAGAGCCGGAGCCGATCGACCTGGCCGCGCTCGACGTTGTGCTGATGCGCCAGGACCCGCCCTTCGACATGGCCTACATCACGGCGACGCACCTGCTCGAGCACATCCATCCCGACACACTGGTGGTCAACGACCCGCATCACGTGCGCAACGCGCCGGAGAAGCTCTTCGTCACCCAGTTCGGCGAGCTGATGCCGCCGACCCTGATCAGCAGCGACAAGAGCGAGATCCTCGACTTCCGCGCCAAGCATCGCGACATCATCGTCAAGCCGCTGTTCGGCAACGGCGGCGCCGGCGTGTTCCATCTCCCGCCGCAGGACGAGAACCTGACGGCGCTGCTGGAGATGTTCACCGTCTTCTACCGGGAGCCGATCATCGTGCAGCGCTACCTGCCGGAGGTGCGCGACGGCGACCGGCGGATCATCCTGATCGACGGCGAGGCGGCCGGGATCATCAACCGCGTGCCGCCGCCGGGCGAGGCGCGCGCCAACATGCACGTCGGCGCGCGCGCCGAGAAGGCCAGCATGAGCGCGCGCGACAAGGAGATCTGCCGGATGATCGGCCCGGCCCTGAAGGAGCGCGGGCTGATCTTCGTCGGCATCGACGTCATCGGCGACTATCTCACCGAGATCAACGTCACCTCGCCGACCGGGCTGCAGGAGATCGACCGCTTCGACAAGGTCTCACTGGAAGCGCGGATCTGGGACGCGATCGAGCGCCGCTTCGACGAGCGCCACCAGGGACGCCTGCCCGAATGACCGACCAGCCGCCGCTCGAGACGCCCAGCCTCGCGCTCTGGGCCACCAACCTGGCGCGGCCGCTCAACGGCATCGAGGCCTGGGCCCGGGCGATCGACGCCAAGCTGGCCGAGGCCAAGGCCGGCGGTGCCGACATGCTGATCATGCCGGAGTACGCCTGCGAGCAGTGGCTGACCTTCGCGCCCGAGGGCCTGACGGCGACCGAAGAGATCCCCTGGATGGCCGAGCAGGCCGAGGCGGCCCTGGCGGCCATCGCGCCGCTGCCGGCCCGCCACGGCATCGCCCTGCTCGCCGGCAGCATCGCCGTGCGGGTCGAGGACTCGGACGAGCACGCGGCGAACGGCGCGCCGCCCTACCGCAACCGCGCGCACCTGCTTCTGCCGGATGGCCGGGTCTTCAAGCAGGACAAGCTCTGCCTGACGCCGGCCGAGAAGAACCCGGAAGCCTGGCACCTGGGCAGCGGCACCCAAGTCGAGATCGTGCCCTGGCGCGGCCTGCGCCTGGCCACCCTGATCTGCCTCGATATCGAGCTGCCGGCCCTGGCCGCGCGCCTGGCGCCCCTGGCCCTCGACCTGATCCTGACGCCCTCGATGACCGGCAAGCGCGCCGGCCATCACCGCGTCTTCGGCTGCGCCAAGGCGCGGGCGGTCGAGCTGCAGACGGTCGTGGCGGCGGTCGGCGGCGTCGGCGTCGCCGCGGCCTCGAAGGAGCGGCCGACCAACGTCGGCGGCGCGGCCGTCTTCCTGCCCTGCGAGGAGTCGCTCGGCCACGAGGGCATCGCCGCGCGGCTGCCGGCCTTCGAGCGGGCCGAGGACGAAGGGCCGCTGCTCTTCGCCCACGACCTGCCGCTGCCGACCGTCCGCGCCCTGCGCGACGGCGCGGCGGAAGTCTGGCCCGGCGCCTGGAGCGCCGAGGGTGTCACCTTCCTGGAGGCGGGAGACTCGGCGGCATGAAGATCGTCTACAGCGAGGTCCATCGCGGCCACGCCGGCGCCAAGGAGTTCGTCAACGGCGACTTCGTGCCGATGTACGAGAAGCCGGAGCGCATGGACATGATACTCGAGCGCTTTCGGGCCGCCGGCTTCGGCGAGATGGTCGAGCCGGTCTCCTTCGGCCTGGAGCCCGCGCGCCGCGTCCACGACGCCGGCTATCTGGACTTCCTGCGCGAGGCGCATGCGCTCTACCAGCGCGAGCCGGAGGCCGCCGGCGACGTCGCCATGCCCTTCGCCTTCGGCATGCGCGGCCTGCGCCAGCAGCCCGGCCCCTCGGCGCACGCCAAGCTCGGCCACTACTGCTTCGACCTGAGCGTGCCCTTCGTCGCCGGCACCTGGCCGGCCATCGAGACCTCCTGCGACGTCGCGCTGACCGGCGGCAAGATCCTGCGCGACGGTGCGCGCGCGGTCTTCTCGCTCTGCCGGCCGCCGGGCCACCACGCCATGCGCGATCTCGCCGGCGGCTACTGCTACATCAACAACGTCGCCGTCGCCGCCCAGGCGGCGCTCGATGCCGGGGCCGGGCGCGTCGCGGTCCTCGACGTCGACTATCACCACGGCAACGGCACCCAGTCGATCTTCTACGAGCGCGACGACGTGCTCTTCGTCTCGCTACACGGCCATCCGGACCAGGAGTATCCCTACTTCCTCGGCTACGAAGAGGAGACCGGCGCCGGCCGCGGCGAGGGCCACAACCTCAACCTGCCGATGCGCTGGGGCACCGACTGGAGCGGCTACGGCGAGGCCTTGGACATCGCGGTTGGCCGGCTGCACGACTACGGGCCCGATGTCCTGCTGGTCTCGCTCGGCGTCGACACCTTCAAGGCCGACCCGATCAGCCACTTCAAGCTGGAGCACGAGGACTACCTGCGCATCGGCGGCGCGATCGCCGGGCTCGAGCTGCCGACCCACTTCGTCATGGAGGGCGGCTACGCGGTCGCCGAGATCGGCGTCAACGTGCTCAACACGCTGACCGGATTCGAGGAGGCGGCATGAGCGAGACCCAGACGGCACAGCCGGTCGACCCGCGCATGCCGCGACCGAACGAGGACTGGAAGACGGCGGTGCCGGCCCGCGGCGCCTTCGACGAGGCGGCCTGCGATCGAATCCTCGCCCTGGGCGGCGCCATGCGCGACGGCACCATCGGGCCGACGTTCCTCGGCGACGACCACCGGGACAGCCGCATCGACTGGCTGCACCGCAACGAGGAGACGGTCTGGCTCTACGACCGCCTGCGGCCGGTGCTGAAGGAAGCCAACAAGCGCTTCTTCAAGATGAACCTGAGCGGCTACACCGAGGCGCTGCAGCTCACCGAGTACGGCGAGGGCCAGTACTACGACTGGCACATCGACTTCGGCCCCGGCCCGACCAGCATCCGCAAGCTGAGCTTCGTGGTGCAGCTCTCCGACCCGGCGAGCTACGAGGGCGGCGACCTGGAGATCATGAACAGCCGCGACCCGCAGGCCATGCCGCGCGACCGCGGCGTCATCATCATGTTCCCCTCCTTCACCCTGCACCGCGTGACCAAGGTGACCCGCGGCGTCCGACGCTCCCTGGTCGGCTGGATCGGCGGCCCGCCCTTCGCCTGACCAGGCCCTTTCAAGTAACTGTCCAAGATCACCGTTGCTCGGCGTCGGTTCGAGCGATTCATGCTTGCTTTTCTACATCTGACTAGTCATAAATCTAGTCAGATTAACGAACCGGAAGCCTGCGGATGCGTCACTGGCAGCTTCAGGAGGCCAAGGCCAAGTTCAGCGCGTTCCTCAACGCCAGCCTCACCGAGGGCCCGCAGATCGTCACCAAGCGGGGCCTGGAGGCCGCGGTCCTGGTCCGAATCGACCATTGGCGGGCGTTGCAGGCCCGGCGGGCGCCGAGCCTGAAGGACCTGCTGCTGGCCGCCGAGCCGCGCAACGACGGCCTGGCGTCGTCGCGCTCTCGCTAGGTCGCGCTTTGTTCCTGCTCGACACGCCCATCGTCGGCGAGCTGCGCCGCGACTCGCCGAACCCGGCCGTCGAGCGCTGGCTGCGGGGCGTGCCCGACCAACAGATCCACCTGTCAACTGTCACGATTGGAGAGCTGCAGGCGGGCGTCGAGCGGCTGCGCGAGCGCGACGCCGCCAAGGCCGACGCCCTGACCCGCTGGCTCGACCTGCTGGCGGCGAGCGACAGCATCCTGCCGATGGACTACGAGACCTTCCGGCTCTGGGCCCGCCTGGCCCACGGCAGGCCGGCCGCGCTCTCGGCCGCGGCGATGATCGCCGCCACCGCCATGTGGCACGACCTGACCGTGGTGACCGGCGACACCGAAGCCTTCGAGCTGTTCGGCGTGCCCCTGCTGAACCCCTACGGCCAGCCTTAGAGAGTATTCCGACTGTGCAGAGTTATGGTACCGGCATAGCCAGCCCCCCAGCAGGTCATGGCAGAGCGGTGTTTGAGTACTGCTGACAGGGTACTAATGGAGACCGTGGCAAAGAGATCAAGAGGGGAGCCGCAGAGACCATGGTAACCCAAGGACAGGTGCAGTCCCTATCAAGGGCCCGAGAGGTTCAAGCTGTAGGAGTTGGCGCAGTAGGCGGGATCAACTCGAGAACCGATTTTGCTGGCAAGATCATGAAGGGCTTGTTTCGCCCACCATGTTCTCTGAACCCGTAGCGATCATAAAGCCCCGCAGCCCTATCATTGAGAGCGTGGAGACAAACTCCAAATACACCAATGTTGCGTATGACATATGCACTTCGAGAAAGCGCATTCATAAGCAATATAGTCCCAATTCCATTGTTTTGAAGTCCTGCTTTGACACCGATGTAGTTCAAATAAACAAACGGGATATAGTTTGTCTTAATTGGTAGACCAAATATAGATGATCCCAAATTCTTTGATTCTGGCGCCTGTATGCTTATACAATAGAACCCGGAAACCTCAGTTTCGTCCTTTAGATACCCGCAAAACACTCGCCGACTATATGCCTCGTGCCAGTCACAACATTTTGAGATGTTCCGATCCACCTCATGCTCACCACAGGAGAACCCGTCTAAGTCTTGCCGGGCGGAAAGCGGTTCAATTCTGTAACCCTCAATGTCGACCGTCTGGCGGGCAGTCGTCATGATAGTTCTTTTGGTAAAACTCGTAGGCACGCCGCAGCTCTGGCGTCACACCACCCGCTTCCTTATAGGCTTTGAGACACCACTCATAAGCCTCTTGCTCACTCTCAAAAGCAGACTCGGGCTTCTTGCCTTGGCCAGCCAGCCATTGGAGGAGTTCCGTAAGTGAAGGAATTGCCACAGATCGCTCCGGCGGATTATTGCCAGAACTCTAACAAGAAAAATTGATTCTATCCTTTCGTATTTGGAGACCCATAGATTCGAATCAGACGCAGAGGTTGGAGCCTGTGGACAGATTCGTCCTTAGGCAGCAAATCCACCTAGTGCCGTGCTGCTGACGTCCAATCGAAGTACTTCCTAAGCGAAGTGGCAGGCGGCCTCCTGCGCTGGTGCCACCGGCCGCAGCAGGGGCAGCTCGCGCCGGCAGCGTGCCTCGACGCGCGGGCAGCGCGGCGCGAAGGGGCAGCCCGCGTCCGGCGGGCTCGGGTCGGGCGCCGGCTTGACGCCGCGCGGCCGGCGGCGGCGCGCCGGGTCGGGCCGCGGCACGGCGGCGGTCAGCGCCTGGCTGTAGGGGTGCGCCGGCCGGGCGAAGACCGCCGCGGTCGGCCCCTGCTCGACGATGCGGCCGAGGTACATGACCGCCACCCGGTCGGTGACGTGGCGCACCACGCTGAGGTCGTGGCTGATGAAGAGATAGCTCAGGCCGAACTGCGCCTGCAGGTCCATCATCAGATTGAGCACCTGGGCCTGCACGGAGACGTCGAGCGCCGAGACCGGCTCGTCGGCGACGATCAGCTCGGGCCGCGTGACCAGGGCCCGGGCGATGGCGATGCGCTGGCGCTGGCCGCCGGAGAACTCGTGCGGGTACTTGTCGAGATGGCTGGCCGCCAGGCCGACGGCGGCCAGCGCCTCGACCAGCCGCTCGCGGCGCTCGGCGCGGCCGCCGCGCTCCAGGCTGTCGAAAGGCTCGGCGACGATGCGCGCGACCTTGTGGCGCGGGTCGAGCGAGCCGTAGGGATCCTGGAAGACCATCTGCAGGTGCCGGCGCAGGCGGCGCAGCGCGGCCGGCGGCAGGGCGAAGAGATCCTCGCCGCGGAAACGCACACTGCCGCCGCTCGGCCGCTCCAAGGCGAGGACCGCGCGGGCCAGGGTCGACTTGCCGCAGCCGGACTCGCCGACCAGGCCGAAGCTCTCGCCGGCCTGGAGCGAAAGATCGACGCCGTGCAGCGCGCGGTGACGCGGCGGCGGCGCGAGCAGCCGCTGGCGCGGCAGCAGGTAGTCCCGCACCAGGCCCTCGACCTGCAGCAGCGGCCCGCTCACGGCGCGCCGCCTTGCGGATGGAAGCAGGTCGCGAGATGGCCCGGCTCGAGCGTCACCGCCGGCGGCTCGGCCCGGCAGGCTTCGCTGGCGAAGCCGCAGCGCGGCGCGAAGCGGCAGCCGGCAGGGCGCGCGCTCGGCTCCGGCACCTGACCCGGTATGGTCGACAAGCGCTGCCGCGCGGCGGCCTGCGCGCCGAGCTCGTCGGCCGCTTCGTCGTGACCCTGCGGCAGGGCGGCGAAGAGACCGCGGGTGTAGGGATGGGCCATGCGCGCGAAGACCGCGTCGGTCCGGCCGCGCTCGACGATGCGCCCGGCGTACATCACCAGCATGCGGTCCGTGGTCTCGGCGATGACGCCGAGGTCGTGGCTGATCATCAGCAGCGCCATGCCTTCGTCGCGGGCGATCTCGACGATCAGGTCGAGGATCTGCGCCTGGATCGTCACGTCGAGCGCGGTGGTCGGCTCGTCGGCAATCAGCAGCGCCGGCCGGCAGGCCAGGGCCATGGCGATCACCACCCGCTGTCGCTGGCCGCCGGAGAGCTGATGCGGGAAGAGGCCCAGGGGGAAGCGGCTGGGCGGCAGGCCGACGCGCTCGAGCAAGGCCGCCGCTTCGCGCGCCGCCTCGCTTTCGCCTTGGCCGAAGTGCAGGCGCAGGCCCTCGCCGACCTGGTCGCCGATCGTGCGCACCGGGTTGAGCGCGGTCATCGGCTCCTGGAAGACCATGGCCATGCGCCGCCCGCGCAAGGCGCAGAGCGCCGCCTCGTCGAGCGCCAGCAGGTCCTCGCCGTCGAGCCGCAGGCCGCCGGTGACCCGCGCCGCCTCGGGCAGCAGGCCCATGACCGCCAGCGCGGTGATCGACTTGCCGCAGCCGGACTCGCCGACCAGGCCGAGGCTCTCGCCGGCCTCCAGGGCGAGGTCGAGGCCGTCGACGATCGGCACCGGCCCCAGGGGCGTGGCGATCTCGACGGCGAGGGATTGCAGCTCGAGCAAGGCCATCGCGCGCCGCCTAGCGAACCCGCCGCAGGCGCGGGTCGAGCAGGTCGCGCAGGCCGTCGCCGAAGAGGTTGAGGCCGAGCACGGTCAGCGCGATGGCCAGGCCCGGGAAGATAGCCAGGCGCGGCGCCTGGAACATCAGGGTCTGCGCCTCGTTGAGCATCTTTCCCCAGCTCGGCTGCGGCGGCTGGGTGCCGAGGCCGAGGTAGCTCAAGCCGGCCTCGGCGAGAATCGCCAGGGCGAACTGGATGGTCGCCTGGACGATCAGCACGCTGGCGACGTTGGGCAGCACGTGCTCGAGCGTGATACGCGCACCGTGCTTGCCGGCCGCGCGCGCCGCCAGGATGAACTCGCGCTGCCAGACCACCAGCGCCGAGCCGCGGGTCAGGCGCGCGAAGACCGGGATGTTGAAGATGCCGATGGCGATGATCGAGTTGACCGCGCCCGGGCCGAGCCAGGCGGTGATCATCACCGCCGAGAGCAGCGCCGGGAAGGCGAAGGTGAAGTCGCTGAAGCGCATCACCAGCTCCTCGACCCAGCCGCGCCGCGCCGCGGCCAGCGCACCCAGCGGCACGCCGATGGCAAGCCCGATGCCGACGGCGACCAGCGCCACCACCACCGAGTTGCGCGCACCGACCATCAGCATGGAGAGCAGGTCGCGGCCGAAGTGGTCGGTGCCGAGCCAGTGCGCCGCCGAGGGCGCCTGCAGGCGGATGGCGATGTCGATCTCGGTGACCGCGTAGGGCGTCCAGAGCAGCGACAGCAGCGCGACGAAGAGGAAGCCCAGGGTCACCGCGCCGCCGAGCAGGAAGCCGCGGTGGCCGAGGCCGCGCGCCAGGATCTCGCGCAGCCCCTCAGGCATGCTCGCCCCCGCTCTTCAGGCGCGGGTCGAGCGCGGCGTAGAGCAGGTCGACGCAGAAGTTCACGACGACCACCGTGCCGGCGAGCAGCACCACCAGGTCCTTGACCACGATCAGGTCGCGCTGGGCGATGGCCTGGAACAGCAGCCGCCCGAGGCCCGGCAGGTAGAAGACGTTCTCGATGATGATGGTGCCGGCGAGCAGGAAGGAGAACTGCAGGCCCATGATGGTGACCACCGGGATCAGCGCGTTGCGCACGGCGTGGCGCCAGAGCGCGGCGGTGCGCGACAGGCCCTTGGCGCGGGCCGTGCGCACGTAGTCCTCGCCGAGCACCTCGAGCACCGAGGAGCGCGTCACCCGGGTCAGGATCGCCGCCTGCGGCAGGGCCAGCGCCACCGCCGGCAGCAGCAGCGAGCGCAGCGCCGGCCAGAGGCCCTCGGCCCAGGGCGTGAAGCCGCCGGCCGGCAGCCAGCCGAGGAAGACCGCGAAGAACAGGATCAGCAGCATGGCGAACCAGAAGTTCGGCACCGCCACGCCGACCTGCACGAAGGCGCCGACCGCGAGGTCGGCCGCCGTGTTGCGCTTGGCGGCGGCGAGCACGCCGAGCGGGATCGCGATCGCGGTCGAGAGGACGATGGCCAGCAGCGCCAGGGGCAGGCTGACGGCCAGGCGCTCGCCGATCAGCTCGGCGACCGGCACGCTGTAGGTATAGCTGCGCCCGAGGTCGCCGGTCAGCAGGCCGCCGAGCCAGGCGAAGTAGCGCTGCCAGGCCGGCTTATCGAGACCGAGCTCGGCGCGCAGGGCGGCCAGCGTGTCCTCGCGCGCGCCGACACCCAGCATGATCGAGGCCGGATCGCCCGGCAGCACCTCCAGCACCAGGAAGACCACCAAGGTGGCGACCAGCAAGGTCAGGACGAAGGCGACGAAGCGCTTGGCGAGGAAGGGGCCCATGGCTGCGGGCGGGTTCGCTCAGAGGTCCGGAAACAAAGGCCCCCTCACCCTCCCACCGCTCCGCGGCAGGCGAGCGAGGCTCGAGCGCTACGCGCGCCCTCTCCCCTTGGGGGAGAGGGAGGGGCCCAAAGCCGCGAGGCTTTGGGAGGGTGAGGGGTATTGTCTGTTTTCGAGCTCACAGGGAGCCGCGCGTCGTCATGATGACATCGCTCCCGTACCGACCGGCGACGCTCACTCTTTCCAACGCACCTCGGTCAGGTCGTTGGCCTGCACCGGACTGTTCTCCCAGAGGCCTTCGAGATCGGCCTTCCAGACGCCGTGCTTGGCGAGCTGGAACAGGAAGCCGTTGACCGCGTTCTTGGAGAGGTGCTTCTGCGCCTCGGCGAGGATGGCGTTGCGGTCGGCCTCCGCCGAGGCGCCGTTCAGCTTGTCCATGATCGCCACGAAGGCCGGGTCCTTGTAGTCGAAGTAGTAGTCCTCGCGGGCGTAGATGCCGATGTCCATCGGCTCGGTGTGCGAGACGATGGTCATGTCGTAGTCCTTGTTCTTGAAGACCTGGTCGAGCCACTGCGCCCACTCGACGGGAATCAGCTCGGCCTCGATGCCGACCGCGGCGAGCTGGGCGGCGATGATCTCGCCGCCGCGCCGGGCGTAGGAGGGCGGCGGCAGCTTGAGCGTGACCTCGAAGCCTTCCGCATGGCCCGCCTCTTTCAGGAGCTGGCGGGCCTTGTCGGGATCGTGCGCGCAGTCGCCGGTCAGGTCGACGTAGGCCGGGTGGTGCGGCGCGAAGTGGCTGCCGATCGGCGTGCCGTAGCCGAACATGGCGCCGTCGATCACCGCCTGGGAATCGATGGCGTGACAGACCGCTTGGCGCACCGTGAGATCGTCGAGCGGCGCCTTGCCGTTGTTGAGCGCCAGGATGGTCTCGCCCTCGGTGCTGCCGACGGCGACCGTGAAGCGCGGGTCGGACTCGAACTGCGCCAGGCTCTCCGGCGCCGGCAGGTTGGCGAAGGCGTCGATGTCGCCGGCCAGCAGCGCGGCCACGGCGGCCGCCGGGTCGGGGATGATCTTGAAGCTGGCGCGCTCCAGCGCCACCGCCTCGCCCCAGTAGTCCGGGTTGCGCACCAGGTCGATCTGGGCGCCCTTGGCCCAGCGCTCGAACTTGAAGGGCCCGGTGCCGATCGGCATGGCCTTGTTGCCCTCGGCGGACTCCGGCGCGACGATCACCGCGTCGCCCCAGCCGAGGTTGAAGAGGAAGTGGCCGGTCGGCCGCTTGAGCGTGATCTCGACCGTCTTGGCGTCTTTCGCCTGCAAGGATTCGATCGGCTCGAAGAGGGCCTTCTGGGCGTTGGCGCTGTCCTCGGCCATGGCCCGCCGGAAGGAGAAGACCACGTCCTCGGCGTCCAGCGCGCTGCCGTCATGGAAGCTGACGCCCTCATGGAGATGGAAGCTGTAGGTGATGCCGTCGCCGGAGACCTCCCAGCGCTTGGCCAGGGCCGGCAGCACCGCGCCGTCGCGGCCGATCCGCGTCAGCCCCTCGAAGACGTTGGCGTAGACCACCTCGTCGATCGCCGCCGCCGCCCCGGCGGTCGGGTCAAGATGCGGCGGCTCCAGCACCACCCCCATGGTGATCGAGTCCTTGGCCGCCCAGGCCGGCGCCGCCAGAAGCAACCCGGCCGCCAAGGCCAAGCCGGCGCTCATGACCCTGCTGAAGTGCTTGTTCATCCCTGTCCCCCGCGCTTTCCGTGGCCGTCTCGCCACCGGTCTCGGCCGGGAGTGTAGCGGGGTGCCCGGGTCCTTGAAACCGGGGTGGCGCGCGGCCGCCCGGCAAGGGCCCTGACAAGGGCCGCCGGTACTGGTAAAGGGCGCGATAGATGCCACCAGCGCCGAGGTCAGCCGCCATGTCCTTCGATCGAGGCCGCCATTTCCTTGCCATCCCGGGTCCCTCGGTGATCCCGGACGAGGTGCTGCGGGCCATGCACCGGCCGGCCGTGAACATCTACGAAGGCCCGCTGATCGACCTGACCCACTCGATCTATCCGGACCTCAAGCGCATCGTCGGCACCGAGGGCGAGGCCTTCGTCTACATCGCCAATGGCCACGGCGCCTGGGACGCCGCGCTGTCCAACGTGATCTCGGCCGGCGACAGCGTCTTGGTGCTGGAGTCCGGCAGCTTCGCGCCGGGCTGGGGCGAGATGGCGGCGAGCCAGGGCGCCAATGTCGAGACCCTGCAGGCGCCGACGCGGCGCGGCGTCGACCCCGCGGCCGTCGAGACGCGGCTGCGCGAGGACCGGGAGCAGGCGATCAAGGCCGTGCTGGTCGTGCAGATCGACACCGCCTCGGGCGTCTGGAACGACATCGCGGCGATCCGCCGCGCCCTGGACGCGGCCGGGCACCCGGCCCTGCTGATGGTCGACTGCATCGCCGCGACCGGCTGCGTGCCCTACGCCATGGACGACTGGGGCGTCGACGTCACCGTCTCGGCCAGCCAGAAGGGCCTGATGACACCGCCCGGCCTCGGCTTCGTCTTCGCCAACGAGAAGGCCATGGCCGTGCGCCGCGCCAACGGCTGCCGCAGCCTCTACTGGGACTGGCTGCCGCGCGCCGAGCCGGACCACTACTACAAGCTCTTCTTCGGCACCGCGCCGGTGCAGCACCTCTTCGGCCTGCGCCGGGCGCTCGACATGATCGCCGACGAGGGCCTCGAGGCGGTGTTCCGCCGCCACCGGACGGTCGCGGCGGGCGTGCGCGCCGCTGTCGAGCACTGGGGCCGCGGCGGGCCCATCGAGCTCAACGTGCTCGACCCGGCGGCGCGCGCCAACTCGGTGACGACGATCCTGACCGGCGACATCGACGCCGACGCCCTGCGCCGACACTGCGAGGCCGAGCTCGGCGTCACCCTCGGCATCGGCCTCGGCCAGACGGTGAACGCCTTCCGCATCGGCCACATGGGCCACGTCAACCCGCCGATGATCCTCGGCACCCTCGCCGCCGTCGAGCTGGGCCTGACCCAGACGGGCGCACCCTTCACGCCCGGCGGCGTCGAGGCCGCGACGGCCGCCATGGCGGCGGAGAGCAACTGAGGGTCCGGTTCAGGCAGCTTCGCCGGTCGGCAATTTGGCCGCAGCGCTGGCTTTGACCTGGGACTATTGCACCACGTTATTGGTGTTGGCGTGATTTTCACGCCGATGAGTCAGTCGAGGTTTAAGGATGAGAGTCCCGAACGCCGGCATGATAATCTAAGGTTGAATTTTCACATGTCTTGACGCCTACCGTAAATTGGATTCCACTTCTAACGGAGTCGCAACAAACCAAGAATAAACTTGACAAAACAGAGGGGACTTGTTTAGCGACTCGGCCGCCTGCCGGGGAGGAGAATTGCGATGGCTGGGCCACTTTCACCCAACCCGCTTGCGCGACTGCGGGATTGGCTGGCATTTGCCGATTACGAAGCGGAGAAGCAAGAGGCTACGCGAGTCACTATGGCTCGGTATGCCCGTGGCAATGTAACGTTTCAGAACGGCCTCGTGCTGGACGAGAATGATCTGGATGAACTCTCCGCGCAAGGCGACAAGGCTCTGAATCGGCTTCGATTGATAGTTCCAGAATAGAGCATTCTGGCAATCTAACTATGGCGGACCTTGGGCCGTATAGGGAGAAGATTGCCTCCATTCGGGATGAATGGGACAGAGCAGAAGAGTATATTAAGTTAGCTGAACAAGTATGTGAAAATGTCGTTTTCCCCTCAATCAAAGAACTTCGCTATTGTGGGCGAAGAATTGTAGAAGCATTACATGGAATTGAGGCAGAATTACCCGAAGAGAGCATTGATGCATTGATACAAGATGCACTTTTTGACTGTCATCGAGCGCGCCATGATGCCATCGATGCAGCAACCTCGAAGATTGCGATAGACCTTGAAATTGCTACCAGAAAGATCGGTTACAAGACAGTCTTGGCGACGTTTCCGGAGTTCCCAGAGTTGTTTCGCCAGGTGACCACGGTGCGGACAAAGATCGTTGAGTCTCGCAAGGATCGCGGCAACAGAGAATCCATATATTCCACAATTGTCTCTACAGACTTCAAGGAACTAGTCGCGCTCTACAATAAATTTAGAGAGTCGGAAATTCTAATGGTAAAATACGCTAAGGAAGATCGGAAAGAAAAATTGATCCTTTATTCATTGGCTATTGGCGGTATTATTGCTGGAATTATTGGTATAATTGTCTAGGCAAATTACAGTTGAGAAAATTACCTAATAGGTATTACCGGTCAGCAAGGTCACCGCGGCGCTGGCCATGACCTGGGCGGACTGCACCAGGTGCTCGATCTCGACGTACTCGTCGACCTGGTGGGCCAGGTCGAGGATGCCGGGGCCGTAGGCGATGCAGTCCCGCAGGTGGCCGATGCGGGCGATGTGCTTCTGGTCGTAGGTGCCGGGCGAGACGACGTGCGCCGGCGCGCGGCCCAGGACCGCCTCGATGGCCGCGCCGACCGCCTGGACCACCGGCGCCTCGGCCTCGGTCAGGGTCGGCAGCACCGTCATCAGCTCGCGGATCTCGTAGCTGAAGCCGGGGCGCGTGCGGACCAGGTCGTCGAGCAGGCCGGTCACCTCGGCCTTCACCTCGTCGAGGGACTCCTCGATCAGGAAGCGCCGGTCGATGACCATGCGGCAGGAATCCGGCACCAGGGCGCTCGGCAGGCCCTCGAAGCCTTCGGCCAGGCCGCCGTGCAGGCTGTTGACGTTGAGGGTCGACTGGCGCGCGCCCTCGGGCACCACCGGCATGGCCGTGCGCTTGCCGGCGAGCGCCGGCAGCAGCTCGTCCTCGAGCTTGCGCAGCACGGCGCCCATGTGGCGCACCGCGCAGTCGCCGAGGAAGGGCATGGAGCCGTGGGCGATCTGGCCGGCGGTCTCGATCTCGGCCCACCAGACGCCGCGGTGGCCGAGGCAGATGCGGTCGACGTTAAGCGGCTCGGGGATGATCACGTGGTCGATGCGCGGCCGCGAGAAGAGACCCTGCTCGGCCAGCCAGGCGACGCCCGCGTAACCGCCGGACTCCTCGTCGACCGTGCCGGAGATCTCCAGCGCGCCGGGCAGCTCGGGCATCAGGTCGCCCAGCACTTCGACGGCGACGATGGCCGCAGCGATGCCGCCCTTCATGTCGCAGGTGCCGCGGCCGTAGACCCGGCCGTCGCGCTCGACGCCGGCATAGGGCTCCAGGCTCCAGCCGCGGCCGGCCTCGACCACGTCGATGTGGCCGTTGAAGTGCACCGTCGGGCCGGGCCGGCTGCTCTCCTTGCGGGCCATGACGTTGGTCCGCGGGAACCTGTCGCTGTCGCCGATGGCGCCCTCGGCCCGGAGGTACTGCACCTGGTAGCCGCGCCGGGCCAGGCGCGCGCCGATCAGCTCGGCGCAGGGCCGGTAGGCGTCGCCCGGCGGGTTGACCGTCGGGATGCGCACCAGCGCCTGGGTCAGCGCGACGAGATCGCCGCGCCGCCGCTCGATCTCCTGCCAAAGCCGATCCTGCACACCGGACTCCCTCCTGCCTGGAGACTAGCAGCTTCCCGCTCGGCCGGCCCGCCCTGGACGCTTGGCCGGTCTCTTGCGTATCACCACCTTAGGACCGGATACTCGAGTCGATGACGAGCGAAAACATGCGGATTTCCTGGCTTCGGCACCGCTTCGGGCTGCTGGCGGCGGCTTTGGCGGCGGCCCTCCTCGCGGCGCCTCCCCTCGCAGCCTCCGGGCGCGCGGCCGAGCCCGATCCCTGGCTCGACGCCACGGAGCGCTATCAGGAGTTCCTCGTCGAGGGCCGGCTGGACCGCAGCCGGATCGAGATCCTGTTCAGCCAGGTCTGGGGCCGGCTCGAGGGCATGACCCTGCTCTTCGTGCCCTCCTGGCTGTCCGACCAGGCACGCGCGGCGAGCGACAGCCTCGGCGTCATCGAGTACATGGACGCCCAGGTCGCGGCCATGCGCCGCACCGGGCTCGCCGCCGAGATCGTCGCCATCGATTCCGAGGCCTCGGTGCCGGCCAACGCCCAGGTGCTGGAGCGGCGGGTGCGCAGCGGCGAAGGGCCCTTCTGCCTGATCTCGCACAGCAAGGGCGGGCTCGACACGCTGGAGTTCCTGCTGCGCAGCGACCCGGCGACGCGCGACAAGGTGGCCTGCTGGGTGGCGCTGCAGGCGCCCTTCGCCGGCTCGCCCTTCGCCGACATCGCCAGCGACATCGAGCCGGTGCGCTGGATGGCGCGCGAGCTGCTGACCGCGCTCGGCGGCTCCGAGCGCTCGCTGCTCGACCTGCGCGAGGACACGCGGCGCGCCTACATGGAGACCTTCGACAAAGATATCGAGCGTCTGGCCGCGGGCTTGCCGATCCTCTCTTTCGCGACCTACCTGGACGGCCCGCAGCTCGCCACCCTGCCGACCTTCGCCACCAGCGAGCTGATGCAGCTCCTCGGCGGCGGCCAGCGGCCGAACGACGGCCTGGTGCCGCTCGACTCCGCCGTGCTGCCCCATGCCCCCTACATCGTCGCCCAGGGCATCGACCACAACATGACGACCACCGACACCCTGGTCCTCAAGAACCCGCTCGACCGCGTCGCCCTGACCAAGCTGCTGCTCGCCCTGGTGCTGACCCTCGACGAAACCTGAGCGGCGCTCTCGTCCCATCATCATTGCGAGCCGGCGTCAGCCGGCGTGGCAATCCAGACCATCGGCGAACCCGCAGCGGTCTGGATCGTATCGCAACGTTTGCGATGACATGACGTGTGACACAGGCGCCGAGGCCACCAAGGCGGGTGGGGAAGCGCGCCGTTGGGTCGTTTGGCTTTGACACGGATAAACACAGATGGACACGGATAGCTCAAAACAGAATGAAGAGTTCTTCTTCATATTGGTTATCCGTGTCCATCTGCGTTCATCCCTGTCGAAAAGCAGCTCGCTCCAGCAAGCTCAAACCTTGTCATTTCGAGCCGACGTCAGTCGGCGAGGCAATCCAGAAAGCTCCCGACGAAGGTGCGTTCCTGGTCTGCTTCGCTTCGCTCGCGGTGACGAAGCGGTGGTCGTAGCAGGCCGACCTCAGGCCCCATAGGCGTCGTGGTGGCGGACCCAGGCCATGGTGAAGTCGAGGTCGTCCTCGTCGCGGCCCTTGGGCACCAGGTCCAGCAGGTTGTAGACGCCGAGCAGGATGTCGAGGCCGCGGGCGTAGGTCGAATAGCTGTGGTAGACGGCGCCGTCGCCGCCCCTGGCGAAGACGCTGAGGCCCGGCGCTTCCGTCGCCGGGAAGGACTGGTCCGCGTAGTTGTAGTGCACCGGGCCGGCCTCGAGCTGTTCCTGGCTGAAGGACACCTGGAAGTCGCGGTTGAAGCTGCTGCCCGCCGAGGAGAGCCATTTGACGCTCCAGCCCATGCGCGTCCGAAAGGCCTGGATCTCGGCCAGGGGCGCGCTGGACACGAAGACCATCCTGACGTCGCGCTGCTCGAGGTGGACGAGCGCGGGATCGACGTGGTCGGCGAACATCGAGCAGGCCTTGCAGCCCTCGCCCCAGCCCGGCCCGAGCATGAAGTGATAGACGATGAGCTGGCTGCGGCCCTCGAAGAGGTCGGCCAGGCTTTCCCTGCCGTTCGGCCCCTCGAAACTGTAGTCGCTCTCGACGCGCTCCCAAGGCAGGGCCTGGCGCGCCCGGGCCAGCGCGTCGCGCTGCCGGGTCAGCTCCTTCTCCTGGGCCAGCAGCGCCTTGCGCGCCGCCAGCCAGTCCTCGTGCGAGACGACGGCGTGATCGGACATGTCTGAGCTCCCGTGACTCCTGTTCGTCGCGGGCCTCGCGGGGCGCGTCCGGCGCTCGCCTGCCCGCTTGTCTATATTTTAGTGATCCCTATAATATAGACCATGGCCGCGAACCACAAGCCCGCCGAAGCAGGACCGGCCGCGGCAAGGCCGGCGGACGTGTTCCACGCCATCGCCGACGCCAACCGCCGGCGCCTGCTCGACCTGCTGCGCGACGAGGAGCGCTGCGTGCAGGACTTGGTGCCGCACCTCGGCATCACCATCGGCGCGGTCTCCCAGCACCTGAAGATCCTGCTCGACGGCGGCCTGGTCACCCGCCGCAAGGCCGGCCGCCACCGCTACTACCGCGCCGTCCCGGGCGCCCTCGACGAGGTCCAGGCCTGGGTCGAGCACCACCGGGTCTTTTGGGAAACGCAGTTGGACCGCTTGGCGCGGCACCTGCAGACGAGCGAGTGACCCTCGGGCGGTCCGCCATTCCCCCGTGACCCCGCCTGCCGTCACATCATACAATCCCGCGCTGTCGAGCTGGGGGCGTTCAACGCATGGTCGCGCGGGTCAACACGGTCGCCTTTCATGGCATCGAGGTGATCGCGGTCGACGTGCAGGTGCAGATGGCCGCGGGGCTGCCGGCCTTCACGGTGGTCGGGCTGCCGGACAAGGCCGTCGCCGAGAGCCGGGAGCGGGTGCGCGCCGCGCTGCAGGCGCTCGGCCTGGCGCTGCCGCCCAAGCGCATCACCGTCAACCTGGCGCCGGCCGACCTGCTGAAGGAAGGCAGCCACTTCGACCTGCCGATCGCGCTCGGCCTGCTGGCCGCCATGGGCGTGCTGCCGGCCGACGAGGTGGCCGGCTACACGGCGCTCGGCGAGCTGGCGCTGGACGGGAGGATCAACGCGGTCGCCGGCGTGCTGCCGGCGGCGATCCACGCGCTGCAGCAGGAGCGCGGCCTGATCTGCCCGCAGGCGCAGGGCGGCGAGGCGGCCTGGGCCGAGGGCCTGGAGGTGCTGGCGCCCGACACGCTGCTCGCCCTGATCAACCACGTGAAGGGCAAGCAGGTGATGCAGCCGCCGGTGCCGGGCGCGGTCGAGCCGGCCGAGAGCGGCCTCGACCTGGCCGACATCAAGGGCCAGGAGAGCGCCAAGCGGGCCCTGGAGATCACCGCGGCCGGCGGCCACAACCTGCTGATGATCGGCCCGCCGGGCGCCGGCAAGTCGATGCTGGCGGCGCGCCTGCCGAGCCTGCTGCCGCCGCTGTCGCCGGCCGAGGCGCTCGAGGTCTCGATGATCCATTCGGTCGCCGGCCTGCTGGAGGGCGGCCGCCTGCTGCGCCTCCGGCCCTTTCGCGACCCGCACCACTCGGCCTCGCTGCCGGCCCTGGTCGGCGGCGGCCAGCGCGCGCGGCCGGGCGAGGTCTCGCTGGCCCACCTCGGCGTGCTGTTCCTCGACGAGCTGCCGGAGCTGTCGCGGCCCACGCTGGAAGCCCTGCGCCAGCCCCTGGAGAGCGGCCGCGTCTCCATCGCCCGGGCCGCGGCCCATGTCACCTACCCGGCGCGCGTGCAGTTCGTCGCCGCCATGAACCCCTGCCGCTGCGGCCACCTGGACGACGCCGCGCTGGCCTGCCCGCGGGTGCCGAAGTGCGCGCAGGAATACCAGTCGAAGATCTCCGGCCCGCTGTTCGACCGCATCGACCTGCACATCGAGGTGCCGGCCGTCTCGCCGGCCGACCTGACCCTGCCGCCGCCGGCCGAGGGCAGCGCCGAGGTCGCCGCCCGCGTCGCCGCCGCCCGCGAGCGCCAGCGCGCGCGCTACGACGCGCTCGAGACCGAGCCGCGCCCGCGCAGCAACGCCGAGCTCGACGGCGCGCCCCTGGAGGCCTTCGCCACGCCCGACGCCGAGGGCCAGCGCCTGCTCACCGACGCCGCCGCGAAGATGAAGCTCTCCGCCCGCGGCTACCACCGCGTCCTGCGCGTCGCCCGCACCTTGGCCGACCTGGAAGCCGTCGAGAGTGTGCGTCGCCACCACGTGGCCGAGGCACTTAGCTATCGCCGGGTGATGCCGGGGCGGGGCTGATGCCTTGTCGACGCGAAAGCTCGCTTCTCTACTCGCCTCCGTGAAAGCCGCCACCGGCGCCGAGCGCGCGCTCGACCGGGCTGTTCACGAAGCGCTCGGCGACGGCGCGGACGAGGTGCCGCCTTACACGGCCTCGGTCGATGCCTGCATCGAGCTGGTGCACGGCGCGCTGCCGGGCTGGGGCTGGCATGTCGGCTTCGGGCCGCTCGGGATCATTCCCTATGCCTCGCTGCACAAGGACGAGGCGCGCTTCGAGGCCAGCGCGCCGACCGTGCCGCTGGCGCTCCTGGCGGCGACGATCGCGGCGGCAGAGGCGAACGGCGGTTAGGCCGCCATCGGCGGGTCCGTCGCCTCGCCGCCCGGCGGGCCGTACATCATCACCCAGGTGGCGAAGTCGTCGGAGAAGCCCTCGAAGCGGTGCGGCGTGCCGGCGGGCACGAAGATGGCGTCGCCCGGGCCGAAGGGGATGCGCTCGAGGGATCGCTCGTCGGCGCCCACGGCGAAGGCGCCCCGGCCGCGCACGATGACGTAGAGCTCGTCCTGCTCGTGCACCGGCTGGCGGTCGCGGCCGCGCGGCTCGTAGTAGTAGAGCGTCAGGCTGCCGTGCTCGAGCAGCGCCGCGGCCGGCAGGCCCTCTGGGCTGCGGCCGGCGGCCAGGGCGGCCTCGACGGCACGGTGGGCTTCGGCGGGGGCGCTGGCGAAGAACATGGCGTCGTCTCCTTCAGGAATACGCAGGCCGGTGCGTTTTCCGTTCGGTCGGCGCCGGCCCGCTCCCCCTCCCGGCCACCCACGGCACTATCCTATCGGGTGGCCGGGAGGGGGAGCGGG
>JANQLT010000136.1 GCA_028280455.1 Kiloniellales bacterium
ATCGTTGACGGCCACCGAGTCCGCGAAGCGCTTGCTCACGTTGCGCACCTCGAGAACCGGCCTGCGCGCGGGATCCGGCGACTCCGAAATGGCCGCGGCCTCCGACAACTTGGGGCTCATGGGCGATCCTGCCTGTTTGCCGCTCGACAGCGTGAAGGCCCAGCCGCCCGGCGCCTCCCCCCGAGGCACCGGACGGCTGGCATTCTAACCGAAGACCTTAGGCCTTGCGCAGGACTTCCTTGTCCCAGACTTCGACGATGTGATCCCAGTTGTCGAAGTAGGCGTCGTATGGGTAGTAGCCGACGTTCTTGAAGTGCGCCTCGGTGTGCGGGTTGATCGCCGCCCAGAGCTTGTCCTTGGCCGCGACCTTGGCCGCCACGGAGGGGATCGCCGTCGGGAAGCCGCCGTCGGAGGCGTAGGTTTCCTGGAATTCCTCGCCGCAGAAGAGGTTGATGGCCGCCTCGGCCAGCTCCTTCTTCTTGGTGTCCTTGGAGATCAGCCACAGCGCCTGGAAGGAGGCACGGTCCGTATCGGGCACGAAGACGCCGATCGGCTCGCCCTCGTTCACCGGACCGAAGGCGTCGACGCTGTGGATGTTGCCGACGTGCACGTTCCGCTGCACCAGGTTGAGCGCCATGTCCGAAGACGACGGCCACCAGTAGTTGACCCTTTCGCGCTGCTCCTTGGCGAAGGCCAGGACGCCTTCCAGGTTGTTGGCGCACTCGTCCCGCGCGGTGCCGGACTTGCCTTCCATGTCCACCTTCATGCAGGCGAAGGTGAAGAGCGAGAAGTAGAAAGAATTGTACATGCCGAGCTTGTTGCTGAACTTGGCGTCGAGCAGATCGGACCACTTGCTCGGCGGCTCCTTGATGACCTCGGTGTTGTAGACGCCGGTCTGCGCGGCATCGGGCCAGGTCACGCCCCAGTTGTCGTTGACGACCCAGTTGTCCATGACTTCGGGAGCGAACTTGGCCGCGTTGGGCACGTTGCCCATGTCGACCTTCTGGAACAGGCCTTCGCGAATCGCCGGGTAGCCCTGTGTGGCATCGGTCATGATCAGATCGAAGGCCGGGTTGCCCGGCGGCGAGGCCTTGAGCTTGGGAACCGAATCCCACCAGCCGAGCTCGACGATCAGGTCGGCACCGGTGACCTGCTTGAAGAGCGGCGCGAAGTTCTTGGTGAACTGATCGCCCCAGGCACCGGCATAGGTGAAGACTCGGAGCTTCTCGCCCTTGAAGTCCTGACCGGCACTGGCCTCCGAGGCCAGGGTCGCCAGCTTGCCGCCTGCCGCGAGTCCGACGCCGGCAGCGGTCGATTTCCGTAAAAAGTCACGCCTCGTGAATCGCTGTCTCCACATGGATGGACTCCTCCCTTTGGACCCTTGTCATTGCGCTCACCAGCTCTTCATACCCAGTCGGCGCTGTCTGCCTGAGGGTGCTGTCTTGTTCTGTAACCGCGGTCTGCCATAGCGATCCGCGACGAGTGACTGGATATGCGAAGTGCTATGATCACGCAGAGTGAATATATTTGTCAAGACAAGCCCGCAACACGCTTAGGGTCACTCCGGGATTTCATGCTCTGAAAATTGGCGCAAAACCGAGATTTCCGTTGCCGCCTGGGGACATAGAGCCGGCCAAACAGCGGCGAGCGGTCGCAACAGATATATAATTGCTTGCCCTGCCGCGCGCTATGCCCCTAGTATCGAGGCGCTCGCGACGGCCCGGCGCATGGCCACAAGACGCCAACGACAAGCGCCTCGGACGTCGCATACGCAAGCCGGCACCACGGGCAAGCGCCGACGCCTCGCCTCTGGAAGACCGGACGCGAAACAGGGCTCGCATGTCGGGAGGGAGGCTTAGCCATCATGGCAATCAAAGATCTGAGATGGGCCGGCTTGGTGCAGCAGATGTCGCCGTCCCTGACGGTGCTCTCCAAGGACCAGAAGCAGATCCTGATCAACGCGGCCTTCGAGATTCTGGAGCGCTCCGGCAACCGGGTCGGCTCCAAGGAAGCGCTCGAGCTGTTCCGCAAGGCCGGTTGCCGAATCGAGCCGCTCGACGAGGACGGCGAGAAGGTCTTCTTCCCGCAGAGCCTGATCGAGGAGTGCCTGCGCACGACTCCGAAGCGCCTGATCCTCTACGACCGCAACGGCGAGCCGAGCCTCTACTGCGAAGGCCGCAACAGCTATTTCTCGCCGACCTCGGCCTGTCCGAAGATGTACGACCCCTATACGGGCGAGCGGCGGGCCTGGAAGAAGGAAGACATCGGCAACGCTTCCAGAATCACCGACGCCTTGCCGCATCTCGACGCCATGTTCGCGCTCGGCTCGCTGGCGGACGACTACGGCTTCGACACCTTCGTGCACGAAGTGCACGCCATGATGATCAACACCACCAAGCCGATCATCTACCTCTCGAACGACGTGCCCGACACCAAGGCCATCTGCGAGATGGCCGCGGTGATCGCCGGCGGCTGGGACCGCCTGCGCGAACGGCCCTTCCTGCTGCAGTACGACGAGGTGCTCTCGCCGCTAAAGCACAAGAACCACGCCTTCGACAAGTTCATGTACCTGGCCGGCGAAGGCCTGCCGGTGCGCTACGGCGCCTTCACCATGTCGGCCGCCTCCTCGCCGGTGACCCTGCCGGGCGCCGCCGCGCAGTCGCTGGCCGAGGCCCTGGTCGGCCTCATGGCCTGCCAGCTCAAGCGGCCGGGCGTGCCCTACGTCATGGCGATCCTGCCGGGCATCATGGACCTCAAGTACGGCGTGCTCTCCTCGGGCGCGCCCGAGTACCACCTCTTCCACTCCATCTACACGGAGCTCTGCCACGAGCTGCAGCTACCGGTGATGGCGACCGCCGGCATCACGGACTCCAAGGTCGTCGACGCCCAGGCCGGCGCGGAGACCCTCTGGAGCTACCTCTGCGCGGCCCTGGTCGGCTGCCACCTCAACATCGGCGCCGGCAGCATGGAGTCGCATCTGATCGGCAGCTTCGAGCACCTGGTGCTCTCGAACGAGTGCATCGCCGCCGTGCGGCGCTTCATGAAGGGCGCGCCGATCGACGACAACACGCTGGGCATGGACGTCATCCAGCATGTCGGCGACGGCCTGCCGGACCGCATCTTCGTCGACCAGGACCACACGACGAAGAACTATCTCGAAGAGCAGTGGCAGCCCGAGGTCTTCAACCGCAACAACTTCATGGTTTGGACCGAGAAGGGCAAGAAGGACAGCTTCGCCGTCTGCAACGAGAAGGTGAAGCACATCCTGGAGAACTATCAGCCCGAGCAGCTGCCCGACGACGTCCTGGCCAAGCTCGAGGAGATCGCCATAGGGGCGACCGACCCGGAGACCCTGGCCGTCTCCAAGACTGCCAAAGCCAAGCGGCGCCGCAAGTTCCGCGTCGCCTGATTGGCAAGCAGCACGCACGTCACAGCGAAGTCATCTGATCGGAGAGGATGCCGACCATGGCCATCGATTTCGAAGAACTGGCGAACGCGATCGTCAAGGGCGACATGGAGACCGCTACGAGCATGACAGCTCAAGGGCTCGAAGAGGGCAAGGCGGCGGGCCGCGAGGACCTCGTGGTGGCCAAGGAAGTGCTGAACAAGGGCCTGATCGGCGGCATGGACATCATCTCCGAGCTCTGGGTGCAGGAGAAGATCTTCATCCCGGAGGTGCTGATCTCGGCCAAGGTCATGCACTCCTGCATGGACCTGCTGCGCCCGATCCTGGAAGCCTCGAAGGAGCCGCCGCGCGGCATCATGGTGATCGGCACGGTCAAGGGCGACCTGCACGACATCGGCCAGAACATCGTCGGCATGATGCTCAAGGGCAACGGCTTCGAGGTCCACAACATCGGCCCGAACGCCGCGCCGGAGAAGTTCGTCAACAAGGTGCGCGAGACCGAGGCCAACCTGGTCGGCCTCTCCGCCCTGCTGACCACGACCATGCCGATGCAGCGCGAGACCATTAAGATCCTGGAATCCGAAGGCATTCTGGAGAAGGCCGCGGTCATGGTCGGCGGCGCGCCGGTGACCGCCGACTGGGCCGAGAAGATCGACGCCGACGGCTACGCGCCCGACGCGGCCCACGCCGTCAACCTGGCCCGCCAGCTCGTCGACGACCTGCGCGAGGAGCTGGGCGAAGCCGCCATGGCCAACTGAGCCGCCCCGCTTCGCTTCGTTTTCTTAGGAACCCGACGGAAAGCAAACCATCGTCATAGCGATGCCGGCGTCAGCCGGCGCGCAATGACAAGGCGATCGGTGAGGTGCCGGGGTCGTCCTGTGGGACAGCCTTTGCCCCGACGGGCTGTCAATTGACACGAATGAACACAGATGGACACGGATAACAAATAGCAAGAAGGACCCTCAGTCCTGTTTTTTGTTATCGGTGTCCATCTCTGTTCATCCGTGTCAAAAACCAAACGTAGAACGGCTTCTCTTTGCACCCGCAACCGCTGTGAACGACCGTGTCGATCACAGCGGTCGTCTCAGGAAGCCGCTGCGCCCTAGGCCGCTTCCTTCCGGGCCGCCTCGGCGCGGATGTAGGCAAGGTATTTCAGGCCGTATTCGTCCGTGGCGGTCATCACGTCGGAAGCCAGCAGGAACTCCTTGTACTCGTGCGCCGGGTTCATCAGCGGGTCGATCATGATGGCGTCGCAGCCGTTGACGATCGACAGGGTGATGAAGGCGTGGTTCAGGAGCTTGCGCCGCGGCAGGCCGAAGGAGACGTTCGAGAGGCCGCCGAAGATGTGCACCTCGGGGAAGGTCTCGCGCAGGGTCTTGACGGCGGCCAGGAAGTCCTTGCCGTACTGCGGCCCGGCGCCGACCGGGAAGACCAGCGGGTCGAGGAAGCGGTCGGCCATCGGCAGGCCTACCTTGTCCATCAGTTCCATGCAGCCGGTCAGGTGCTCGACCCGCTCCTTGTCGTCCTGCGGCATGCCGTCGGTGCCGCTGCCGTTGGCGAAGACCCAGCAGTCCTCGTCCTTGCCGACCTGGATCAGCACGTCGCGGCCCTCCTCCAGGCTGACCGAGTTGATGGCCGGCCGGCCCTTGCTGCGGTCGTAGACCTCGAGCCCGGCCATGATGGTCTCGGGATCGGAGGAGTCGATGGCGTAGGAGACGTCGGAGATCTGCTGGGCGGTCTTGACGATCCAGCGCATGAACTCGTGCCGCTCTTCGGGATAGACCGAGAGCTCGTCGACGCAGAGGTCGATGATGGTGGCGCCGGCCGCCTCCTGCGACTTGATGGCCCAGCGCAGGAACTCGATGTCCTGCTTGCGCACGCCCTGGCCGATGTGGCCGATGCGCGCGGTGGCCTCCTCCTTGGGGTCTTCCGGAAAGATGTCGGTGATGTCGAGCAGGCGCCGGCTGCCGTCGAGGTCCGTGTAGGCCCAGCCGACCTTGCCGTCCTCCTTGACGATGTTCTTGCTCGTGGCACGGACCCGGCGGGTGGTGTTGATGTTCTCGCCGATCACGATGAGGCCGTCGCTCGTCTCTGCCATGTCGCTATCGCTCCCTTCTCGACCGCTTGTCGTTCGCTCGCCGCGCCCGGCGGCCGGCACTCGATGTCCCACTCGAAATCGCCGCATAAAAATCCACTAATATATTGTTACTATCGAAAGAGGGTCGATTCCAGTCCCCTTGCCCGTCGCGCCACCGGTCGATCAGTCGAGATCGACGGTGACGCTGAAGCCCTTGCCGTCCTTGTCGATGGTGAAATCGCCGTCGGTCACGGCGTAGCTCCAGCGGGCCGAGCGCCTGAGGCCGCCGAGCGGGTAGACGTGCACGCCGGCGATGCCGCAGGCCGGGTCCTCGGCCCGGTAGGCGGCCAGCTCGGCCACCAGCTTGTCGGGCGTGGAGACCCGCATCAGCTTGGCGACGTTGCGCGCCTGGCGGGTCAGGAAACCCATGGAAGGCCCGATTCCGCAGGCCTTGGCGTGGCCCAGCAGGGTCTTGACGGTGGCCAGGCCGGGGATGCCGACATGGATCGGCAGGCGGTTGCCGGCCGCCCGAATCCGCCGGTCCCAGGCGATCACCGGCGCCGCCTCGAAGCAGAACTGGGTGACGATGCAGAGCGCCGCGTCGCTGCGCTCGGCGAAGGCGTTCTTCCAAGCCAGCGCCTCGGCGATGGCCCGGTCGGAGATGTCCGGGCTGCCCTCGGGATGCCCGGCGACGCCGATCCGCTTGACGCCGAAGCGGTCGAGCAGGCCGGTCTCGAGGATCTGCATGGTGTCGGCGAAGTCGCCCAGGGGCGTCTCCACCGCACCGCCGATCAGCAGAACCCGCTCGAGACCGGCCTCGCCCTGCAGGCGTCCGAGGCTTTCCTCGAGGAAGCCGCGGCTCGGGATGGAGCGCGCGGCGAGATGCGGCACGGGCAAAAAGCCCTCCGATTTCAGCCGCTTGGCGACGGCGACCGTGTCGTCGAAGTCGCCGCCCGGCAGGAAGGTGACGTAGACCTCGGCGCCGGGGCGCAGGTGCTCGCCGAAGGAAGCCAGCTTGGCCGCCGCGCCCGGCGTGGTCTCGGCCGAGAAGCCGGTCATGAAGTCCACGATCGGCGCCTTCGGATCGTCCAGCGCCGCCACCGACCTCGTAGAGCTCAAAGCCATCCCCGTCCCCACTGATCCCCGGCTCGCCCGCGTGACCCCAGGCCCGCCCCTCGGGTCGCCTCAGGTCCGCTTGGGTCGCCTAGGCGCCGCTGTGCGCCGACCCTTCGATTGGTCTGGACGTTAGTATATCTAAAATATATAATCAAGAGAATATATAATCTGACCCGATAGCCCCCTTCCACGACCGGCCGGCGGGCATGGCTGGAGACCCGGCATGAGCGATGCGGTGACCGTGACCTTCGTCTCCCCCAAGGGCGACTCGCCCGGCGGCGGGTCCCCCGATGGCGGGGTCGCGGCGCGCAAGGTCCGCAGCGCCCGCGGCGCGACCTTCCTGGAAGCGGCGCAGGCGGCCGGCCTCGAGGTGACGGCGACCTGCGGCGCGCGCGGCCGCTGCCGGAGCTGCCGGATCCAGGTCCTGGCCGGCGACCTGCCGCCCCCGACGATCATGGACGAGGTGCAGCTCGGCCACGACGAGGTCCACGAGCGCTTCCGCCTGTCCTGCCAGACCCGGGTCATCGCCGACTGCAAGGTCATGGTCTCCCCGCCCAAGGCCGAGGTCGGCCACCAGATCCTCTCGGGCAGCGCCTCGGCCGAGCAGGTCCAGCGCGTCGGCCTGGACTCCGGCATCGAGAAGCGGCTGGTGCGGGCCACGGCGCCGACCGACGAGGACCACCAGACCTCCGATGCCGAGGAGATCCTGCTGGCGCTCGGCAAGGCCTCCGCGACACCGCTGCAGCCGGACGTGCTGCGGGCCGTGCCGGCCGCCCTGCGCGACGCGGATGGCGCGGTCACCGTGACCAGCTTCAACGGCAGCGTGATCGACGTCGAGGCCGGCGACACGACCGAGCAGAGCTACGGCATGGCCTTCGACATCGGCACCACCTCGATCGTCGGCTCCCTGACCGACCTGAACAGCGGCGCCGAGCTCGCCGCGGTCGGCGGCATCAACCCGCAGGCCGTCTACGGCGGCGACCTGATGTCGCGCATCGCCTATGCCCAGTACGAGCCCAAGAAGCTGCAGACCCTGCGCGCCCGCGTGCTGAACGCGGTCAACGGCTTCATCAAGCAGGCCTGCAAGGAAGCCGGCGTCGAGACCCGCCACCTCCACAAGCTGGTCGTGGTCGGTAACACCTGCATGCACCACATCTTTCTCGGCATCGACCCGACCTATGTCGGGCTCGCGCCCTACGCCCCGGCGGCCCGCGACCCGATCGTCGCCTCGGGCGAAGAGGTGCTGCTGAAGAGCGTGCCGCGCGCCCGGGTCTGCTTCCTGCCGATCGTCGCCGGTTTCGTCGGCGCCGACACCGTGGCGGCCGTGCTGGCGACGCGGATCTACGACAGCGAAGAGACCCGCGCCCTGGTCGACATCGGCACCAACGGCGAGGTGGTCATGGGCTCGCGCGACGGCCTGATGGCCTGCTCGGCGCCGGCGGGCCCGGCGCTCGAAGGCGCGCAGATCCGCCACGGCATGCGCGGCGCGGTCGGCGCGATCGAGAAGGTCGAGATCGACGGCGACGTCTTCAATCAGGTGATCGGCGACAGCCCGCCGATCGGCATCTGCGGCTCGGGCCTGATCGACGCCGTCGCCAAGATGCTCGACGCCGGCCTGATCACCGACATGGGCCTGCTCGAGTACGACCACCGCGACCGCTTCTCCGCCGTGCTGCGCGAGCGGCTGATCAAGAAGGACGAGAAGGAGCAGTTCGTCCTGGCCTGGGCCGAGCAGTCCGGCAAGGAGGAGGACATCACCCTGACCCAGGGCGACATCCGTCAGCTCCAGCTCGCCAAGGGCGCCATCTGCTCGGGCGTGATGATGCTGCAGCAGGTCATGGAGGTCAGCAACGAGCAGCTCCACGAGCTGATGCTCTGCGGCGGCTTCGGCAACTACATCAACACCGCCAGCGCGGTGCGCATCCGCCTGATGCCGGCGCTGCCCCTCGAGCGCATCACCTACTACGGCAACGCCGCCGCGCTGGGCGCGCAGATGGCCCTGCTGTCGGAGACCGAGCGCGCGCGGGCGGAGAAACTGGCGCGCGAGATCGAGCACGTCTCCCTCGCCTCACACCCGGACTTCCAGGAGATCTTCGTCGAGGCATTGCAATTTCCGGTGCGCAAGATGCCCGCGACGGAGAGCCCCTCCGCCGCCGCGACATGATGCGACCCCCTCACAAGAAGGAAGAATAACGGACTAGTGGGAAAGCAAGAAGACATAGATTTGCCCGGTCTTCGAATGCCGACGACTAGAAACATGGATATATTCGTGACTATATTGACGAAACTGACCACAGTATTCGGAAAGGCAAGCAGTAGCCCGGTAGAAACGCCTGCCCTGCGTCTCGCGCATACTGAATCTGTTGCCATTGGTGGAAATCATGCGTATGCCATTGAGTCGTGTCTTGGCTCGCTTGACGCTTGGTTCGATGAGGTCCCTAGGTTGCGCCGGCAGCGGAGCGACGGGACATGCAAGGTAGTGGCACGAACGTCGGAGATCGACGCGATGCTGCAAGGCAAAGGAGACGTTGAATGATCATCAACTCCGCGGTCAGCACTGGCGAGCCGGTACCGCGCTCCTTGGCCGACCACGCCTACCAGCTCCTGGTCCGCAAGATCACCCGTCACGAGATCGCCCCCGGCGAGGCCCTGATCGAGAAGGGCTTGATGGCCGAGTTCGGCATCGGCCGCACGCCGATCCGCGAAGCGCTGCAGCGGATCGCCTCCGAGGGACTGGTCTGCCACATGCCGCACCGCGGCATGTACGTCTGCGAGCTCAGCCCGGCCTTTGTCCAGAGCGTCTTCGAGTTCCGCAGCCATATCGACGGCTACCTGGTCCGCCTGGCCGCCGAGCGCGCCACGGAAGAGGACATCCACGAGCTGGCCTCCGTGCGCAGCGGCCTGGCCGAAGCGACGCGCGACGACGACATCGATCACTTCGTCGCCGACGACCGCCGCTTCTTCGATGCCCTGTCGCGGGCGGCGAAGAACGACTATGTGGCGGAGACCGTGTCGCGGATCTTCAACCTGCACCTCTGGCTCTGGTTCTATCTGGCCAAGCAGGCCGGCGGCTGGCGCGACCTGGCGGGCGACGACCTCGAGATGGCCGACTCCCTGGTCGCGGCGGTGAGCGAGCACGAGCAGGAGCAGGCGGAGCTGATCATGAAGCTCTACGTCTCCCGGCGCCATCAGGCGATGCGCGCCCTGCTTTAGGATGTTGCCGGGCCAGATGGCATCGCCGGCCCGCAGCCAAAGAGAAACGAACCGCCCCCTGTCGAAGGCTGCGGCGCCGCCGCCTCAACGCCAGATCTGCGAGGTCTCGCGCTCGGCGCGCATCTCCTGCAGCGTCTCAAGCACCTCGCCGAGGATCGCGACGCCGGCGGTGATCGCCGACGGCGGGACGCCGCTGAAGCCGAGGACCAGGCCCTTCCGGTCGATCGGCGCGATGCAGAAGCGCTCCAGGGGCGCGACCGTGATGCGGCGCCGGTCGGCCCAGCGGGCCACCTCCTCTTCCGTCGCCCAATCCGGCAGCAGGCCGATGGTGTGCAAGCCGGTCTCCGTCGGCACCACCTCGAGCAGGCCGGCGAGCCGCTGGCGCGCCGCTTCGCGCAGGGTCCGGTAGCGCTCGGCGTAGATCTTGCGCATGCGCCGGATGTGGGCGGCGAAGTGGCCCTGCTCCATGAAATCGGCGACCACCGCCTGCGGACTCGAGGGCACGCCTTGCAGAAAGGCGCTGGCCACCCGCTCGAAGATCGACACGAGCTGCGGCGGCACCAGCGCATAGCCCAAGCGCAGTGCCGGAAACAGGGTCTTGCTGAAGGTGCCGACGTAGATGACGCGGTCGTCGGTGTCGACGCTCTTCAAGGTGCGCAGCGGATGCTCGCCGTAGCAGAACTCGCCGTCGTAGTCGTCCTCGACGATCCAGGCGTCCGCCGCCTCGGCCGCGTGCAGCAGCTCGAAGCGGCGGCGCAAGCTCATGGTCACGCCGAGCGGCTGCTGGTGCGAGGGGGTGACGAAGGCCAGGCGAAAGTCCGGCGACAGCCGCAGGCCCTCGGCGACGGCCATGCCTTCGCGGTCGACCGGCAAGGGCACCATCTCGGCGCCGCTGCCGACGAAGCTGTTGCGGGCCCCGATCGCGCCGGGATTCTCGAACCAGACCTTGTCGCCCGGCTCCAGCAGGATCCGGCCGATCAGGTTGAAGGCCTCCTGGGCGCCGCCGAGGATGAAGATCTGATCCGGATCGCAGGCGATGCCGCGGTTGGCGCCGAGGTGCGCCGCGATGGCACGGCGCAGGGGCCAGTAGCCGCGCGGATCGCCGTAGCCCAGGACCAGCTCCGAGCGCGTCCGCCAGTACTTCGCGACATGCCGCGACCAGAGCGCCAGCGGAAAGGCATCGAAAGCCGGCATGGCCGTGGTGAAGGCGCGGGGCTGGTGCGGCAAGCGCTCGTGGAACTGGGCGGTCGCCTGCTCGACCGAGCGGGCGATGCGCGGCGGCGGCCGGGCGGCGAGCGCCTCGCTGGCGCCGCCCGCGCTCGGCCGCGGCGGACGCTTGGCGCTCAGCGCGTCGCTCACGTAGGAGCCGGCACCGACCTTGCAGTCGATCAGGCCCTCGGCCGCCAGGCGGTCGTAGGCCGCGATGACCGTGGTCCGCGAGACGCCCAGGTCCTGGGCCAGGGTCCGGCTGGCCGGCAGGCGGCTGCCCGGCTGCAGGTCGCCGGACAGCAGCAGCTTGTGCAGGGCGGCCCGCAACTGGGTGCTGAGCGGCTCGTCGGCGTCCCGGTCCAGCTCGAGGGACAGCAAGAGCGCGCCGCCTGCCCGCTTTACCACCTCGCCGCTCCCACCAGTTCGTCCAGCACGTTAGAATGGTATCATATCTATCAGCTTATTCGCCAATTTCTCCGACCGCTTTACCACCAAGGCGATATTGGTGATAGCCGGCCGCTATCACCCTGATCGGCTCGACAAATCGGCTCGGCAGGCGCGCAGGCCGGCTTTCACGGGTCGAATTTCATCGTTGTTTCAACAAACTGACCCGCGACTCACATTGGACTGCTTGTTTTTTCAGAATGGTCATAGGGTGCCGTCCATTTTGCCTGCTAGGGTTTGCCCTAGCCGATCGTGAACGTCTCCACCGACCCGGCCAGGGCACCGACACCGGGGGCCGGGTCCCATAAGCATAAGGAGACGGCACGCCTAGGGAGGTGTGATGCGGATCAGCGCCGTCGAGACCTTCACTACGCGCTACGTCTGCCTGGTCCGGGTCAAGACCGACGAGGGCGGCGAGGGCTGGGGTCAGGTCGCGCCCTATCATGCGGACATCACGGCCCAGGTGCTGCACCGGCAGGTTGCGCCCTATGCCCTCGGCGCGGATGCGCTGGACATCGACACGCTGGTCGACCTGATCCCGGAGCGGGAGCACAAGTTCCCGGGCTCCTACCTGCGGCGCGCCATCGGCGGCCTGGACACGGCGCTCTGGGACCTGCGCGGCAAGCTCGAAGGCAAGAGCGTCTGCGAGCTGCTCGGCGGCAAGCCGCGGCCGATCCGGGTCTACGGCTCCAGCATGCAGCGGGAGATCACTCCGGACGACGAGGCGGACCGCCTCGAGCGCCTGCGCGGCGAGCTCGGCTACGACGCCTTCAAGTTCCGCATCGCCGACGAGTGCGGCCGCGACAAGGACAGGTGGCCGGGCCGCACCGAGAAGATCATCGAGACCGTCAGCAAGCGGCTGAGGGGCGAAGCCGACCTGCTGGTCGACGCCAACAGCGGCTACCGGCCGGCGCGCGCCATCGAGGTCGGCCGCATGCTCGAGGCCAACGGCATCTGCCACTACGAGGAGCCCTGCCCCTATTGGGAGCTCGACTGGACCAAGCAGGTCACGGACGCCCTCGACATCGACGTCACCGGCGGCGAGCAGGACTGCCAGCTCGAGACCTGGCGGCGCATGATCGACATGCGCGCCGTCGACGTCGTGCAGCCGGACATCTGCTACCTGGGCGGCCTCAGCCGCACCCTGCGGGTCGCCGAGATGGCGGCCAAGGCCGGCATACCCTGCACGCCGCATTCGGCGAACCTGAGCCTGGTGACGGTCTTCACCCTGCACATGATGGGCGCCATCGAAGGCGCCGGTCCCTACGTCGAGTTCACCATCGAGGGCCCGGACTACTACCCCTGGCAGGACGGCATCTACGAGCCCGCCTTGGTGGCCCGCGACGGCAAGGTGCAGATCCCCGACGGCCCCGGCTGGGGCGTCGAGATCAACCCGTCCTGGCTGGAGCAGGCGGAACAGCAGATCAGCGAGGCGGCGACGTGATGCCGGCGGCGCGCCCCGAGCGGAGCGAGGTGACGTGGCAGAGATCGTACTGAGCGACGTAAGCAAGCTCTTCGGCACCACCAAGGCGGTCGACTCGGTCAGCCTGACGGTCGCCGACGGCGAGTTCATGGTCTTCGTCGGCCCCTCCGGCTGCGGCAAGTCGACGACCCTGCGCATGGTCGCCGGCCTGGAGACGGTGACCAGCGGGACCATCCATATCGGTAATCGCGAGGTCACCCGGCTGCAGCCGAAGGACCGCAACGTCGCGATGGTGTTTCAGAACTACGCGCTCTACGCCCACAAGAACGTTTACGACAACCTCGCCTTCGGGCTGAAGGTCAGGGGCACGGAGAAGAGCGAGATCGACCAGCGCGTGCGCCGCGCCGCCGCCATGCTCGGCATCGAGGAGCTGCTGGCGCGCAAGCCCAAGCAGCTCTCGGGCGGCCAGATGCAGCGCGTCGCGCTCGGCCGGGCCCTGGTGCGCGAGCCGGACGCCTTCCTGCTCGACGAGCCGCTCAGCAACCTCGACGCCAAGATGCGCGTGCGCATGCGCGAGGAGATCGCCAAGCTCCATTCGGCGACCGGCTCCAGCATGGTCTACGTCACCCACGACCAGATCGAGGCCATGACGCTCGGCGACCGGATCGCCGTCATGAGCCAGGGCGTGGTCCAGCAGATCGGCCGCCCGCTCGAGATCTACGACCGCCCCGCCAACATGTTCGTGGCGAACTTCGTCGGCTCGCCCGAGATGAACATGGTCGAGGGCGCCCTGCAGACGGGCGACGGCGGCGTCTCCGTGGTCTGCGACGGCTTCTCCCTGCCTCTCGGCGAGAACCCGCCCTTCGAGCGCCCGCCGGGCGACAAGATCATCCTCGGCGTCCGTCCGGAGCACCTCGCCCTGGCCAACGGCGAAGCGGGCCAGATCTCGGCCGAGATCGAGCTGGCCGAGCAGATGGGGGCCCAGACACTGCTGCTCTGCCGCAGCGGCGGCTCGTCGCTGAGTTCGCTCATCAGCCGCAACGACGCGGTCCAGCGCGGCGACCGCATCACCCTACAAGCCGCGATCGAACAAGTTCATCTCTTCGACCCCAGCAGCGGCAACAGCCTGCTGTCTGTTTCAGCGTAGCGAAAGTAAGGCCGAACCTAGAGCCAACGACATGGAGAAAAGCGATGACCAAGTCTAGGAAGCCAGAGAAAGGCGTGACAGTGGCAGGCGCGTTGGACCGTATGTCGTCCCCGGTGTCGCGACGCAAGGTCATGAAGGGGATCGGCGCCGGTGTCGGCGCCGCCGCCGTGGGCATTCACGCACCCTTCGTGCACGCCAAGCAGAAAGAGATCCGTTTCCTCAACGGCGAGCCGACCGTGGAGAGCGTCCGCGCCATGAAGTTCGCGGCCGCCCAGTACGAGAAGGAAACCGGCGTCAAGGTGCAGATGGACACGGTGCCGGTCGGCAAGGCCTTCGACAAGCTGCAGACCGCGATCAAGGGCGGGCGTTCCTACGACATCGGAACGCTGTTCTTCATCGGCGACGTCATCATCCTGGCCAGCGAGGGCAAGCTCGCGCCCCTGAACGACATCATCAAGAAGTACGAGTGGGGCCCGCGCATCCTCTTCCCGATCGACGGCAACAATTACTGGTACCCCTACGACTACAACCTCTGTTGGATCAACTACCGGCGCGACCTCTACGAGAAGGCCGGCCTGAAGGAGCCCGCCAACTGGGACGAGTTCCTCGACAACATGGCCGCCCTGACCGGTGAGGGCGACGACAAGACCGAGAAGGGCACGCTGCACCCGATCTCCTCGAGCAGCGCGACCAACTACTTCACCTTCGGCTTCCTCTGGGCCCAGGGCGCCAAGCTGCTCGACGACAACTGGAACGTCGTGCTCGACCAGGGCGACGTGAAGAAGGCGACGATGGACTACCTCGACTTCTTCACGCGCCTGGTCGATCACATGCCCACCGGCATCGCCCAGGCCGAGTGGGGCGTCGGCCTGCGCGGCTTCCGCTCCGGCCAGCTTTCCCATACGCCGGGCACCGGGCGTGCCATCGACGTCATCCGCACCACCGACCCGGAGATGGCGCAGAAGATCGGCGTCTTCCCCTTCCCCTCCGGCGACGGCGCCAACGTCGCGGTCAACCACGGCTACGACGGCTGGGTGGTGATGGACACGCCGCGCACCGAGGAAGCGCTGAAGTTCATGGAGTGGTTCTCCGACGAGCACCTCATCAACTTCCTGCATACCTCCGCGGTGCACTACCAGCCGACTCGGATGGACATCTACGAGGATCCGCGCTGGCTGGCGCACCCCGCGCTCGAGGAGTACAAGCACATCACCGACTGGCAGAAGCGTTTCCTGACCGACGACAACGTGATCATTCGGTCGATCGATACGGAAGGTCCGGAACCCGACCTGCGGGCCGGCAAGATCTTCCGCTCCTACGCCCTGCCCGAGATGTTGCAGAATAAGATCGTCAAGGGCATGGACTCTTCGGAAGCGGTCGACATCGCTGCCGAGAAGCTGCGCAAGGCGATGGCATCTTGACCCAAAGCGTTTCGATCCCGGGAGCGGCCAAGTCCGGCCGCTCCCGTTCTACCTCGCCCCAGTCTCTGGGGGGCGACGGCGTCATCTATGCCCTGTTCTTCTTGGGGCTGGCCCTGACCGCCGTGGTCATCATCTACCCGGCCTTCTACGCGATCGAGCTGAGCTTCCAGAAGGCCGAGTCCTTCATCTCCGAGCCCGAATGGGTCGGCTTCGACAACTACGCCCGGGTCCTCGCCGACACGGAGTTCTGGGAGGCCCTGTGGCGCGGCATCATCTTCGCCGGCTTCGCCATCGTCTTCCAAGTGATCCTCGGCATCGCCTTCGCGATGCTGCTTGACGCCGCGATCCCCATGAAAAGGGTGATGCGCGGCATCGCCATCCTGCCCTATCTCCTGCCGACCCTGGTGGTCGCCCTGACCATCCGCTGGATGCTCAACGACCCCATCGGCGTGATCACCGTCGGCCTCCAGAACCTCGGCTTCGGCATCGTCGACTGGTACGGCTCGCCGACCCTGGCGATGGTGCTGGTGATCTCGGCCAGCGTCTGGCTTTGGACGCCCTTCGTCACCGTCGCCTTCCTGGCCGGCCTGCAGTCCGTGCCCGATTCGCTCTACGAGGCGGCCAAGGTCGACGGCGCCAACGCCTGGCAGCGCTTCTGGCACATCACCCTGCCGCAGCTCCGGCCGGTGCTCACGGTGGTGATCCTGTTGCGGGCGATATGGATGTTCAACAAGTTCGACATCATCTGGCTGCTGACCGGCGGCGGGCCGCTGCGCTCGACGGAGCACTTGCCGGTCATGGCCTACCGCAAGGCCTTCCAGGCCTACGATGTCGGCATGGGCGCGACGATCTCGACGATCTCCTTCCTCATCCTGTCGGTCGCGGTGATCATCTACTTCCGGCTGTTCCCGCTGGACACGAAGGACTAGGGCGGTGCGCAACGAGCTCGAAGTCTCCTTGAGCAGCCGCCTCGCCCTTTACACGGCGATGCTGGTGACCTTCGTCTACTGCTTCTTCCCGGTCTACTGGATGCTGGTCACCAGCGTGCGGGAGCCGAAGGTCCTCTACAACACGGTGAGCCTGATCCCGGGGCCCTTCTCGCTGGAGAACTACCGCCTGCTCCTCGCCGCGACGGACTATCCGACCTGGTTCGCCAACTCGGTCTTCGTCGCGACGGTCACGGTGCTGATCACCTTGGTCTTCTCCGTGCTGATCGCCTACTCGGTGACGCGCCTGCGCATGCGCGGCAAGACCGCGATCATCGGCACCATGCTGCTGGCCTACATGTTCCCGCCCCTGCTCGTGGCGATCCCGCTCTACACCATCTTCGCCCAGCTCGGCCTGGCCAACACCCACCTGGCGCTGATCATCTCCCACTGCACGATCACCCTGCCGCTCGGCGTCTGGCTGCTCTGGGGCTTCTTCAAGCAGCAGCCGATCGACGTCGAGGAGGCGGCCATGGTCGACGGCTGCTCCCGGCTCGCGGCCTTCTTCCGCGTCGTCCTGCCGCTGTCGCTGCCGGGCATCACGACCGTCGCCATCTTCTCCTTCCTGCTCTCCTGGACCGACTACACCTTCGCCCTGGTGATGATCGACAGCGACAGCCAGAAGACCCTGCCGGTCGGCCTGGAGACCATGGTCGGCCAATACGAGCTGCGCGACGGCGAGCTGATGGCGGGCACCTCGCTCATCGCCCTGCCCCTGCTCGCCCTGTTCATCTTCCTGAACCGTTACTTCATCCACGGCCTCGCAGCCGGCGCCATCAAGCGCTAGACACGGAACCTCGACCACATGACAGCCTTGCAGACGATCGGCTTCATCGGCCTCGGCGCCATGGGCCAAGCCATGGCCAAGAACCTGCTCGGCGCGGGCTTCAAGGTCGCCGGACACGACGCCTCGGAGGCGGCCATGTCCGCCGTGACCGAGGCCGGCGCCGTCGCCTACGACTGCCCGCGCGAAACGGCCGCTGCGGCCGACCTGACCATCACCATGCTGCCGAAAGCCGAGGACGTCGAAGCCGTGCTGGACGGCCCGAAGGGCGTGCTGGCGAGCGAAGGCGAAAGCCGGCTGCTGATGAACTGCAGCACCAATGCGCCGGGCGACGCCAAGGCGCTCGCCTCCCAAGCCCACGCCAAGGGCTGGCACTACATCGACTGCGCCGTCGGCCGCACGGCGACGCAGGCCATCGAGGGCAAGTGCCTGTTCCTGGTCGCCGGCACCGACGGCCACAAGGCCGCGGTCACGCCGGTTCTGGAGGCGATGGGCGATACCATCATCGATTGCGGCGAGGTCGGCCAGGCCAGCGCGCTGAAGATGGTCAACAACTACCTCGCCCTGGTGTCCTGCCTGGCGACGGCCGAGGCGCTCAAGCTCGCCGAAGCCTCGAACGTCACCCCCGACCTCGCCCTCCAAGTGATCAACGGCACGACGGCCAAGAACGGCAACACGCTGCTGAACTACCCGAACAAGGTGTTGAAGGGCGACGTCACGCCCGGCTTCTCGCTGCTCCTCGGCCACAAGGACCTGTCGATCGCCGTCGCGGCGATGAAGGCCGCCGGCGTCGCCTGCTTCCTCGGCGATCAGGCGCTGGACGCCTTCGGCGAGGCCCTGGCGCGCGGCCACGGCAGCAACGACTGCACCGACATCCTCAACGCCTTGAGCGAGATCCAGGGCGAGGGTCAGTAGGATGCGCGCCGCCGTCTGCTACGGCGCCGGGGAGCCCCTGCGCGTCGAGGAGATCACTGTCGCCCCGCCGAAGCAGGGCGAGGTCAGGATCGCCGTCGGCGCCTGCGCCATCTGCCAGAGCGACCTGCACTACATGAGCGGTGCCTGGCCCGGGCGGCCCTTCCCGGCCGTCTGCGGCCACGAGGTCGCCGGCACCGTCGCCGACTGCGGCCACGGCGTCGCGGAGCATCGCGAAGGCGACCGGGTCCTCGTCAGCCTGATCCGCGCCTGCGGGCAGTGCCGCTACTGCAAGGCCGGCGCCAGCTATCTCTGCGAGGGCAGCCTGCCGCTCGACAAGGAGGCGCGCTTCCACAACGGCAAGGGCGAGGTGGTCCACCAGGGCCTGCGCACCGGCGGCTTCGCGGAGCAGGTCGTGGTGCACGCCTCGCAGGTCGTCGGCCTGCCCGACGACCTGCCGCTGGAGCAGGCGAGCCTGCTGGCCTGCGGGGTGCTGACCGGCGTCGGCGCCGTGATCAACGCGGCCAAGCTCGAAGCCGGCCGCAGCGCGGCGGTGATCGGCGTCGGCGGCGTCGGGGTCAACTGCGTGCAGGGGGCCGCCATCGCCGGCGCCGAGCCGATCATCGCCATCGACACCGAGCCGGCGAAGTTCGAGCTGGCGCGGCTCTGCGGCGCGACCCATGCGCTCGACGCCCGGGACGAGAACCTGGTCGAAGCGGTGATGGAGATCACCGGCGGCATCGGCGTGGACTACGTCTTCGTCGCCGCCGGCAACGCCCAGGCCATGGAGCTCGGCGGCGAGCTGCTGGCCAAGCTCGGCTGCATGGTGATCGCCTCCCTGCCGCCGGCCGGCGTCACCCCGCGGATCCAGCCGCGCTTCGTGGTCAACAAGAACCAGACCATCATCGGCACCAAGATGGGCACGGCCAGCCTCGCCCGCGACGTGCCGCGCCTCATCGAGATGCACCGCGAGGGCCGCCTGAAGCTTGCCGAGCTGATCGCCGCGCGCCAGCCTCTCGATCAGATCAACGAGGCGATCGCCGAGGCCGGCAAGGGCGCGGCCGCGCGGCACGTCATCGTCTTCGACTAAACGGAATCGCAGCGCGCCCCGGCGCCAGCAAGGAGAAAGACAGGCATGACCGCCAGCATCGACAGCCTGGTCAAGGAAGTCCAAGAGACCGGCAGCGTCAGCGGGCTTCCGGACAAGCACTTCATCGCCGGCAGCTTCCGGGCCCTCGGCAACGAGGCGCTGGACTGCTTCGACCCCGGCACCGCCAAGCCCTTCGCCCGCTTCGCCGCCGGCGGCGCCGAGGAGGTCAACGAAGCCGTCGCCGCCGCCCGCGAGGCCTTCGAGGGGGTCTGGCGCGACAGCCTGCCGCCGCTGCGCGGCCGCATCCTCGGCAAGGCCGCCGAGCTGATCCGCGCTAGGGCCGACTATCTGACGGTGGTCGAGAGCCTGGACTCCGGCAAGACGCTGTCCGAGGCGAAGGGCGACGTCGCCAATGCCGCCCGGACCTTCGAGTACTACGCCGGCGCGGCCGACAAGATCCAGGGCGACAGCTTCCCGCTGGGGCCGAACTGCCTGGCCTACACGGTCGAAGAGCCGATCGGCGTGACCGCCCACATCATTCCCTGGAACTACCCCCTCGCCATGCTGGCGCGCGGGGTCGCGCCGGCCCTGGCGGCCGGCTGCACGGTGGTCGCCAAGCCGGCCGAGCAGACGCCCATGACCGCGCTGCTGATGGCCCAGATCCTGCAGGAAGCGGGCCTGCCGGACGGCGTCTACAACGTGGTGACCGGCACCGGCGAGGCGGCCGGCGCGCCCCTCGCCAACCACAAGGACGTCGACCACATCACCTTCACCGGCTCGGTCGCGACCGGCATGAGCGTCATGCAGGCGGCAGCCCGCAACATCACCCAGGTGACGCTCGAGCTGGGCGGGAAGTCGCCCGCCGTCGTGCTGGCCGACTGCGACCTGGACCAGGCAGTCGGCAGCATCGCCGGCTCGATTTACAAGAACGCCGGGCAGATCTGCTCCGCCGGCTCCCGCCTGGTCATCGAGCGCGGCGTGCGCGACGCCTTCCTGGACAAGCTGTCGGCGCAGGCCGGCTCGCTGAAGCTCGGCCACGGCCTGCGCGATCCCGACGTCGGGCCGGTCAACTCGGCCCAGCAGCTCGACAAGGTCTCCGGCTATCTCTCGGACGCCAAGGCGCGCGGCGTCGCCACCCGCAGCGGCGGCAGCACGACCAGCGACCCCGAGACCGGCCTCGGCTGGTTCGTCGAGCCGACCATCTTCGACGACCTGGCGGCCGACGACCCCCTCGTCCAGGAGGAGATCTTCGGCCCGGTCCTCGCCGTCCAGGTGGTCGACTCGCTGGAAGAGGCCGCCGAGGTCGCCAACGGCACCGACTACGGCCTGGTCGCCGGCGTCTTCACGCGGGACACCAAGAAGGCGCGCTGGCTGACCAACAAGCTCGACGCCGGCCAGATCTACATCAATAGCTGGTTCACGGTCGGCATCGAGGTGCCCTTCGGCGGCAACAAGAAGTCGGGCATCGGCCGCGAAAAAGGCCTCGAAGGCCTGCGGGCCTACACCAAGGTCAAAGCGGTCGGCGAGCGGTTCTGAGCCATGGCCGCCTTCGCCGTCGAGCCGATGACCGGCGCCCTGGGCGCCGAGCTGCACGGCGCCGATCTCTCGCAGCCGCTCGACGAGGACGGCCGCGAGCAGGTCGTCGCGGCCCTGGCGGAGCACCTGGTGGTCGCCTTCCGGGGCCAGAAGAGCCTCGATGCCGAGCAGCTGGAGCGCTTCGCGCTGCAGTTCGGCGACTTCGGCGAGACGCCCTTCCTGACGCCGCTCGAGGACCATCCCAACGTGGTCGCGGTGGTCCGCGAGGCGGAAGAGCGCGGCGCCCTCTTCGGCGGCGCCTGGCATAGCGATTGGAGCTTCCAGGAACGGCCGCCGAGCTACACCATCCTCTACGGCAAGGAGGTCCCGAGGCACGGCGGCGACACCGTCTTCACCAACCAGTACCTGGCCTACGAGACTCTCTCGCCGGGCATGCAACGCTTGCTCGACGGCGTCGAGGGCCTGCACTCGGCCCGCCGCTCCTACGCGCCCTCGGGCACCTTCGGCCAGCCGGACTCCGGCCGCAGCATGGAGATCCGCGGCAGCGAGGATGCGGAGGCCGAGCAGCGCCATCCTCTGGTGCGGACGCATCCGATCACCGGCCGCAAGGCGCTCTTCGTCAACGAGGTCTACACGGTCGGCCTCGCCGACATGACCGCCGAGGAGAGCGCGCCGATCCTCGACTATCTGTTCCGGCACGCCCGGCAGATCTCCTTCACCTGCCGCGTGCGGTGGCAGCCCGGCACGCTGCTGATGTGGGACAACCGCTGCACCCAGCACCACGCCATCGACGACTACAGCGGCCAGAGGCGCGAGATGAACCGCATGACCCTCGCCGGCGAGCGGCCGACCTGACCGGCGATGCCCCACAAGATCCCGCTGATCGGCTACGCCAGCCGGCTGTCCGGCCGGCCCGGCGACAGCATCGACTTCAAGGTCAGCTCGGACTCCAGTGAGCCTTTCGAAGCCAGCCTGATCCGCATCCACTGCGCGGACCCCAATCCCGACGGCCCGGGGCTGATCCACGAGGATGTTCCCGCCGCCTTCGAGGGCCGCTACCCCTCGCGCCGCCAGGACTATGCGCTCGGCTCCTATGTCCGCATCGCCCATGGCGGCAGGCTGCCGGCCCTGCAGAGCTTCACGCTGGTCGCCACGGTCTGGCCGACAACGCCGGACAAGGGCCTGCAGGGAGTCATCGGCGCCTGCGACGAGTCGCTGTCCGCCGGTGTCGCCCTCTGCATCGGCGAGGACGGCAGCGCCTGCGTCCGGCTCGGCAGCGGCCGAGGCGAGCCCGTCACGCTCAGCGCCGGCCCGCCGCTGAAGGCCCGGCGCTGGTATCGGATCTGGGCGAGCTACGATGCCCGGAGCGGCCGGCTGACGGTCGGCCAGGCGGCGCTCGACGGCGTGGCGCCGGCAGCCCTCGCCAGCGTCGCGGCCGAGCCGGCCCGCGCCACCGCGCTCTCCGACCCGATCCTGATCGCGGCGCTCGGCGCGGCGCAGCCGCGGCACCACTTCAACGGCAAGATCGAGGCACCGATGATCCTCGGCGAGGCGCTCGACGCCGAGGCCCTGGCCGCCCTGACTCCGGCCGACGCGGCGCCGCGCAGCCTGGCCTGCTGGGACTTCTCGCGCGGCATCTCGACCCTCAGGGTCGAGGACATCGGGCCCGGCGGCCACCACGGCGAGATCGTCAACCTGCCGGCCCGGGCCATGACCGGCGCGAGCTGGCGCGGCCAGGAGATGTGCTGGCGCCACGCGCCCGAGCACTACGGCGCGATCCACTTCCACGACGACGACTTCTACGACTGCGCCTGGGCGACCGACTTCTCCTTCACGATCCCCGAGGACCTGCGCAGCGGCGTCTATGCCGCCCGGCTGCGCTGCGGGCCCTGGGAGGACAACATCCCCTTCTTCGTCTGCCCGCCGAAGGGCGAGAAGCAGGCCGAGCTCTGCGTCGTCATCCCGACCTTCACCTACGTCATCTACTCCGACAACGGACGCTACGACTTCGGCCCGGCGCTGAAGGAGAAGATGGCGGCCTGGGGCGCCTATCCCTGGAACCCCGCCGAGCATCCGGACTTCGGGCAATCGGCCTACAACCTGCACAGCGACGGCAGCGGCGTCTGCCACGTCTCGAGCCGCCGCCCGCTGCTGACGCTGAAGTCGGGCTACCTGACCCTGACGGCGCCGGGCAGCGGCTCAGGCCTGCGCCACTTCCAGGCCGACAGCCACCTCTTCGCCTGGCTGCGGCACCAGGGCATCGACTTCGACGTGGTCACCGACCAGGAGCTGCACGACGAGGGCAGCGCCGTGCTGACTCCCTACCGCGCGGTGCTGACCACGACGCACCCGGAGTATCACACCGCCGAGAGCCTCGACGCCTTCCTCGGCTACCGCGAGGCCGGCGCCCGCCTCGGCTATCTCGGCGGCAACGGCTTCTACTGGCGGATCGCGCTGCACGCCGAGGCGCCGGGCGCCATCGAGATCCGCCGCGGCGAAGGTGGCCTGCGCCTCTGGGCCGCCGAGCCCGGTGAGTACTATCACGCCTTCGACGGCGCCTATGGCGGGCTATGGCGACGCAACGGCCGGCCGCCCCAAGCCATCGCCGGCCTCGGCTTCTCGGCGCAGGGCACTTTCATCGGCTCCTACTTCCGCCGCACGCCGGAGTCTTACGATCCCCAGGTGAGTTGGATCTTCGAGGGCATCGACGACGAGATCGTCGGGGACTTCGGTCTCTGCGGCGGCGGCGCGGCAGGCTACGAGCTCGATCGGGCCGATCCCGCCCTCGGCTCGCCGGACGATCTGGTCGTCGTCGCGCGATCCGAGAAGCACGCCGCGTCCTACATGGTCGTGCCGGAGGAGATCCTAAGCCACGTCGCCACCGTGACGGGCGAGAGCCACGAAGAGCTGATCCGCGCCGACATGAGCTACTTCGAGACGCCCTCCGGCGGCGCGGTCTTCTCGACCGGCTCGATCACCTTCTGCGGCAGCCTGCCGAGCAACGGCTTCGACAACAACATCTCGCGGCTTCTGCTCAACGTCGTGAAGCGGTTCCTGGAGCCCGACGGCGCCTTGAGAGCTACCGGCTTAGGTGGCGCTGCCGAAGGGAAACGAACTGCCCCCTCACCCAGCTCCGGCTAAGCTCAGCCTTCGGCTTCGCTAAGCCTCCACGCCCTCTCCCCCGTCGGGGGAGAGGGATGTCGCAGGCTTGGCGAG
>JANQLT010000207.1 GCA_028280455.1 Kiloniellales bacterium
ACGGCACCGGCCCGCTCCCCCTCCCGGCCACCCAATAGGATACTGCCGTGGGTGGCCGGGAGGGGGAGCGGGCCGGTACCGGACTCCGCGTGAGCGGAAAACAGGCTAGCCCGCAGTCGCCCGATGGCGCGGGCGGCGAGGACTGGCTGAGCCGGACCGTCACCATCGTCAATCGCAAGGGCTTGCATGCGCGCGCGGCCGCAAAGCTCGCGAAGCTGGCATCGGGGTTCGATGCCGAGGTCACGGTGACGCGCAAGGACATGACCGTCACCGCCGACTCGATCATGGGGCTTATGATGCTGGCGGCGGCGCCCGGCAGCGATCTTCAGTTGAAGGCTCGGGGCCCGGCCGCCGACGCGGTGCTCGATGCACTGGCGGGACTGGTTGCCGGTCGGTTCGACGAGGATGTCTAAGAGCAAGCAGGACAAGAGCGAACGCAAGTCGCAGCGGCGCCCGGCCTCGGGCAAGCGGAAGGCCTCGGCCGAGCGGGTGCTCGAAGGACTCGGCGTGTCGCCCGGCGTCGCCGTCGGCAAGGCCCATGTCCGCGAAAGCAGCGAGATCAAGGTCGTCGAGTACACGGTCTCGAGCAGTGCCGTGGAGGGCGAGGTCGAGCGCTTCGACGCCGCCGTGCAGCGCGCCCGCCTGCAGCTCGGCAAGCTGCGGCAGCATGCCGCGGCCCTGCACGGGGCGGCGGCCGAGGAGCTCGGTTACCTGCTCGAGGCGCACGGCCAGATGCTCGGCTCCTCGCGCCTGATCCACGGCGTCGAGAACCGTATCCGCAAGGCGCGGCAGAACGCCGAGGCGGCGGTGATGAAGGAGATCGCCGGCATCGCCGAGAGCTTCGAGCAGATGGACGATCCCTACCTGCGCGGCCGGGCGACCGACATCCGCGAGGTCGGCCACCGGGTCGTGCGCAACCTCTCCGACCAGGGCTTCACCAGCTTCGCCGACCTGCGCTCCAACTCGATCGTCCTGGCCGAGGAGATCACGCCGGCCGACACGGCGCTGATGGATCCCTCCAAGATCGGCGGCTTCGCCACCGCCCTCGGCGGCGCGGAGGGCCACACGGCGATCATGGCGCGCTCGCTCGGCATCCCCGCCGTGCTCGGCATCGCCGACCTGCTCGGCGCGATCCAGGCCGGCGATGTCGTGATCATCGACGGCGACGAGGGCCGCGTCGTCATCAACCCCAAGCCGTCCCGGCTCAAGCAGTACGCCGCCCGGCAGAAGGCCCTGGCGCGCGAGGTCAAGTCCCTGGCCCGGCTGCGCGACGTCGCGGCGCGCACGCGCGACGGCGAGCGCGTGCTGCTGCAGGCCAACATGGAGCTGCCGCGCGAGGTCGGCCAGGCCGTCGCGGTGGGCGCGGAGGGCGTCGGGCTGCTGCGCACCGAGTTCCTGTTCATGAACCGCGAAGACCTGCCCGACGAGGAGGAGCAGTTCGAGGCGCTGCGCGGCATCATCGACGGCCTCGGCGGGCGCATGCTGACGGTGCGCACGATCGACGTCGGCGGCGACAAGCTCGGCTCGGCCTTCGGCCGCGAGCTCGAGGGGACGACCAACCCGGCGCTCGGGCTGCGGGCGATCCGGCTCTCCCTGAAGGAGCGCAGCCTGCTGGAGACGCAGCTTGCGGCCATGCTGCGCGCGGCGGCCTACGGGCCCCTGCGCATCCTGCTGCCGATGATCTCGACGGTGTCCGAGGTGCGCGAGGTTCGCGCGGCCATGGTGAAGGTCGCCCGCCGCCTGAAGCGCCGCGGCGTCAAGCTGCCCGAGCGGAACCCGGACATCGGCGTGATGATCGAGGTGCCCGGCGCGGCGCTGGCGGCCGACGCGCTGGCCCAGGAGGCCGACTTCTTCGCCCTCGGCACCAACGACCTGACCATGTACACCCTGGCCATCGACCGCGCGGAGGAGGGCGTCGCCCACCTCTACAATCCGCTGCACCCGGGCGTGCTGCGGCTGATCCAGTTCACCGTCGAGGCCGGCCTGCGGGCCCGCCTGCCGACCTGCGTCTGCGGCGAGATGGCCGGCGACCCGCGCTACACGGCGCTGTTCCTCGGCATGGGCGTGCGCGACCTCTCGATGACCGCCAACGCCCTGCCGCGGGTCAAGAACCGCATCCTCAAGATCGACCTGCAGGAGGCGACCCGCCGTGCCTCGATGGTCATGGACCAGGTCGACAGCGGCCGCATCGCCGCGCTGATCGACGACTTCAACGAAGGCTGAGTCGGGCCGGTTGGAGCATTGCTGGCTTAGGTGGCATCACCGGCCGCTTGCCAAAGGGCAACGAACTGCCCCCTCACCCGGCTCCGGCTAAGCTCAGCCTTCGGCTTCGCTAAGCCTCCACGCCCTCTCCCCCGACGGGCTAGGGCCTGTTGAGATTCATCGCGAGTTGATGACGGCGGCGGC
>JANQLT010000220.1 GCA_028280455.1 Kiloniellales bacterium
GGAATCACGGCACCGGCCCCCTCCCCCTCCCGGCCACCCACGGCAGTATCCTATTGGGTGGCCGGGAGGGGGAGCGGGCCGGTGCCGTCCGATCGGAAAACGCCCTAGCGCGCTGGGGGAAACCCGCCGCGGCCGGGTCTCAGGAAGCCCAGCGGCGGATCGGGCCGGTATCGACGTGGACGAAGCTCGAATAGACCCCGACGCCGCCGACCTTCAGCTTCAAGGCGGCCCGGGCCAGGTCGCGCTTACGACGACCCGGTATGTAGAGGTCGACGGCCTTGCCCTTCATGTGGAAGGAGTTCTCCGCCACCCCGTCGTAGAGCCGCGCCAGGCGGGCGTTGGTCCGCGGGCTGCGGTAGGCCGAGAGCACGTGAAGCGGCCGCCGGCTCTCCAGGACCTTGCTCAGGCGGTAGAGGCTCTCGACCAGCTTGAGGTCGATGGGGTGGATCTCGTCGGTGTGATGGTCGCGCAGCAGGACCTGGATGTCCTCCAGGCCCTCCAGCACGTAGTCGCCTTCAGCCCAGTAGACCGTGGTCACCGACTCACCGGTGTTCTCGTTGACCAGGGCCAGGCGCCGCTCGTCGAACAGCGGGCCGCGCGGCACCGCATGCTGCGGCTTCCTGACCGGCCGCGGCGGAAAGGGCTCCAAGGGCTGCAGAGGCTCGGTATCCGCCAGGAGCGGGCCGGGAAGCGGATCGACCTCCGGGAAGTCCTCGACGCTGGCGAAGCTGGGCTGCGTCTCGAAGATCCGAGGCTCGGGCTCGACCGGCTCCGGCAGCGGTCCCGTGCCCTGGCGCGTGGCCAGCGCCAGGCCGCCGACGCCGGCGGCCAGGCCGGTCAGGATCAAGTCGCGCCGGGTGACCTCCTGGCTCAGGGTCCGGGCCTGCGCCTTGACCGCCGCGGCCGCCTTCTCGGTCCGGGTGACCCGCTGCTCCGGCGTCAGGCCCAGCACAGGCGCCCAGCCGTCGCGGAGCCTGGCCTTGGCCAGCTCGATTCGCCCTCTACTGCTGATCGTGCGCCTGCTCATGGTTAAGGGACGCTAGAGGGGAGTCCTTAAAAAAAGGCAAAATGTGGCGGACCCTTTCGGGCCTCCGGTGGGCCCTTTGGGGGGCTCTTTGGGGGGCCGCTCGGCGGGCTGGCCAGGGCCGCTCCCAGGGGCTATCAGAGAGGCTGGAAACGCGCGTTCGGGGGCAAGCCGGAGGACGATATGGACGAAGATCTCTTCAACATGGAGCTGCGCAAGTTCCTCAAGAAGGTGGGCGTGACCTCCCAGCGCGAGATCGAGCAGAGCATCCGCAAGGCGCTCGAGAGCGGCCAGCTCAGCGGCAACGAGAAGATCAAGGCGAAGGTCACCGTGACCCTCGAGGGCCTCGATCTGAACCACGTGATCGACGGCGAGATCGGCCTCGGCTGAGCGGCCGTCAATCGCCCCCGTCGGAAGCGCCGTAGGCCGGCGGCAGAGGGAGCCCCTTCTCTTCCATGACCGCGCGCAGGCGGTCCGGATAGTCGGTGATGATGCCGTCGACGCCGAGCTCGATCAGCGAGGCCATGTCGGCGGGCTCGTTGACGGTCCAGACCACGACCCGCAGGCCGTGGCGGTGGGCCTCGGCCAGCGCCGGTGCCCGCAGGTTCCGGAAGTAGGGCGACCAGATGCCGCCGCCGGCGGCCTGGATGAGGCGCGGCAGGGAGCCCTCCGCCTTGTCGATGTCGGGCCCGGCGAGCCAGGGCGAGGCGCCGGCCTTGCCGCGCTCGACGTTGTCCAGCCAGCGCTGCTCGGCGGTCAGGTGCACCGTCAGGATCTCCGGCGCCAGCTCGCGCACGGCGGCGAGACTGCGCCAATCGAAGGACTGCACGCTGGCCCGCTCGGCGACCCCGGCCTGGCGTATCACGGTGACCAGAGCCTCGGCGATGGCCTCGGGCTCGGCCGAGGCCGCGGCGTCGAGCGGCGAGATCTTGGTCTCGATATTGTAGCGCATGCGCCCGCCGGACAGCGCCTCGGCCCGCGCCAGGACCACGGAGAGACGCGGGATTCGCACGCCGTCGCGGCCGACCTGCGCCGGGAAGCGGGCGGCGACCCGGCTCTCCGGCTTGAGGCGGCCGACGTCGTAGCCGGCCAGGGCGGCAGCCGGCAGGTCGATGATGGCGGCCGGCTCGGCCTCCGGGTCGAGCCAAGCGCCACCGGGGCCGCGCGTCCGCTCGGGATCGAGCCGCCGGTCGTGATGCACCAGCGGGACGCCGTCGGCGCTCAGGACGACGTCCATCTCCAGGGTGGTGACGCCGACGGCCAGCGCCGTCTCGAAGCCGGGCAGGCTGTTCTCCGGCGCTAGGCCGCGCGCGCCGCGGTGCCCTTGCAGGTCGAAGCCGACGACGCCCCGCACGACGCTCTCGGCCCGGTCGGGCGGCGCCAGCAGCGACAGCGCGCCGAGCAGGCCGAACAGCAGGGTCATGACGATCCAGGCGATCGATTGCCTCGACATCCGGCGGCGCTGGGGTGTCTCCTCGGCCATGGGCGCAACGCTAGCGCGTTTTCCGATCGTACGGCACCGGCCCGGCATTAGGTAGCAAGCACACCAAGACGCAGGGAGCCCCGCTCCACTATCCTGCGGAACGAGGCTGAAACGGATACGGCCTGCAATCGTGATTGGCTGCCACACTACTCCATCGCCGCTCGAATGGGAACCAAGTCCCCCACGGTCTACGGCCTGGTCCGCAAGCGCTCCGAAATCGCCGGGTTGATCGAGCACTATCAGGACCAGCTACGCCAGCTAGCCATCGATCTGGAGCACCTAGACGCAACCTTGCGGCTGTTCGCGCCCGATATCGACCTCAGCACGATCAAGGCCAAGAAGCTGCCTCCAGCCCATGCGGCTAACCACGGCCAGCTGGCCCGGTTCATCCTGGAGGCCCTGAAGGACGCGCCAAAAGGGCTAACAAGCGTCCAACTAGCAGAGGCCTTCATAGCCGAGCGGCGCATTCACGCACCCGACAAGGCAACCGTGAGTCTGATCAGGAAGCGGGTGAGCTATTGCCTGCGGTATCAGCGAAAGCGAGGCGTGCTGCGGTCTGAGCCTGGGCCGGGCAGGCTGCTAGTTTGGGTGACCCCACTCTAGCGACTATGCGGCGGCGCGTTTCAGTTCCTTAGGTGGGACGGCAACCGTCGCCGCGAATCGCTCCGCAGTTTCATAGTGATCACGCCGCTTGGCCGCTTCGGCGCCTTCCATAATTCCCTGGGCCATACCGTTCTCCAGGGCGAACTGGAGCGCTGCAACTAAGGGCAAGAACATGTCGTCCGTGATTTGGGGCGAACGTTCTTTCATCCGCTGAAAGAGAAATCGGAATCCTTTCAAAGATATCCCGACCAATCTCTGCTCATAGGGATGCCAAAGAATCGTCAGAATCCCGTCAACTCGTTCGGCCCGGTAGGAACAATCCTCGCTGAGATATTGGATTATATCCATTTCCGGGTGATACCGCGCCACGGGGAAGAACTCGCCGCCTGCCAACTCAAGCGTCTTTCTCGAGGCAGATTGGAGAACGGTAGTCATCACCAAAGCCTTTCGTCGTACCGGGTCGCAAAGCCGTCAGGCAGCGACTCATCGGATGGATCGAGCGGCGTAACCCATTCCCACTTATGAATTACGCCCTTTGTGTCTGCGGGCAGGTACTCACCGTACCGCCCCTGAGCCCATCGGACTGCGGCGTCATCGATCTGCGCATAGACAGCAAAGACGGAGTCAACTGGTTTAGGGCGGGTGATATGTCCGCGTTGGAACTTCGTCGACGCTTCATGGTCATAGTCTCGGACTGGATTGAGGATGTAGACATGTCGTCGCTTGTCTAGATCAGTATCGATCAAATCTCGTTTCAGCCCTTTGAACAGCGCATGAGCGGACATCAGGCCGGCCGACGAGCGTCGGGGAACGAACTCGCCATCCTGTCTGTGCAGAGTGAATCCGTGTATGTGCCCAGCATACTGGGCCATACCGGAGCTGTACTTGTCTTCCTCGAATGCCTCCAGCCACGCCAAGTTCGCGGCGAGACGAATGGCCGTGTCGTGTCCGCCAGGGGATCGAGCCCATATGAAGAATGGCTCATTTGGAGCGTTTTCCCGCATCGTACGACTCGACGCACCACATATTGTGGCTCAGCCTTCCTCCAAGCACAAGAAAGATTAACGCGCGGAGGCTGGCCCGCACGCAACTTGGTTCTAAAGAGAATCCGGGGTGAGTCAATTAGACTCCAGCCGGCCGCTGCCAATAGCCCTTCCACTGCCGGCTAACCGGATGGCCTAGGGCCGCCGCCGCTACCATCGTGTACTGCGTTCCGTTCGGCACCCGCCGGTTATCTTCCCGCCAAGCCATCTCGCGCGCGTAGGAGCCGAGATACTTGCCGCTGATATGGTGGTGAATGCCGATCTCCGAGCGACGCAGGCGTGAGAAATAGGACTCGGCCTGGTTCGTGCAAGCATCCTCGTCAACGAACGCGACCGAGTGATTGATACGCTTCGTCTCATAGGCGCCGTGCAACACGTCCCATGAAGACGCCTCGTCTGCATAGACCGCGCTGCCGCCCTCGACGCGGGCGCGGATCGTCGGAACCGACTCGCCCTCGTGATCCACGACCACGGGGAACGACCGGCCGCCACGCTCGCGCATGACCACCACGCACTTGCGCTTGCCGGTCTGGTGCTCTTTGAGCCGCAGGTCCTTGCGCTCTGCCTTCACGTTCTCGGGCTTCACGTAGCCGCCGAAGTAAGCGCCGTCGACCTCGACCTCACCCTTGAGCGTGCGGCTGTCCATCTCCGCGCCCATGGCCTCGCGCAGCTTGTGCGCCAGAACGAACGCGGTCTTGTACTGCACGTCCAGGTCACGGCTCAGTTGCAGCGCGCTATAGCCCTTGGCGCCGTTCACGAAGATCGCGATGGCGGCCAGATAGTCGCGGATCGGCAGCTTGCGGCTGGCAAAGATCGTCGCCGTCGTGACCGAGAACTGAGCCGAGCACGCCTTGCACTTGAAGACGGGCCGGGTC
>JANQLT010000017.1 GCA_028280455.1 Kiloniellales bacterium
CCCAACGGCGGGCTCACCTCGGATCAACCAGATACAAAGAGCCCAGAGCGCCGCCACAAAACACCACCTTGACAGAAAAACGCCCATACAAGCATGAGGACCTCACCCTGAGCCTGACGAAGGGTGAGCCTGACGAAGGGTGAGCCTGACGAAGGGTGAGCCTGACGAAGGGTGAGAGCCGGACAAACGTCTAAAGGGCCGTACCCACGCGCCGCCTCGGCGCCGGCGGCGCCAAGGATCAATCGCTTAGTTCTGCCGGTCCTTGCGCTGCCGGCCGAAGAGATTGCGCAGGAAGCGCCGCTCCTTGGCGCGCTCGAGGAAGGCCTGGCGCTGGGTCTCGTCGAGGGTCTGCAGGTAGGCGTGCAGCTCGCCCATGGTCTGCGCGATCAGGCTGGCGCGTATGGCCATGCGCTCGGCGAGCTGGCCTTCGATGGCCTCCTGGTCGTAGCTCTCGGCGGAAAGGCCGGCGACGACCAGGGCGCGGTTGCCGCCGCGGCCGAGCTGACTGCGCCAGCGCTCCCGGGCGCCCTCGCGCAAAGTGACCAGGGCTTCGTGTTGCGCGTCGGTCAGGCCCAGCTCCTCGGACAGGGTCTCGACGCCGATCTGGCCGCCCTGGTCGCCGGCGACCAGGGCCGAGTAGCCCCAGGCCCCGATGAAGGAGAGGTTCAGGGCGAGCGAGACCAGCAGGACGATCCGAAGAGTCCGCGACGACATGAGGCGGCCTCAGAAGATCTCGTCACCGGACAGGCCGAGATCGAAACCCTCGGCCTCGAGCGACTGCGCCGCGGTCAGGTTCGCGAAGCTGCTGTGGCCGAGGCCGATGCCGAGCGCGCAGGCCAGCAGCACGGCGGCCGCGAGGCCGACCGGCTGCAGGGCGCCGCCGAACAGCCAGCCCAGCCAGCCCCCGCCCCGGCTCTCGGACGCCCGGGGCTGCTCGCGGACGATGCCCTGGGCACGGTGCAACAGGGCCTCCGGCGCGGCCTCAGCCGGCGCCGCGTCCAGGGCGTCGCGGCTGGCGAGCATCAGCGCCAAGGCCTCGGGGTCGGCCGCCAGCATATTCTCGACCCGCGCTTGCTCGGCTTCGTCCAGAGTCCCGTCCAGGTAGGCCGCGATCAGCAGTGCGTCCGGCGCCGCGCCGGGCTCGGCCGCGGTCTCGGCGGCGATCTCGGCCAGGGCCGGCCCGGCCATGGCCTTGGCCGTCTCCAGCAGGCGCGCCGGAACCTCCGTCTCGGCCGGCGGCGCCAGGGCCTCGCGGCTCGCCAGCAGCAGGTCCAGGGCGGCCGGGTCGCTGGCCAGCCAGGCCTCGACCCGCTCGGCCTCGGCCGCTTCGAGCCGGCCCTCCAGGTAGCCCGCCAGCAGGGCCTCGGCGTCCTCGGGACGCGCGGCAGGCCCGGTCAGCGGCTGGCCGGACTCCAGGAATTCGTTGGTTCCCATAGGCTTAGGTCTTTCTTTCTGGCTGATGGTCGCCTCTTGCGACCGTTGTGGAGTCATACGGTCGCCTTAGTCTGTTCATCCCCTGGTCAGGTCGGATTCTCCGCCTTTTCTTGCTCCTGGAAGTGGCCGCGCAGCTTGGTCAGGGCCTTGTGGTGGGTGGAGCGCACGGTCTGCGGGTCGATGCCGAGGGCCTCGGCGACCTCGGCGACCTCCATCTCCTTGCGGTAGAGCATCTCGATGATCAGGGCCTGGCGCGCCGACAGCAGGTCGGGCGGGATCTTGACCTTCTCCGCCGGCAGCTTCGGCTCGACCGAGAGCTTCCGCTCCGGCACCGCCTCCAGGGCCACACCCGGCGCCTTCTGCCGGCGCAGGTGGTCGATCGCCGAGGAGGTCGCGACCACGGTCAGCCAGGTCGAGACCTTGGCCTTGGTCGGGTCGTAGTTCCGCAGCAGGCGGAAGTCCCTGGCGCAGAGCCGCAGGAAGACGTCCTGGGCGACGTCCTCGGAATCGTCGGCGCGGCCGGCCGGCACCAGCTTGCGGCGCACGGCGGCGAAGATCACGGCGGCGAAACGCTCGACGAAGCGGTTCCAGGCCGCCTTGTCGCCGTCCAGCAGCCGCTCCAGCAGCGCCAGATCGTCCGTCACCCCAGAGCGGCCCGAAGCTGAACCATGCGCCTCTGGTACAGCACCGCTCCGGCCAAGGCCAGTCGCTGTAAGCGGCTCGGCGGGCCCGATATAGTCGCGCCATGAGCGAGCCGCCGCCCCTGCCCGACCGAGATCCCGCCGCTCCGCCGGCGGCGTCGGCGCCGCCGCGGATCGCGATCCCCGAGTCGGCGGCCCTGGCGGCCGGCGTCCAAAGCGTCGCCTGGCTGACCGCGGACGGCGAGATCGAGAGTCTCGAGCCGGCCGAGGCCGCCAGCCGGGCGCGGCGCCGGCCGCCCTTGCTGTGCCACGCGCCGAGCGTCGCCCGGCGCCTGGGCTGCGAGCGCTTTCCGGCCCTCGACCTGCTCGAGCTCTTCGCCTTCGTGCGGCCGGCGGTCTTCGTCGCGCCGACGCCGCGCAGCCTGGCCGCCGCGCTCGGCCTGGCCGAGCCGGACAGCCTGGAGCAGCAGGCGGCGCTGCTGCCGCAAGCCGCCGCGCGGCTGCTCGGCGAGCTGGCCGCCGGCGGCAGCGGCCGGGATCCGCGCACCGCCGGCATCGCCTGGGCCATGGCGCGGGCCGCCTGGCCCTGGGGGCCGGCCGTGCTCGGCGCCCTCGGGCTGGGCGGCGAGGCGGCCGGCGACACGAGCGGCAACCGCGCCCTGGCCGTCTGGAGCGCCCTGCCGGCCTGGGAGGACCGGCCGCCGGAAGCGCCGGCCGGCAACCAGGCCGTGGCCGACGGCGAAGTGCGCGAGCGCCTGGCCGCGCTGCTCGACGCCGAGGCCGAGGCGCGGCCGCAGCAGGCCGACTACGCCTCGGCCCTGGTCCAGGCCTTCCGGCCGCGGACCGCGCCGGGCGAGCCGGGCTTGGTGCTGGCCGAGGCCGGCACCGGCGTCGGCAAGACCCTCGGCTACATCGCCCCGGCCAGCCTCTGGGCCGAGCGCAGCCAGGCGCCGGTCTGGATCTCGACCTACACCCGCAACCTGCAGCAGCAGATCGACTCCGAGCTCGACCGGCTGTTCCCGGAGCCCCGGCAGAAGGCCGAGCGGGTCGTGCTGCGCAAGGGCCGGGAGAACTATCTCTGCCTGCTGAACTACCAGCAGCTCGTCGCCGGCCTGGCGACGCGGCCGCAGGACGCCGTGGCCGCCGGCCTGCTCGCCCGCTGGGCCTTGGCCAGCCGCGACGGCGACCTGGTCGGCGGCGACCTGCCGGGCTGGCTGCCCGACCTGGTCGGCCGCGGCCGCCTGGCCGGCCTGACCGACCGGCGCGGCGAGTGCATCCACTCGGCCTGCGAGCACTACCGCCGCTGCTTCGTCGAGCGCTCGATCCGGCGCGCCCGCCACGCCGAGCTGGTGGTGGCCAACCACGCCCTGGTCATGGTGCAGGCGGCCATGGGCGGCGGCCCAGGGGCGGACGGGGAGGGCCGGCTGCCGCTGCGCTACGTCTTCGACGAGGGCCATCACCTCTTCAACGCCGCCGACAGCGCCTTCGCCATGCAGCTCTCCGGACAGGAGACCCACGAGCTGCGCCGCTGGCTGCGCGGCGGCGAGGCCGGCGGCCGCAGCGCCAGCCGGATCCGCGGCCTGAAGCGGCGCATCGAGGACCTGGTGCTGGCCGACGAGACGGCCAGCGGCGCGCTGGTCGAGGGCCTGGCCGCGGCGCTGGCCCTGCCCGCCGAGGGCTGGCGCCAGCGCCTGACCGAGGGCACGCCGCAGGGCCCGGCCGAGGCCTTCCTGGCGCTGGTCTCGAAACAGGTCTATGCCCGCAGCGACCAGCCCAAGTCGCCCTACAGCCTGGAGACCGAGGCCAAGCCGCCGCTCGAGGGCCTGCTCGACAAGGCGCAGGCGCTGGCCCGGGCGCTCGAGCGCATTCACCGGCCGCTCAACAGCCTGCAGCGCTGCCTCGCCGCCCGCCTGGAAGACGAGGCGGAGGAGCTCGACAGCGACCTGCGCCGGCGCCTCGAGGGCGCCTGCCGCAGCCTCAAGCGCCGCGCGCTCTGGCCGCTCAAGGCCTGGCGCGACATGCTCAAGGCGCTGGAGGAGGACACGCCCGAGGCCTTCGTCGACTGGTTCGCGGTCGAGCGCCTGCAGGGCCGCGACCGCGACGTCGGCCTGTTCCGCCACTGGAAGGACCCGACCGAGCCCTTCGCCGAGACGGTCCTGTCCCAGGCGCACGGCGCGGCCATCACCTCGGCGACCCTGACCGACGGCAGCGGCGCGGCGGAAAGCGACTGGGCCGGCGCCGAGATGCGCAGCGGCGCCGCGCACCTGCCGGTCGAGCCCTACCGGGCCCGCGTGCCCTCGCCCTTCGACTACGCCGCTCAGACCCGCGTGCTGATCGTCACCGACGTGCGCAAGGACGACGTCGGTCAGGTCGCCGCCGCCTACCGGGCGCTCTTCGAGGCGGCGGCCGGCGGCGGGCTCGGGCTGTTCACAGCCATCTCGCGGCTGCGCGCCGTGCACCAGCGCATCGCCGGCCCCCTCGAGGCCGCCGGCCTGCCGCTCTACGCCCAGCACGTCGACCCGATGGACGTCGCCACCCTGGTCGACATCTTCCGCGCCGAGCCGGATTCCTGCCTGCTCGGCACCGACGCCCTGCGCGACGGCGTCGACGTGCCCGGCGCGGCCCTGCGGCTGATCGTCTTCGACCGGGTGCCCTGGCCGCGGCCGGATATTCGGCACCGCGCCCGGCGCGAGATCTTCGGCGGGCGGCGCTACGACGACCAGCTCGCCCGGCTGCGCATCAAGCAGGCCTACGGCCGGCTGATCCGCCGCGCCGACGACCGCGGCGTCTTCGTGCTGCTCGACCCCATGACGCCCTCGCGCCTGCTCACCGCCCTGCCCGAGGGCGTCGAGCCGCAGCGCATCGGCCTGGCCGAGGCGGTGGCGGCATTGCGCGCCTTTCTGGCGCCGCAGCCCTAACCGAGCAGCGGGAAGAGCAGCGAGAGGGTCAGCACGGAGAGCACGGTCGAGACCATGATCGCGGCCGTCGAGCGCTGGATGTAGACCTCGTACTGCTGGGCCAGGACGAAGACCAGGGCCGCCGTCGGCAGGGCCGCCAGGATCACGGCGGAGGTCGCCCAGATGGCCTCCATCTCGAAGACCCGTGTGGCCAGCCACCAGGTCACCGCCGGCTGCACGAAGAGCTTGAGGACGACCAGCCAGCTCACCTCGCCGGCGCCGGCGGTGAAGGACTTGCCGACCATGAAGAGGCCGATGGCGAAGAGCGCGCAGGGCGCCGCGGCGGCGCCGAGGATGTCGCAGAAGGTGGCCAGCGGCGCCGGCAGCGCGAGGCCCGACAGGGAGAAGGCGATGCCGATCAAGGCGGCGACCACCAGCGGGCTGCGCACGATGCCGAGCAGCACCTTCTTGAGCATGGCGAGCGGCCCCTGGCCGAGGCCCTCGGAGAGCTCGAGCAGGGCGACGCCGATGCCCATCATGACCGTGCCGCTGAACACGGTGGCGACGATGGCCGGCAGGGTGGCCGCCTCGCCGTAGGCGGTCAGCAGCAGCGGGATGCCCAGATAGCCTACGTTGGCGAAGGTCGCCGAGAGTCCGTGCAAGGTCAGGCCGCCGAGGCTGTTCGGGAAGGCGAAGCGGGCGAAGAGGACGGCGACCGCGGCGGTGATCACCACGCCGCCGCCGTAGGCCAGTAGGAAAGGCAGGTTGAAGGCCTCGCCCAGCTCGACCCGGGCCATGGAGACGAAGAACAGGGCCGGCAGGGCGGCGAAGTAGACGAAGCGGTTGAGCGCCTCGCTGCTCGGCTGGCCGAGCAGGCCGAAGCGGCCGCCGAGGTAGCCGGCGAGCATGATGGCGAAGACCGGCAGGACGACCTCGACGATGGCGCTCATGGCCGCGGAGCATGGCCCCGGCCCCGGCCGCTGTCGAGGCCGGCAGCCGCAAAGGCGTCATGCGGCGAGCAGGCCCGAGGCAGGCTTGACGCCCCTCGGGGGCAGACCTAGTGTCGCGCCCGCCTCGGCCGATTCGGCCGGCCCGGATTTCTCACGACGTGGATCCCAACGCCCATGATCGATCACCACACGGCGCTCATCTACACGATGGTGCTGGTTTCGGCCGCCGATCGCGACATGACCGACGCGGAGATGCAGTCGATCGGCGAGATGGTCAAGTTCCTGCCGGTCTTCCAAGACTACGACCTGCAGAAGCTCCCCGCGGCGGCGGCCTCCTGCGCCGAGCTGCTGAGCCGCGAGGACGGCCTGGACGAGGCGCTCGACCAGATCGAGCAGGGCCTGCCGGCGAAGCTGCGCGAGACCGCCTACGCGCTGGCCTGCGAGATCGCCGCCGCCGACCTGACGATCAGCCAGGAGGAGATGCGCCTCCTGGAGATGCTGCGCTACCGCCTGGAAGTCGGCCGCCTGCCGGCCGCCGCCATCGAGCGCTGCACCCGGGCGCGGCACACGACGCTCTGACACGGGCCCGCGATGGGCGACCGTCGCGGCGTTCTCCAAGAAAAACACCCTCACCCTCCCACCGCTTCGCGGCGGGCCCCTCCCGTTCGGTCGGCTTTCGCGCGTCCACTGGACGCAAGGTCCGACCGAACCCCCTCAAGGGAGCGGAGTCTCGCAGTGCCCACATCTCCCCCCAATCGGGTAGGCGGGTTCCTTGCGGTTCCCGCCTCCCACACCACCGGGCATACGTTCTACGTACCACGGCGGTTTCCTTCGGTTTGTAACGCAAGGTG
>JANQLT010000018.1 GCA_028280455.1 Kiloniellales bacterium
CCCAACGGCGGGCTCACCTCGGATCAACCAGATACAAAGAGCACAGAGCGCCGCCACAAAACACCACCTTGACAGAAAAACGCCCATACAAGCATGAGGGTTGAAGCACGCCCCTCATCCTGAGCCTGACGAAGGATGACCTAGGCGAAGGACGGAGACCGACACCCCGGCCTCAGATCTCCTCCGGGATCATCTTGATCGCGCCGCAGGGGCATTCGGCGGCGCAGATGCCACAGCCCTTGCAGTAGTCGAGGTTGAACTCGAAGCGCTTGCCGGGGCCGAGCTTGATCACCGCGTTGTCGGGGCAGACGCCGTAGCAGTTGTCGCACTCGAAGCAGTTGCCGCAAGAGAGACAGCGGCGCGCCTCGTAGAGGGCGTTGGTCTCGTCGAGGCCGCCGTGGACCTCGTCGAAGCTGGTCTGCCGGCGGATCATGTCGAGCGCCGGCTGCACGGTCGGCGGCGCGTCGGCGTAGTACCAGGTGTTGAGCTTGTCGATCGAGGCCAGCTCGTGCTTCTCCGGCGCCTCGTAGGCGCCGCCGCGCAGCCAGGCGTCGATGTGGCGCGCCGCCTTCTTGCCGTGGCCGACCGCGACCGTGACCGTGCGCTCGCTCGGCACCATGTCGCCGCCGGCGAAGAGGCCGGGGAAGCCGGTCATCATGTCCGGGCCGACCTGGATCACGCCGTCCCTGGCGATCTCGACGCCGGGCACCTTCTCGATGAACTTGGTGTCGACGTTCTGGCCGAGCGCCAGGACCAGAGAGTCGGCCTCGATCCTGTCGAACTCGCCGGTCGGCTCGGGCCAGCCCTCGTCGTTCAGCACCATCTTCTCGACCACGAAGGAGCCGCCTTCGTCGATCTCCTTGATGGTGGTCAGCCAGTTCAGGATGACGCCCTCGTCCAGCGCCTCCTCGACCTCGAAGTCGTGCGCCGGCATCATCTCGCGCGTGCGGCGGTAGACGATGATCGCCTCTTCGGCGCCGAGGCGCTTGGCGGTGCGGGCCATGTCGATGGCCGTGTTGCCGCCGCCGTAGACCACGACGCGGCGGCCGAGCAGCGGCGGGTTGTCGCTGGTCTCCATCTCGCGCAGCACGCCGATGGCGTCGAGGATCTTGCCGGCGTCGGGCGTCGGGATGTCGACCCGCTTGGCGAGGTGGGCGCCGACGGCGAGGAAGCAGGCGTCGAAGCCGCCCTCTTTCATCTCGGCCTCGATGTCCTCGACCTTGTGATTCAGCACCAGCTCGACGCCAAGCGCCATGATCCGGTCGATCTCGGCCTGCACGACGTCGCGCGGCAGGCGGTAGGCCGGGATGCCGAAGCGCATCATGCCGCCGGGCACCGGCCCGGCCTCGTGGAGGCTCACGGCATGGCCGAGGCGGCGCAGGTGATAGGCGGCGGAGAGGCCGCTCGGGCCGGCGCCGATCACCAGGACCTTCTTGCCGGAGACCGGCGCCTCGACGCCGGGCGCCCAGCCCTTCTCGATGGCCTGGTCGCCGAGGAAGCGCTCGACGGCGTGGATGTTGACGGCGTCGTCGAGGGCCGCGCGGTTGCAGGCGGTCTCGCAGGGGTGATAGCAGGCCCGGCCCATGATCGCGGGCATCGGGTTGTTGACCATGATCTCGCGCCAGGCCGCCTCGTAGTCGCCCTCCTCGGCGTGGCCGAGCCAGGCCTGGATGTTCTCGCCGGCCGGGCAGGCGTGGTTGCAGGGCGGCAGGCGGTCGAGGTAGAGCGGCCGCTCGGAGCGCCAGGCACCGGTGCGGTTGGCCAGGCTCGAGCCGACGTCGAGGGTGATCGCGAAGGGGACCTCGGGATGCTGCTGGCTCATGGCAGCGGCGCCTCCTCTTCGCGCAGCAGGTTGAAGCGCTTGATGTTCTCGTCGGCCATGCGCTGCAGCCGGGCGATCCGCTCGAGCCCCTCCTCGCCGCTCTTGAAGAGGTGGGCGAAGCGCTTCTGCGGCCGCAGATAGTCCTCCACCGGCACCTGCCGGCGGATCGGGAGCGAGTCCGTCACCAGGCCGTGCTCCGCCTCGAACAGCGGGAAGAGACCGGACTCGGCGGCGAGGCGCGCGATGCGGATGGTGTCGTGGCTGGCCGAGCCCCAGCCGAGCGGACAGGGCACGAAGACGTGGATGTAGCGCGCGCCCTCGATGGTCATGGCCTTCTCGACCTTGCGCTCGAGGTCCTGCAGGTTGGAGACCGAGGCGGTGGCGACGTAGGGGATGTTGTGGGCCACGGCGATCAGCGGCAGGTTCTTGCCGGTGCCGAAGACGTTGCCCGGCGCCGGCCCGACCGCCGGGGTGGTCGCCGTGCGCGCCGCCGGCGGCGTCGCCGAGGAGCGCTGCACGCCGGTGTTCATGTAGGCCTCGTTGTCGTAGCAGATGTAGAGCACATCGTCGTTGCGCTCGAACATGCCGGACAGGCAGCCGAAGCCGATGTCCGTGGTACCGCCGTCACCGCCCTGGGCGACGACCCGGACGTCGTCCCTACCCTTCACCCGCATGGCGGCAGCGATGCCGGTGGCCACCGCCGGCGCATTACCGAACAGAGAGTGGATCCAGGGAATACGC
>JANQLT010000019.1 GCA_028280455.1 Kiloniellales bacterium
CCCAACGGCGGGCTCACCTCGGATCAACCAGATACAAAGAGCACAGAGCGCCGCCACAAAACACCACCTTGACAGAAAAACGCCCATACAAGCATGAGGAGGGGAGCATCAACCGGAGGACCTCGCCCTGAGCCTGACGAAGGGCGAGGTCCGGGCCGCTGAATCGCGGATCAACAGCCTCAGTCCACATACGCCAGCGGCAGCGCGGTGGTGTGCTTGATCTCCTCCATGGCGAAGCTGGCCGAGACGTCGGCCAGGCCGGGGACCTGGATCAGGCGCTTGTAGACCTGGTCGTAGCCGTCGATGTCCGGCACGACGATCTTCAGCAGGTAATCGGTGTCGCCGCCCATGCGGTAGAACTCGACCACCTCGTCGATGGCCGAGATGGCCGCGGCGAAGCGGTCGAGCCAGGCCTGGGAGTGGTCGTCGGTCTTGATCCGCACGAAGACCACGGTGCGCAGGTTGAGCTGGCGGCGGTCCAGCAGGGTGACCCGGCGGGAGATCACCCCCGCGGCCTCGAGGTTCTGGATCCGCCGCCAGCAGGGGCTGGAGGACAGCCCGACCTGCTCGGCGATCTCCGCCAGGGACAGGGCCGCGTTGCGCTGCAACAAGCTCAGAATTCTGCGGTCGATCCGGTTCATAGCAAATTCTATCTCCAAATAGCTGTTTTTAGAAATACTTTCCCACACTATCGGCCAATTCGGGGCAAAATCGCAAAGCTTTGTTGAGGCCTCTTTGCTAGCCTGGGACCAGGATCAATCAGGGCCTGACCTAGGGGCCAAGACGGGAGCCAGAGCCATGTTCAGCCGCCTCTTCACCGAGCACCCCCGCTCCGTCGACGAGACCTATGTCGAGCACATGGGCATGGCTTTGAGCTTCGCCGGCTGGCTGGGGCTCGCCGCCCTCGCTTGTCTGGTCCATGCCTTCCTGCCCTTCCTGTTCGAGAAGACCGGCAGCCGGATCATCGACGGCCTGCACGACAGAATGGTGCGCAATCGGCGCCGCCATGCCATCGGGGGCCTGGCCGAGAAGGCCTGATCCCATTCCATGTGCCGTTGGCTCGCCTACGCCGGTGCGCCGGTCTACCTGGAGACGCTGGTCACCGAGCCGAGCCACTCGCTGATCGACCAGAGCCAGAACGCGATCGAGGCCAAGGCGCCGATCAACGGCGACGGCTTCGGGCTCGGCTGGTACGACAGCCGGCCCGAGCCCGGCCTGTTCCGCGAGGTCCTGCCGGCCTGGAACGACTCGAACCTGCGCAGCCTCGCCGCGCAGATCCGCTCGCCCCTGTTCTTCGCCCACGTCCGCGCCTCGACCGGCACGGAGTCGATCCGGCCGAACTGCCACCCCTTCGCCTCCGGCCGCTGGCTGTTCATGCACAACGGCCAGGTCGGCGGCTACGAGCGGCTGCGCCGGCGCCTCGAGGCGCTGCTGCCCGACGAGCACTACGCCCAGCGCAAAGGCACCACCGACAGCGAGCTGCTGTTCCTGCTGATGCTGGCCCAGGGCCTCGAGCGGGACCCGATCGGCGCCATCGGCCGCATGCTGGACCAGGTCGAGGCCGAGATGCGCGCCGCCGAGATCCGCCAGCCGATGCGCTTCACCTCGGCGGTCAGCGACGGCCAGCGGATCTACGCCATCCGCCACGCCAGCGACGACCGCCCGCCGAGCCTCTACTGGCAGCAGCAGGAGGCCGGCTTCGTGATTGTCTCAGAGCCCTTGGAGCCGGGCGGCGCCGACTGGCAGATCGTGCCGCCCGAGCAGGTCCTGATCGTCGAGCGCGACCGCCTGCTCGGCTTCGTCTCCCTGGAGCACGCCGACCACGCGGCCTGACGGCGGCGGCCTTCCTCAATCGGAGTTCCATCGCGCAGCTCATGCTTCGTCCCTCGACAAGCTCGGGATGAGGAAGCTCAGCGTAATGGCGGCCGGCACAGCCCTCACCCTGAGCCTGACGAAGGGTGAGCCTGACGAAGGGTGAGCCTGACGAAGGGTGAGCCCGACGAAGGGCGAGGTCCGGCAAACGGCAAAGCGCCTCCCGCCGCTATGGCTCGACAAGCCGCGCCGGCCCGGTGCCAAATGGCACCATGCTCGCCGTCGCCCGCCGCATCTTCATCGCCACCGTCCTCTTGTCGGCTCTCGCCGCCTGCTCGCCGGGCCGCGTCATCGAAGCCAAGCGGCTGCTCGAGGACATCGCGGCCGGCGATGGCGCCAGCAGGCTCAAGAGCGAGACCGCGGCGCCCAGCCGCACCGCCGTGCGCTTCGGCACGACGGAGCAGAGCTGGGACGGTGACCTCTACCGGCCGGCCGGCGGCGCCCGGGCGGCGCTGGTGCTGGTCCCCGGCGTCACGCCCGACGGCAAAGACGATAGACGCCTCGTGGCGTTGGCGCGCTCGCTGGCGCGGGTCGGCTTCGCGGTCCTGGTGCCGGAGATCCCCAACCTGCGCGCCCTGCAGGTGCGGCCGAGCGATGCGCAACCGATCGCGGCGGCGCTGCGGGCGCTGACCGCGCCGGGCGCCCTGGAACCGAAGGCCGAGACCTACGAGCGCGCGGGCCTGGCGGCGATCTCCTACGCCGTCGGCCCGGCCCTGCTCGCCGCGCTCGAGCCCGACGCGGCGCCGGGTCTCGCCTTCCTGCTGCTGGTCGGCGGCTACCGGGACATGACCGCCCTGGTGACCTTCTTCACCACCGGCTTCTATCGGACCGGCCCGACGGCGCCCTGGCGGGCCGGCGAGCCGGCGCCCTACGCCAAGTGGGCCTTCGCCAAGGCCAACGCCGGCCTGCTGACGGAAGAGCGCGACCGGCTGCTGCTGACCGCCATGGCCGACCGGCGGCGCGCCGAGCCCGCCGCCGACCTGGCCGATCTGGCCGGCCGCCTCGGCCCCGAGGGCCGCGCGGTCCATGCCCTGCTGGAGAACCGCGATCCCGAGCGGGTGCCGGCTCTGATCGCCGCCCTGCCGCCGGCCATCACCGACGACCTCGCCGGCCTCGACCTGGCCGCCCGCGATCTCTCCGCTCTCGATGCCGAGGTCATCCTGATCCACGGCCGCGACGACCCGGTCATTCCCTTCACCGAGAGCCAGTCCCTCGCCGCGGCCATAGGCCCGGCGCAGGCCGACCTCCACGTCGTCGACAACCTGGCCCACGTCGAGCTCGGCCCGGCCGGTCTCGGCGACGCCCTCAGCCTCTTGCAAGCGGCCTACGACCTGCTCGCGCTGCGCGACCGACTGGCTGAGCCTGATGATTGAACGTCGGCCACGATCTGATCGCAATTCCACCCGGCCACGGCCTTGAACGGGGCTCAGGTTACCTACAATGGAGCGTTCCAATCGAAATCCGGAGCAAAGGGTCCTGTCCAGGCGCACCATCCGACAGCTTTGCTTCTTGGCTGCGGGGTTCGGAGCCTACCTGTTCGCTGTTCACGCGCCGGACTCGCGTTTCTTGAGTGGCTTCTGGATGTTTGCCTATCACTACTCCGGCGCCGACTTCTTCCCCAACTCTCAGGTCGAGGAGAGACTTCGAGAGTTCAGCTTAGGCTACGTACTGTTTGCTCCACTTGTCTTCTTTGCGACCGCAATCGCCCGGATTCGCTACAAGGCCGCCCTCATGCCGCAATTCGCAAGGCTGGTATTGTGGCCAATCGTCATAATTGGGTTTGTCGACATATTCGCCTCCTTCCTGTTAGGCGCGTTTGGCACATCGGCGGCGGGCGTAGTTGGATTCCTCGTTGCGCTGACTGTGTTTTGCTGGAGCTGCTTGTTTCTGTCGCTTCTAGCGGGTTGCGAATCTCGTGGCTCTATCGGCTGTCTGACCAAGTGGCACCGTTTCCTCCTCGCTCCAATTCTAGTGATATCGATTTGGTCTACATTCAGCGGTCTGGCGGCTGGCTTGCAGGCCGTTTGGATAGCGAACGGAAGACCGTATTGCATCGCCAAGGAAGGAAGGTCGCCCTACGAGACGATCGACTCAGTGTTCGATCTCCGTGGCACGAATCTCTTTACGTCGAGAACTGGGTATAAGGACACAGATCGACAGTATTTCCACGCGTTCCTAGTTGTTGCGACGCTGCAGGGCGAGCGCCACTGGAACTGGTCAATTGCATCGATGCGATTCGATCGCCTGGAGAGGTTCGCGCCCAACCCGGTCGAAGGCACAAGTGCGTGCGTTCCGGAAGATAGGTTTCTGGAGCGCCTGACGTGGCTATAGTGGCAAACCATCCGGCGAGGCCGTCGTCGATTGGCACGTCGTCGACGACCTGCCCCCAGTCGAGCTCGGCCCGGGCGGCCTCGGCGACGCTCTCAGCCTCTGGCAAGCGGCTTACGACCTGTTGGCGCTGCGCGACCGACTAGCTGAGCAGGAGAACTGAGCAACCGGCAATCGGGTAGGCGGGTTCCTTGCGGTTCCCGCCTCCCACACCACCTGGCATACGTTCTACGTACCACGGCGGTTTCCCTCAGTTTGTAACGCGCGGTGA
>JANQLT010000071.1 GCA_028280455.1 Kiloniellales bacterium
GTGCTTGTACTGTGCAGCAGTCAGGTCGCCGCCTGGTCGCTGTTTGAAAACTATCAGCCGACCGTGGTGGTTTCCGACCCCTACATTGAACTGCGCACCGGGCCCGGCATGGGCTCCTTGGTCACGTCGACCCCGGCGAAGATGCGCGCGGTTTCCGAAATGCCCGGCAGGCGCGCGTGAATCAGATCCGGGTCCAGGTGCTCGATGTGCAGGTGGATGTGGTCCTGCTTGTGGCCGTGGCCCCGGCCCTCGCGGACCTCCATGGACATGGCGCGGCTGACCACGTCGCGGCTCGCCAGGTCCTTGGCCGAGGGCGCGTAGCGCTCCATGAAGCGCTCGCCCTCGGAATTGCTGAGATAGCCGCCCTCGCCGCGCACGCCCTCGGTGATCAGGCAACCGGCGCCGTAGATCCCGGTCGGATGGAACTGCACGAACTCCATGTCCTGCAGCGGCAGGCCGGCGCGCAGCACCATGGCGTTGCCGTCGCCGGTCTGGGTGTGGGCGCCGGTGCAGGAGAAGTAGGCCCGGCCGTAGCCGCCGCTGGCGATGATCACCATGTGGCTGCGGAAGCGGTGCAGGGTGCCGTCGTCGAGGTTCCAGGCGACCAGGCCGCGGCAGGCGCCCTCCTCCATCATCAGGTCGATGGCGAAGTACTCGATGAAGAACTCGGCGTTGTAGCGCAGGCTCTGCTGGTAGAGCGTGTGCAGCATGGCGTGGCCGGTGCGGTCGGCCGCCGCGCAGGTGCGCTGGGCGATGCCCTCGCCGAAGCGCGTGGTCATACCGCCGAAGGGCCGCTGGTAGATCTTGCCGTCCTCGGTGCGGCTGAAGGGCACGCCGTAGTGCTCGAGCTCGATGATCGCCGGGATCGCCTCGCGGGTCATGTACTCGATGGCGTCCTGGTCGCCGAGCCAGTCAGAGCCCTTGACGGTGTCGTACATGTGCCAGCGCCAGTCGTCCTCGCCCATGTTGCCGAGCGCGGCGGAGACGCCGCCCTGGGCCGCCACCGTGTGGCTGCGGGTCGGGAAGACCTTGGTCACGCAGGCCGTGCGCAGGCCCGCCTCAGCGAGGCCGAGCGTCGCCCGCAGACCCGCGCCGCCGGCACCGAGCACCACCACGTCGTAGCTGTGGTCGACGATCTCGTATGCACTGTTGGCGGGGGCACCGTTGGCGGACGGCTGAGACATGGCGCTAGCCTCCGAAGAGAATGCTCATCACGGACAGCAGGGCGACCACCGCAAGCAGGATCGCCAGGCCCTTGATCGCGATCAGGCTGGCGATCTTGACGATCTCGCTATGGACGTAGTCCTCGATGACCACCTGCAGCCCAAGATATACGTGATAGAAGGTCGAAACGATCAGCAGGATCAGCAGGCCGGCGACCAGGGGCGAGCCGACCCAGTCGCGCATGGCCTCGTGGTCGGCGCCGCTATGGGCGACGACCGAGATCACGAACCAGAGGCTCAGCGGGATCAGCGCCAGGGCCGTCAGGCGCTGCGCCCACCAGTGGCCGACGCCTTCCTTGGCGGAGCCGAGGCCGCGGACGCGGGCGAGCGGCGAGCGGCGGTCCATCAGCCGGCCGCCAGGCTGTAGCCGACGATCCAGCTCAAGATGGTCAGCGCCGCCGAGACGCCGAGCACCGCCAAGCCGGACTTGTAGGCGGTGTCCAGTTCGAAGCCGAGCCCCATGTCCCAGCCCAGGTGCCGGATGCCGTTGCAGAGGTGATAGAAGAGCGCGAAGGTCCAGCCGAACAGCAGGAGCTGGCCGATGAAGGAGCCGATGAAGCCCTGCACCGACTCGAAGGCCTCGGGCCCCGACGCCGCCGCCGCCAGCCACCAGACCAGCAGCAGCGTGCCGACGCCGAGTCCGACGCCGGTCGCCCGGTGCGAGATCGACAGCAGCATCGTCCACTGCCAGCGATAGACCTGTATGTGTGGCGACAGCGGCCGTTTCGCGGAGGCCATGGAGGGATTCCCTGGAGGCGCGAGGGCCTCGCCCGATCGCGCGAGGACTCGCCGAGATGCTGGGCGACAGCTTGTGCTTGAAATGGTTTAAGCCCGGTAAGTTGGAGTGTCAACGCGCCTTTGCTGCGCTGCAATATAGCCGCGAGGCCGCGCACCGCCTGGGATCCCGCCTGTGGTTATGTGGAAAAAGCTGTGGACGGTCCGCCCCGGACCTGTGTGACGACTGTCAAGTTGTGCACAAGAAACTGTCATGAAGCCTGACATGGTCGTTGTTCCGCTGCGGGTCGCGCGGAAAGATCTGATCGTACGCAAGAGCGTCGGACGGTGTCCGCGTCGGCGGGTCGGCGGGGCGCAAGCCTCGCGGGTCAGACGAAACGGTGTCGTTCGGGGTTCGCGGGATCGGCGGGGAGCAATCCCGGTCGGTGTCGCGGATGGGAGACCTGGGCCGTCCTGCGCGCCTATGGCTTCCGGTCCAAGGCGTCCCGCCGCGAGGCGTGGGCGCCCAGCGAAGGAGAGGGGTCGAGTCCGTCCGGGTCGTGCTTGCGCCACCCGGTCTGGCCCTGGCCCGAGAGGGTGAGATGGGGGAGACCTTCGGGTCGAGTCCGGACCGCCCGCCCGCGGGTCCTTGTGGTCCGCCTCCCCTTTCGCGACGCGCGTTGGCTCGCGTCCGGCTTGCCGGGCTCGCTGAGCCGGCGAACGTTAGGCCGGTCTGCCGTATGAGTGTCGGCCGAGGTTTCCGCTGGAGCGCCGAAGGTGGCCGGGCTCGCCCCGGGGCTTGTCCCCAAGGCCGGTCCCGCGCCGCCGACGCGCCGCCACCCGGGCTGTGGTCCGCGAGCCAACGGATCGGGTGTGCGATGCGATCGGGGTTCCAACGCCCTTGTGTCAGGGGGCCCTGACGGGCTCCGAGGGGCGTCGGGTCGTGCTTCCTCCAGGGCACGGCGCAGAGGCGAGAGCTTCTGCACCCGGCGCCCCTCGCATTAGCAATCCCGTTTCGAGCCGGTCAAACGGAAAGTCGTGCAGTCCGCGCCGACTTGTCGTGCGCCATGTCGCCCGCGTTTTCGATTGGCGCCTCAGGCGCCGTCCCCCCTCCCAACCCTCCCCCACAAGGGGGGAGGGCAAGAGTGGTCGGCATAGCCTTGCAGTTCCCTCCCCCTTGATGGGGGAGGGTTAGGGTGGGGGTGAAGCGGCCGCAGAGTCCAAGCTAGGACTTGCGTCGCCTCACCGCCCCTTCCAGATCGGCGCGCGCTTCTCGGCGAAGGCGCGGGCACCCTCGAGCTGGTCCTCGCTGTCGTAGAGGGTGCGCAGGCTCGGCACCTTGCCGGAGCGCAGCAGGTCGAAGGACTCCTGGACGGTCAGCCTCTCCGTGAGGCGCATGACCTCCTTGATCGCCGCGAAGACCAGGGGCGGGCCCTCGGCCAGCAGCTTGGCGAGCGCGTGGGCGCGCTCGAGCAGCTTGTCGGCCGGCAGCAGCTCGTTGACCAGGCCCCAGCGCGCCGCCTCTTCGGCCTCCATCCAGCGCCCGGTGAGCAGCAGGTCCATGGCGACGTGATGGGGGATGCGCCGCGACAGCTTGATGGTCGCGGCGTCGGCCAGGGTGCCGGCGTTGATCTCCGGCAGGGCGAAGCGGGCGGTCTCGGCGGCCAGGATCATGTCCGCCGACAGGGCCAGCTCGAAGCCGCCGCCGACGGCCATGCCGTTGACCGCGGCGATCACCGGCTTGTTCAGGTCGGGCAGCTCCTGCAGCCCGCCGAAGCCGCCGACGCCGTAGTCGCTCTCCACGCTCTCGCCCTCGGCCGCGGCCTTGAGGTCCCAGCCGGCCGAGAAGAAGCGCTCGCCGCCGCCGGTGACGATGGCGACCCGCAAGTCGGGGTCGTCGCGGAAGGCCGCGAAGGCCTCGCCCATGGCCCGGCTGGTGGCGGCATCGATGGCGTTGGCCTTGGGCCGGTCGAGGGTGACCTCTAGGACGGCGCCGACGCGCCGCTGCTTCACGGAGTCCTGACCCATTGCCCGATTCCTTTCCTATCCCTCAGTCTTCGATCTGCCTGATCAGGGCGTCGGCCGCGACCGCGCCTTGGCCGCGCCGCCGCACGATCAGCGGGTTGATGTCGAGCTCGACGATGCGCCCGGCCTCGGCCAGCCGGCCGACCGCCAGGGCGGTCTCGACCACGGCGTCGATGTCGGCCTCGGGCCGGCCCCGGTAGCCCTGCAGGAGCGGCGCGAACTTCAGGCCCAGCAGGGCCGCGCGGACGGTCTCGGCGTCGGTCGGCAGCAGCAGGGGCCGGGAGTCGTCGAGCAGCTCGACCAACAGACCGCCGGCGCCGAGCATCAGGCTCGGGCCGAGCAGCGGGTCCTGGTCGAGGCCGACGATCAGCTCCGCCACCGCGCCCTCGATCATGCGCTCGACGAGCAGGCGGTCGGCCAGTTCGAGCAGGCGCTCGACCGCCTCGGCGACCGCCGCGGCCTCCGTCAGAGCGAGCACGACCCCGCCGGCATCGCTCTTGTGCAGCAGCTCGGCCGACAGCGCCTTGAGGACGACCGGCCCGCCGAGCGCCTGCAGGGCCTCGAGCGCGCCCTCGACGCTGTCGACGACCCGGCCCTCCGGCACGGCGATGCCGGCGTTCCTGAAAAGTTGCTTGGCCTGCCATTCGTCGAGCGTGCGCGTCGGGCGCTCCGGCGCGACCGGCGTCAGCAAGGGGGCCGGCCGCTCGGCGCGCTGCGCGTCGCCGACCCGCGCCGCCGCCTCGAAGGCGGCCAGAGCCTCGGCCATGCCTTGCAGCGGCGCCACGCCGCGCTCGACGAGAAAGGCGCCGAAATGCTCCGGCAGCAGCTCGGGCAGCGAGGCGACGACCGCCGTGCGCGCGCCCGTGGCCTCGGCCGCGTCGGCGATCGCCCGGCTGGCGATCCACCAGTCGTCCTCGTCGCAGCGGTCGTTGCGCGGATAGTCGAGGATCAGCATGCCGACGTCGAAGCCGCCGGCGAGCATGGCGCCGAAGCAGTCGGTCATGGCCGGCCCGTCGGCCCAGATGAAGGTGTGGTAGTCGAGCGGGTTCGAGACCGCGACGTAGTCGTTGAGCGTCGCCTGGACCTTGGCTGCGTGGTCCGGCGTCAGGTCCGGAAAGGTCAGCGCGCCGCCCTCGGCGAGGTCGGCCACCAGGGAGGCCTCGCCGCCCGAGCAGCTCATCGAGGCGATCCGGCGGCCGAAGATCGGCCCGCCCAGGGCGAGGAACTTCAGGCTCTCCAGGAAACTCGGCACGCTCTCGGCACGCGCCACGCCGAGCCGCTCGAAGAGCGCGTCGTAGTGCGCGTCGGGCCCGGCCATGGAGGCGGTGTGGCTGAGCGCCAGGCGCGCGCCGGTCTCGCTGCGGCCGGTCTTCAGCGCGACCAGCGGCACGCCGCGGTCGAGGGCGCGCAGCGCCGCGCGCTCGAAGGCGGCGATGTCGCCCAGCCCTTCGATGTGCAGGCCGATGGCCGTGACCCGCTCATCCTCGAGCAGCGCCTCGACGCAGGCCTCGATGCCGACCGCCGCCTGGTTGCCGAGCGACAGCAGGTAGGCGAGCGGCAGGCTGCGGCGCTGCATGGAGAAGTTGATGCCCATGTTGCCGCTTTGGGTGACGATGGCCGCGCCGCGCGCGACCGGCGCGCCGCCGTGCTGGTCGGGCCAGAGCGCGATGCGGTCGAGATAGTTGAGGGTGCCGTAGCAGTTCGGGCCGATGACCGGCATCGCCCCCGCGGCTTCGACCAGGCGCCGCTGCCGGGCCTTGCCCTCGGCGCCGACTTCCTCGAAGCCCGAGGCGTAGCAGATCGCGCCGCCGGCGCCGCGCGCCGCCAGCACCTCGACGGCCTCGATGCTCGGCTCGGCGGGAATCGCGATGAAGGCGGCGTCGGGCGCCGCCGGCAGGTCCTCGATCCGGGCGAAGCAGGCCCGGCCGCCGATCGCCGCGCGGCGCGGGTTGACCGGCCAGATCTCGCCCGCGAAGCCGATGCGGTCGCACTGCTGGATGACCCGCTCGACCTCGCGGCCGCCGATCAAGGCGAGGCTGCGCGGCCGCAGCAGGCGGCCGAGCGAGCGCCGCGCCTCTCCCGCGCCCAGCAGCGCCGGCTCCAAGGGTCTAGCTCCCGAGCGGCCGGAGCATGGAGCGGGAGATGATGTGGCGCTGGATCTCGCTGGTGCCTTCCCAGATCCGCTCGATGCGGGCGTCGCGCCAGATCCGCTCCATCGGCAGGTCGGACATCAGGCCCATGCCGCCGTGGATCTGCAGGGCCTCGTCGGCGATGAAGGCCAGCGCCTCGGTGGCCGCCAGCTTGGCGATGGCCGCGTCCATGTCGGTCATCACGCCCTGGTCGTGCTTCCAGGCGCACTGGTAGGTCAGCAGCTCGGCCGCGCGGCGCTGCACCTCCATGTCGGCCAGCTTGAAGCCGACGCCCTGGAAGCGGCCGATGGTCTGGCCGAACTGCTTGCGCGTCGCCGCGTAGTCGGTGGCCTGCTCCAGCGCCCGGTCGCAGCGGCCGAGGCAGATCGCCGCCACCTGCAGGCGGGTCGCGCCGAGCCACTCGTTGGCCACGTCGAAGCCCTTGTCGACCTCGCCGAGCACCTGGCTGGCCGGCAGGCGGCAGTCGTCGAACTCCAGGATCGCGTTGTGGTAGCCGCGGTGCGAGACGTTCTTGTAGCCGGGCCGCAGAGTAAAACCGGGCGTGCCCATGTCGACCAGGAAGGAGGTGATCTTCTTGCGCGGGCCGCGCGGGGTCTCCTCGACTCCGGTCGCGGCAAAGAGGATGACGAAGTCGGCCAGGTCGGCGTGGCTGATGAAGTGCTTGGTGCCGTTGATGACGAAGTCCCCGCCCTCTGGACCGTCGCGCTCGGCCTTGCAGGCCATGGCCCGGACGTCGGAGCCGGCGCCGGGCTCGGTCATGGCCAGGCAGTCGACCTTCTCGCCGCGCACGCTCGGCAGCAGGTAGGCCTCGCGCTGCCCCCCCTCGCAGGCCATCAGGATGTTGCTCGGCCGGGCGACCAGATACTGCAGCGCCATCGAGGCGCGGCCAAGGGTGCGGTCGAGCATGCACATGGTCAGCGTGTCGAGCCCGCCGCCGCCGACCGACTCCGGCATGTTGGCGGCGTAGAGACCGAGCGCGATGGAGCGCTCGCGGATCTGCTGGATCAGCTCGGGGCGGACCTCGCCGCTCTCCTCGACCTCTTCCTCGTAGGGCAGCAGCTCCTCGTCGACGAAGCGCCGGGCGGTCTCGATCAGCAGGCTCTGCTCTTCGCTCAGGGCGAAATCCATGGCTCTTCTCCTTGCGCCTCAGGCCTTGCGCCGGATGCCGATCTGGCGCCCGGCCAGCTCGGGCTTGACCAGCGCGCCATGGGCCTCGGCGATGCGACCGAGGCGCGCCAGGACCTCGGGCTTAGCGGCGCAGGCCTGCTGCGCCTCGGTGTCGACGTGCAGGATCATCTGCTCGGCCGTGGCGAGCTGGCCGTCGTCGCCGCCGTGGTGCATCGAATGGAACAGGTGAATGCGCTTCTCGTCGCTGTCGAGGATCTGCGTCGTGACGTAGAGCGGCTCCTCGGCGGCGACCTCCAGCAGGTGGCTGATATGGGTCTCGACGGTGTAGTAGCTCAAGCCCTCGGCGTGATAGTCGGCGTCGATGCCGAGGTAGCGGAACAGCGCGTCCGAGGCGTCGCCGAAGATCTGCAGGTAGCGGCTCTCGGTCAGGTGGCCGTTGTAGTCGACCCACTCCGGTGCGACCCGCGCCTCATGAAGGCGCAGCGGCTTGGTCAGGTCGTCGCTCTCCGAGAAGACGGACTTGTGGCTCGCCTCGTAGAGCCGCTCCTCGTAGGCGCGCTGGGTGTTGCCGGCGGCGTAGTCGTTGCTGCGCAGGGCCTGCAGGACCGAGACCAGGCAGTCGTCGCGTAGCTGCTCGAGCTCGCGGATCGAGCGGCCGGCGGCCTGGGCGTCGGACTGCTCGGTCAGACGCGCGATCAGGGCGTCGTCCATCTCCGGCGCGACCAGCTTGGTCCAGGGCGACTTCAGGGTCGGGCCGAACTGGCGCAGGTAGTGCTCCATGCCACCCTCGCCGCCGGCCAGGCGGAAGGTCAGGGCCGGGCCCATGAAGGACCAGCGCAGGCCGGGGCCGTAGCAGATCGAGCGGTCGACCTCGTCGGCCGTGGCGATGCCGTCGTTGACGATGTGCAGGGCCTCGCGCCAGAGCGCCTCCTGCAAGCGGTCCGAGACGTGGCCGTCGGCCTCCTTGGCGATCTGCAGGGCGTGCATGCCGATCGACTCGTAGAAGGCGCCGGCCTGCCGCTTGGTCTCCTCGCTGGTCCGCTCGCCGCCGACCACCTCGACCAGGGGCAGGAGGTAGACCGGGTTGAAGGGATGGCCGATGCAGACCCGCTCCGGGCCTTCGCAGTCGACCTGCAGGTCGCTCGGCTTGAAGCCGGAGGTCGAGGAGGCGATCACGGCGTCGGGCTTCGCCGCCCGGCTCGCCTCGGCCAGGAGCTTGACCTTGAGGTCGAGCCGCTCGGGGGCGTTCTCCTGGATGAAGTCGGCTTCGGCGACCGCCTCGGCGACGCTGCCGACGAAGCGGATCGCGCCGCCCTCGTGCAGCGGCGCCAGGCTCAGCTTGCGGTAGGCCCGGCGGGCATTGGCCAGGATCGCCTCGAGCTTGCGCTCGGCCTCCGGATCGGGATCGAAGATCAGCGAGTCGATGCCGTTCATGGCCAGGCGCGCGGCCCAGCCGCCGCCGATCACGCCGCCGCCCAGCAGGGCGACCGTCTTCACGCCGTTCATGCTTGGGAGTTCCTTCAGGGGCCTTGCAGGCCGAGCTTGCTCCGGGTCTCGGCCGGGTTGAGGACCGTGACGCCCAGGCGCACCAGGATCTCGCGGGCCCGCTCGACCAGGTGCTCGTTGGAGGCATGCACGCCCTTGTCGAGGTAGAGGTTGTCCTCGAGCCCGACGCGGACGTTGCCGCCGGCCAGGACCGAGGCGGCGACCCAGGGCATCTGCATGCGGCTGATCGCGAAGGAGCTCCAGATAGCCGCCTCCGGCAGCTCGTTGACCATGCCCATGAAGGTGTTGAGGTTGGCCGGCGCGCCATAGGGGATGCCCATGCAGAGCTGGATCATCGGCGCGCCGTCGATCAGGCCCTCCTTGACCATCTGCTTGACGAACCAGAGGTGGCCGGTGTCGAAGACCTCGAGCTCCGGCTTGACGCCCAGCGCCTGCACCCGGCGCGCCTTGGTGCGCAGCATGTCGGGCGTGTTGACCATGACGTAGTTGCCCTCGCCGAAGATCATCGAGCCGCAGTCCAGCGTGCAGATCTCCGGCTTCAGGGCCTCGACATGCGCCAGGCGCTCGAGCGGGCCGACCATGTCGGTGCCCGTCTCGTCGAGCGGCAACGGGTTCTCGCCCTCGCCGAAGGTGACGTCGCCGCCCATGCCGGCGGTCATGTTGACGATCACGTCGACGCCGGAGTCGCGCACCCGCTCCAGCACCTCGCGGTAGAGCTCGACCTTGCGGCTGCCCTTGCCGGTCTCCGGATCGCGGACATGGACATGAGCGATGGCCGCCCCGGCCTTGGCCGCCGAGATCGCCGCCTCGGCGATCTGCTGCGGCGTCACCGGGATCGCCGGATGCTTGTCGACGGTGTCGGCCGCGCCGGTGACGGCGCAGGTGATGAAGGCCTCTCGGTTCATGCTTCGCTCCCGACTCTTCTTCTCGCCGCGGCAAGCCCGCGATCCGGCAATGTTCTAGCGCCGCGGCGGATCCGCATGCTTGCACTTTCCGACAACGATGTAACATTATCCGACATGGCCCAGGCATCGCACCCGGAGAGCGGTCAGGTCCCGCGCAGCGTCGGCATCCTGTTGCTGCCGGACTTCTCGAACCTGACCCTGGCTGCCCTGACCGAGCCCCTGCGCGTCGCCAATCGGGCCGCCGGCCGGAGCCTCTACCAGCATCGCCTGCTGACCGAGGAGGGCGCGCCGGTGTCCAGCTCCAGCGGGCTGCGAATCAGCAGCGGCCAGGCGATCGCCCCGCTCGACCGCTTCGACCTGCTGTTCGTGGTCGCCAGCTTCAACGTCAAGCGCCACGTCGGGCCGGCCCTGCTGGCCTGGCTGCGGCAGGCGGCGGCGCGGGCCGAGCTGGTCGGCGGCATGGAGGCCGGCGCCTACCTCCTGGCCCGGGCCGGCCTGCTCGACGGCCGCAAGGCGACGACCCATTGGGAGGACCTGGCGGACTTCGCCGACAGCTTCCCCGAGGTCGAGGTGGTCAACGAGCGCTTCGTGGTCGACGCCGGCCGGGTGACCAGCGGCGGCGCCATCCCGACCCTCGACTTCATCCTCAACATGGTGCGCCAGCAGCACGGCCTGCGCCTGGCGCTCGACGTCGGCGGCAGCTTCATCTACGAGCAGGACAGCGCCGCGGCCGATCCGCAGCACGTGCTCTCGCTGGGCGCGCTGCGCTGGCTCGAGCCGAAGCTCTCGGCCGCGGTCGACCTGATGGAGAGCCATCTCGGCGAGCCGCTGAGCCTGCCCGAGATCGCCCGGCGCACCGGGCTCGGCGAGCGCGGCCTGCAGCGGCTGTTCCGCCGCCGCCTCGGCCAGACGCCGCAACGGGTCTATCTCTCGATCCGCCTCAACGCGGCCCGGCGCCTGCTGGCCCAGACCGAGCTGCCGATCGCCGAGGTCGCCGACGCCTGCGGCTTCGCCTCGCGCGTCACCTTCCACCGCGCCTTCCGCCAAGCCTTCGAGCGCCCACCCTCGGCCTTCCGCCGGCAAGACCTCGGCCCGGGTCTTTGAAGAGACCTCAAAACAAGGTTCACACGGATGGACACGGATCAAACACGGATGAACACGGATAACTAGAGGAACAAGCCGATTTTGTTATCCGTGTTTATCCGTGCGATATCCGTGTTCATCCGTGCCAGATTCTGTTTCCTGTTCCAGGAAGCTCTCATGTCGTCGTCCGGTGCCGCTCAGGCCGTGGGACGAAAGCTCCGTTTGGAACTCGTCTAAGTAGCCGAGAAATCGCGTTCCCGATCGATGTTCCAGCGCATCTCGGTTCTCGGTAACCGCAGCGGCGGAGATCTGAGAATGACAAAACAAGGCTTACACGGATGAACACGGATAACCAAAGCTAAAATCGATCTTTGTTATCCGTGTGCATCCGTGCAAGATTCTGTTTCCCGACCCATGACCCAGCGCATCGCGATCCTCGGCAACAGCAGCGGCGGCAAGTCGACCCTGGCGCGGCGCCTGGCCGCGGAGACCGGGCTGCCGCGCCATGAGATCGATGCGCTGCTCTGGCGGCCGGGCTGGGTCCTGGCGCCGGCGGCGGACTACGAGGCCGCGCACGACGAGGTCCTGGCGCAGGAGTCCTGGATCCTCGACGGCCTCGGGCGCCTGGAGAGCCTCGACGCCCGCCTCGCACGCGCCACGACGGTCCTGCTCGTCGACCTGCCGCTCTGGGTGCACTTCTGGCTCGCCGCCGAGCGGCAGACGGCCTGGGCCGCCGGCACCTTGGAGGCGCCGCGGCCCGGCGGGCTCGACGAGCGGCCGCCGACGGAGCGGCTGTTCGAGACGATCTGGACGGTCGATCGGGAATGGATGCCGGAGGTCCGCCGCATGGTGGATGCCGCCGAAGCCGGCGGCCGCGACGTGCGTCGGCTGGTCGCGCTGTCGCAGATCGAGTCCTTCCGGCTCTGAGGCCAGCCCCGGGTCAGCCCCCGGTCAGCCGAGTGTCAGCCCCGGGTTAGCGGCGGCGCGGCAGCAGGACCGTGCTGTCGAGGTCGAGGACCACGGCGGAGTCGTACCTGCCGTCCTCGCCCCTCTCGGGAAACGCCTCGCAAGGCCGGTCCTTGGTGGCGATGGTGCGCAATCGGAGCGCGCCGACATCGTCCCGGCCGGGCAAGGCGTGGGATTCCAGGACCTGGCTCCAGGCATAGAGCGTGTCGCCGGCGAAGGTCGGGGCGACATGGCCGCCGGCGTTGATCGCCGCCACCCGGAAGGCGTTGGGCAGGCCGTTGAAGCTGGCGGCCCGGGCGATCGAGATGACGTGGCCGCCATAGACGATCCGTCGGCCGAAGGCGCCGGCCTCGGCGACCTGGCGGTTGAAGTGGACCTTCGCCGTGTTCTGGTAGAGCCGGGTGGCGAGCTGGTGCTCGGCATCCTCCAGGGTCGTGCCGTCGACATGGTCGATGCGCTCGCCCGGCACGTAGTCCTCCCAGGCCAGATCGCCGCCGGCCAAGGCCCAGTCGTAGCTCTCCAAGGAAAGGCCTGCTGGCACGCTCAAGGACTCCGGAGAGACGGCCTTGGGCAGCTCCGGCACATGCGTGTCCGGCGCCGGCGCGGCGGGGTCGCGCTTGGAGACCAGGACCCAGCGGATGTAGTCGAGCACCGTCTCGCCGCGCTGGTTGCGGCCGACCGAGCGGACGTAGACCACGCCGGTCTTGCCGCTCGAGGTCTCCTTGAGGCCGATGACCTCGCTTTCGGCGGTCAGGCTGTCGCCGGGATAGACCGGCACGCCGAACACGCAGGCCGCGTAGCCGAGGTTGGCGACGGCGTTGAGCGAGATGTCCGGAACGGTCCGGCCGAAGACGATGTGGAACACCAGGATATCGTCGAGCGGGGCGTCGGGCAGGCCGAGGCTTCTGGCGAAATCGGCCGAGGACTGCAGCGCGAAGCGCGTGCCGGTCAAGGCCGTGTAGATCGCCCGCTCGCCCTCGCCCAGGCTGCGGGGCGTGGCATGGCGCAGCTTCTGGCCCAGGACGAAGTCCTCGAAGTAATTGCCGCCGCTGGTCTTGCTCATAGTAGGAGACTGATGCATCCCGGCCTCCTACTCGGCGACCGCTTGTCGCTGCGCCGCCAGCTCGGCGTCCTGCTCGGCGATCGCCGCGGAGAGGGCGACCATGCGCTTGGCGTTCTCGACGTGCAGGGCCTCGATCAGCTTGCCCTCGTAGACCGCGACGCCCTTGCCCTCGGCCATGGCGGCGGCGTGGGCGGCGATGATCTTGTGCGACCACTCGATCTCCTCGGGCGAGGGCGAGAAGGCCTGGTTGGCGATCTCGATGGTGCGCGGGTGGATCAGGGTCTTGCCGTCGAAGCCCATGTCGTTGCCCTGCTTGCAGGAGTAGGCCAGGCCTTCGTCGTCGCGCAGGTCGAGATGGACGCCGTCGAGGATGTCGAGCCCGTAGGCCCGGGCGGCCAGCAGGCAGAGCCCGAGGCTGGTCAGCATGGGCATGCGGTCCGGGGTGTGGCTGGCGTGCAGGTCCTTGGCCAGGTCGGAGGTGCCCATGACCAGGCAGGTCAGGCGCGGGCTGGAGGCGGCGACAGCCTCGCTGTGCAGCATGCCCAGCGGGGTCTCCATCATGGCCCAGATCTGCAGATTGGCCGGCGCGCCGTGCGCGGCCATGACGGTCTCGGCCTGGCGCACCATGTCCGGGCTCTCGACCTTGGGCAGTAGCACGGCGTCGGCGCCGCTGTTGCAGGCCGCCACCAGGTCGTCGTAGCCCCAGGGCGAGCCGAAGCCGTTGATCCGGATGATCACCTCGCGATAGCCGTAGCCGCCCTGCTTCAGCGCCGCCAGGATGTTGTTGCGCGCCTCGACCTTGGCGTCGGCGGAGACCGCGTCTTCGATGTCGAAGATCAGGGCGTCGGCCGGCAGGGTCCGGGCCTTCTCCAGCGCCCGCGTGTTCGAGCCGGGCATGTAGAGCACAGAGCGGCGCGGTCGAGCGACCTTGGCCATGGGAGCACCTCCGCGATGGTTATCTCGCACTTGCGAAAGCCGCGCGACTATATCCAAAGGGGCCGCTGTGGCAAGCTGGCCGGGCCTTACACCTCGATAAAGCTCGAACCGGCCGCCGCGGAGGGCCACGGCGGGTCAAGCCGGTCTTGGGGGAGCCGCTTTTGAACATCCTGTCGATCCAGTCTCACGTGGCCTACGGCCACGTCGGCAACGCCTCTGCCGTCTTCCCCATGCAGCGCCTCGGCTTCGAGGTCTGGCCGGTACACACGGTGCAGTTCTCCAACCACGTCGGCTACCCGGACTGGGCCGGCCAGGTCTTCAGCGCCGAGCACGTGCGCCAGGTGATCGACGGCATCGAGCGCCGCGGCGTGTTCGGCGACTGCGCCGCCGTGCTCTCCGGCTACATCGGCGACGCCGCCCTGGCCGAGGCGGTGCTACACGCCGTCGAGCGGGTGCGGGCGGCCAACCCGGACGCGCTCTTCGCCTGCGACCCGGTGATGGGCGATACCGACGTCGGGCTCTACGTGGCGCCGGACATCGTCGAGGAGATGCGCCGGCGCGCCGTGCCCGCCGCCGACCTGATCACGCCCAACCAGTTCGAGCTGGAGCAGCTCACCGGCATCACCGTCGAGCACCTCGACGACGCCCTGGCGGCGGCCCGCCAGGCCCTGGCCATGGGGCCGCGCATGGTGCTGGTCACCAGCCTGCGCCACGAGGCGACGCCGGACGACGCCATCGAGATGCTGGTCATGACCGCCGAGACCTGCCTGCGGGTGCGCACGCCCTTCCTGACCATGGAGCCGATGCCGCACGGCTCCGGCGACGCGGTCTGCGCGCTCTTCCTGGCTCACCTCCTGCGCCGGGGCGAGGGCCCGGAGGCGATCGCCGGCGCCCTGGGCGACGCCGCGGCGGCGATCTTCGCGATCATGGCCGCCAGCGCCCGCGCGGCGACCGGCGAGCTGGCCCTGATCGACGCCCAGGACGAGCTGGCCGCGCCGACGCGGCGCTTCGAGGTCGAAGAGCTTAAGCTCGGCTAAGCCGCGAGCGAGGGCCAGTGGCCGGCGCGCTTGGCGGCCACCGCCGCGCCGAGGTCCCGTCGGGCTCGCGTGAAGGCTCCATCCCAGTCGCCCGGGGCCTGCTGGCGGATCAGCCGCATCGAGGGGTACCAGGGCGTCGCCTCGCCCTCCGGGCCGTAGACCCAGTAGGGCGAATAGGACAGCAGGTTCCAGACCGGCCGGCCGAGGCTGGCGGTCAGATGGGCCACGGCGCTGTCGGTCATGACCACCAGGTCGAGCCGCTCGATGGCGGCGGCGGTATCGGCGAAGTCGCGGACCTGGCTGCCCAGGTCGCTCACCACCGCCAGCGCGCCGCTGTCGCGCAGCGCGCTCTCGAGCGGGCCCTTCTGCAGGCTGAAAAGCTCGACCCCCGGCACGCCCGCCAGGGCGAGGAAGCGCGGCAGCGCGGCGGCCCGCAGGGCGTTGCCCTCGAAGCCGGCGCTGCCGGACCAGACGAAGCCGACCTTGAGCCGCCCCGGCAGGTCCGGGACCAGGCCCTTCGCCCGGCGACGGGAGTCCTCGGGCGGCGTGAGGCGCGCCGGCACCGGCAGGGAGTCGCGCTCCAGCCCGAGCCGGGCCGGCAGCGAAAGCAGGGGTGCCTGATAGTCGACCTGCGGGTAACGCGCGCCGGGCGCGATCAGCCGCTCGACGCCTTCGAGCCCCTGGAGCAGGCGCGCCAGGGGCGGCTCGGCGAGCAGCGTCACCTTGGCACCGAGCGCCGCCACCATCGGCACGAAGCGCAGGGTCAGCAGCATGTCGCCATAGCCCTGCTCGGGCACCAGCAGGATCGACATGCCGGCCAGCGGCTCGCCCCGCCACAGCGGTACGGACCGATTCAAGGCCGGCAACTGGCCGGTCCGCCAGCGCCACTCGTAGTCCGGCCAGGCAGCCCGATAGTCGCCGAGATGCAGCAGGGCCTCGGCCCGGCCCAGGTGGCAGATCGCGTTGTCGGGCTCGATCCTTAGAGCGCGCCCGTAGACCTCGACGGCTTCCTCGAAGCGCCGGGCCAGGACCAGCGAGATCGCGAAGTTGCGCAGCAGGCGCGGCGCCTGGGGGCAGAGGTCGATCGAGCGGCGATGCAGGCCCAGGCCCTCCTCGACCCGGTTCCGCTCGGCGAGCACCGTGCCGAGGTTGCAGAGCGCGTCGGGATTATCCGGCGCGACATCGAGCGCCCGCCGGTAGGCGGCTTCGGCCGCGACCAGATGGCCCTGGCGCCGCAGCGCCCGGCCGAGCTGGTACCAGGCCCCGCCGTCCGCCGGCTGCCGCTGCAGATAGCCGCGAAAGACGCTGACGGCCTCGTCCAGGCGATCGGCCGCCAGCAGCTCGCAGCCCCGGGCCCGCAGGGCCCGGTCGTTCGCCGACGCGGCCGCCGGCACCCGGGCGCCGCCGAGCGGCACGAGGACGTCGCCTTCGGGCATCGTCGAGGCTCCCTGAGCGTCGCGTTTGAGGGCTAGGCGCACGTTGGCGCCAAAGGTCTTGCGGTTTCCTTACCGCGGGCCCGGCAGGGCACACGGCCGAGCCGCAAGCGCCATCCCGGCACGGCCTAGCCGGCATGGATTCAGCCCCCCTTGGTCGCTAGTCTCCTGCGCGAAGGGGAGAAAGGTTTCATGGACCTGCACCCTGGCCGCGCGGTCTCGCGGCTCCCCGGCCGCGGCACGGCCGGGAGGCGCCGTCTCGACCCTGACATCGCGACGGAGGAGGTTCACCTTTGGGTCTTGGTGCAAACATTGTGAAGACGGGACGGACCGGCTGGTGACGGACATCGGATTGGCCCTCGGCGGAGGCGGCGCCAAGGGGCTGGCCCATATCTGCATGCTCGAGGTGATCGACGAGCTCGGACTCCAGCCGAGCCGTATCGTCGGCACGAGCATCGGCGCGGTCGTCGGCGTGCTCTACGCATCGGGCATGAGCGCGCGGGCCTTGAGGGAAGAGGTCCAGCGCGTCTCACACAGCAAGCGAAACAACCTCGCCGAGGCCGCCAGGAACCTTGTCAACTGGTTGCAGCTCGTGGAAGTCAACTGGAAGGGCGGCGGCTTGCTCAAGGCCGACGCCTTTCTCGACGACCTGATGGAACACGTCAAGGTCAGCAACTTCGAGGACCTGCGCATACCGCTCAAGGTGGTCGCGGCGGACTTCTGGCATCGTGACGAGGTGGTGCTCGAGAGCGGCGACATCCGAACGGCGGTTCACGCCAGCATGGCGCTGCCGGGAATCATCGAGCCGGCGGTCGTCGACGGCCGGGTCCTCATCGATGGCGGCGTCATCAATCCCGTCCCTTACGATCTGGTCATGGACGAATGCGACGTCACGGTCGCGATCGACGTGATGGGCAGCAGGACCGAGAGTGTCGATCTGGTGCCATCGCTCCCGGAGGCGATATTCAACTCCTTTCAGATCATGCAGAAGTCGATCCTGCGCCAGAAGATCGCGGCGCATCCGCCGGACATCTACATCTGCCCGGAGATCGTGGACGTTCTGATGCTCGAGTTCTACAAAGCGGCGAAGATCTTCGCGCAGACCGGGACGGCGGCGGACCAGCTTCGCAGAGAGCTCGAACGGCACCTCGAGACGGCAATCCGCCGGCCTTGAGAACCAGGCGCAGCGACCTCGCCTTGTCACTCTCCAAGCCGAGCACAGCGGGCGACTGACGTGTTTCTCCTGGATTTCGACAACGGTGTGCTTCGCTGGGCTCTCTCCGCCCTCGCCCTGTCGCTTTCCGTCTTCTGCGCGGGGCATGCCCTGCTGTGGAAGCGGGACTCGCGTGCCGCCTTCGGCTGGATCGCGGTCTGTCTGCTGTTGCCGGGTCTCGGCGCGCTGCTCTACTGGCTCTTCGGCGTGAACCGCATCAAGGCAAGAGCGCGCCACCTGCGACGGCAGTGGCCCATCCCGGACGACAGCGATCTCGACGATCCTGCCTTGACCGCGGACTGGCCGCCGGAGCACATCGGCTTCACGCGGCTGTCGCGCAAGGTGACAAGGCGGCGCTTCGTGCAGGGAAACCGGATCGAGCTGCTGGTCAACGGCGAGCAAGCCTACCCGGCCATGCTCGAGGCCATCGGCGGCGCGCGCGATTCCATCGGCTTGTGCACCTACATCTTCGACAGCGACAGGGTCGGCCGCCAATTCGTCGACGCGCTTGCCGAGGCCGTCGCGCGCGGCGTCGACGTCAAGGTGCTGGTCGACAGCGTCGGCGAGGCCTACTCGCGGCCCCGCATCTCCTCCCTACTGCGAGAGAAAGGCATCCCGACGGCGCGGTTCATGCCCTGGGATCGCTGGCGCTCGGTCCACCATCTGAACCTGAGGAATCACCGCAAGATCCTGGTCATAGACGGCAAGCTCGCCTTCACCGGCGGGATGAACATCGGCGTTCGGCACCTGGCCGAGGCGGAGGACAACCCGAAGAAGGCGCTCGATGTCCAGTTCAAGGTCAGCGGGCCGGTCGTCGCCGACATCGAGCTGGCCTTCCTGGAAGACTGGTCCTTCGCGACGGGCGCCAACTGCCTGCGGACGGAGCCTTTGGAGCTGCCCTGGGCGGGAGACCTCTGGGCCCGGGTGATCATCGACGGGCCCAACGAGGACTTCGAGAAGCTGCGATGGATGTACATGGCCGCGAGCAATGCCGCGAGGGAGAGCATTCGCGTCATGACGCCCTATTTCCTGCCGGACCGGGAGCTCGTGGCCAGCCTGAGCGCGGCCGCGCTGCGCGGCGTGACGGTGGAGATCGTCCTGCCCGAGAAAAGCAACATTCCCTTCGTGAGATGGGCGACCGATGCCATGCTCTGGCAGGTGCTCGAACACGGCGTGCAGGTCTATCGCCAACCCGCGCCCTTCACCCATTCCAAGCTCTTCGTGGTCGACGATAGCTACGCGATCGTGGGATCGGGCAACTTCGACGCCCGGAGCCTGCGCCTCAATTTCGAGTTCAACCTGGAGATATACGACGAGGCGTTCGTGCCCTTGCTCTCGCAGCATGTCGACCAGGCCAAGGCCCGCTCGACCCCGTTCACGCTCCTCGAACTGGACGAACGCCCTCTGGCCATCAAGCTTCGCGACGGCTTCGCGCGGTTGTTCGCGCCCTATTTGTAGACACTCAAGTCCACCGGCGCCCCAAGCAGCGTGCCTTCGTACTTCGGAAGCTCGTCATCGATCCGAAGCCAGGGGAGCTTGCTCTGGTAGTTCACGTGGAAGGTCGGCTCGAAGTCGGAAGGGTCTTCCAAGGAAGCGGCGTAGAGGTGCATGCCGCCCGCGTAGTGATCGGCTTCGTAGCCGATCGGGGAGCCGCAGGTCGCGCAGAAGTGCCGCCTGACGCCTTTGGAGCTTTCAAACGTCTTCGGCGGCTCGCCCGTCCATCGGAAGCTCTTCAGGGGCACGCCGAGCCACGCGACCAGCGGCGCGGCACAGTTCCGGCGGCAGTCGTCGCAATGGCAGTAGCAGGCCCAGGTCACCTCGCCCCGATATTCCCAGCGCGTCTTGCCGCAAAGGCAGCGGCCTCGTGTCATCATCTCGGTCCCTCGAGTGCTTCCACAGAGCGACAGTCGGTCCTTTCACCTCCTAGCGCTTTTCTTCAGAGCTGGCGAGCGCGCTCTCCGCGGATTTCAGTGTCTGTCCCTTTGGTCTATGATCCGGACTCACCGCTCAGGGCAGGGAGGGTGATCGATAATGAAAGCTCCGCATCCTTTCGCATTGGCGCTAATTGTCCCCTTGATTGCCACGCCGGTCGACGGCCACGCCGGGTCGGCGACGGAAACGGAGCGCGTCGAGTTCGGCAGCGCCGCTTCCACGATCGAGCCCTCGCCTTTCAAAGTGAAGCAGGCTCGCAAGAAGGGGATCACGCTGGAGCCGGAGATCTTTCCCAGCGTTCCGGTCACGGGAATCCTGCAGATGCCGGAGGGGCCGGGCCCCTTTCCGGCTGTGATCCTGCTGCACGGATGCGCGGGAGTCGAGATTTGGAACAGCATGTGGAGCGAGCGACTTGCCGCTTCGGGGTACGCCGTGCTCAGCGTGGATTCCTTCACGCCCCGTGGTCTCAGCTACATCTGCGATGGTCGTGAAGCCGAAACGGCATCGCCCTGGGCGCGAGCCTTGGACGCCTTCGGCGCGCGTGCCTATCTTTCCTCCCTGGATGCCATCGATTCGAGCCGCATCGCCGTGATGGGCATGTCCCACGGCGGCGCATCGGTTCTCGAAGCCATCCAGCAAGCGACGCCGGCCGGCGCGGCGACCGATCCCTTTCGGGCCGCCATCGCGTTTTATCCCCTATGCAATCCCATGCGACAGGTGGTCACGCCGACTCTCATTCTGATCGGCGACAAGGACCGCTGGGTGTCGTCCGACTGGTGCGCGAAGTATGTCGATGCCCTGCCGGAGCCTCACGACGTGACGCTGGAGATCTTCCAGGGCGCGCACCATCTTTTCGACGTCGAGGGGCTCGATACGGAAGAGCTGGGCTTCACGCTGCGCTACCACCCTGACGCCGCGCGCAAGGCGAACGAGCTGATCAGGTCGTTTCTGACGGAGCATCTGGACCTGCCCCAGTAGCCTCCCGACCGGCGTGCGCGCGCCGAGTTGACCGGCAAGGCCCGGAGCGTTCCCCGCATGCGCAGGATCGGCGCCGCGCCGCTCGTCCGACAACGCTCCGGCGATCACCGCTCGTCGGGACAGCCTTCGACATCGAAACGATCCGCCCCCTCACCCAGCTCCGGCTAGGCTTGGCGAGGCCGAAGGCCGAGCTTAGCCGGAGCTGGGTGAGGGGGCAGGTCGTTTCACCTTGGCGACGGCCATCGCCCCGCCTGCTTGGCCTCGACGGCTTCCGCCAGCGCCGCGCCGACCGCGGCGAAGACGCTGTCCCAGTCGCTCGGTGTCGGCTGGCGGAACAGCCGCATCGAGGGATACCAGGGCGTGCTCTCGCCCGTCTGGCCGTAGAGCCAGTAGGGCGTGTGGTTCAGCAGGTCCCAGACCGGCTGGCCGAGCGAGCCCGCCAGGTGCGCGACGGCGGAGTCGGTCATGATCACCAGGTCGAGCGCCTCGATCGCGGCGGCGGTCTCGGCGAAGTCCTCGATGCGCCGGCCCAAGTCGATCATCATCGCGCCCGCGCCGATCTCCCTGAGCTGCCCCTCGGTCGGTCCCTTCTGCAGGCTGTAGAATTGCACGCCCGGCTGCTTGGCCAGCGCCAGGAAGCGGCCGGCCTGGACCGCGCGCTTGCGGTTGTTCTTGAAGGTCACGCTGCCGGACCAGACCACGCCGACCTTGAAGCGCTCGCCGGAGCGGGCGATCAGCGGTGCGATCTTGTCGCGGGCCGCTTGCGGGATCGTCAGGCGCGGCGGCGGCGGCAGCGCCTCGACGCCGGCCTCGAAGCGGACCAGCAGGTTCATCAGCGAGCAGTGATAGTCGAAGCCGGTCAGCTCGGACTTCGGCGCGACCATGCGGTCGACGCCCTCCAGCTCGGCGAAGAGGCGCTCGAGCGGCGGCTTGCATTCCAGCACCACCTCGCTCGGGCCCAGCGCCTTGAGCTGCGGGATGAAGCGGGTGGCCAGGATGGTGTCGCCGAAACCCTGCTCGGGGAACAGCAGGATCTTCTTGCCCGCCAAGTCCTCGCCCTGCCAGGGCTTGGCGTCGTAGGGCGGGGCCGGGAGCTCGCCGATCTTCCAGCGCCAGGCGTAGGCCGCCCAGCCTTCCTTCATGCGGCCCAGGTGCAGCAGGGCCAGGGCCCGGTCCCAGTTGTACTTGGCGTTCTCGGGATCGCCGGCGACGCAGTCGTCGAAGATCTCCAGAGCCTCCCCGAAGCGGCCGGCCTCGCGCAGCGCCAGGCCGTGATTGAAGACCAGCAGCGGATCGCCCGGCTTGGCCTGGCGCGCCGCCTTGTGGACCTCGATGGCTTCGTTGAGCTTGTCCATGTCCTTCAGCACGTTGGCCAGGTTGCCGAGGAAGGCGGGGTCGTTCGGCCGCAGCTCGAGGGCCCGGCGATAGGCGGCCTCGGAGGCCTCCAGGGTCTTGTTCTTGCGCAGCGCCACGCCGAGGTTGCACCAGCTCCCGGCATCCTCGGGCACCAGCAGCAGGTAGGCCTCCAGGGCGGCGATGGCCTCGGGCAGCTTGTCCTGCTGCAACAGGCGATTGGCCAGCAGCCGCAGCTCGCGCGCCGTGCGCACCTTGCCCGGCCGATTCTGCCGGGCGGCGGCGGGCTCGGTCTCGTCCCGGGCCGCTTTGTCGGGCGCGCCGGCCGCGGCAGCCGGCGGAGACTCGGTCACGATGGCTAGCGTTCCTTCTCTCTCTCCGGCTCTCTCTGGCTCTCTCTGGCGGTCCGACGCCTCAGCCCGCGACCACGGCGTGCAGCTTGCGTGCCACCGCAGCGAAGGCGCCGGCCCAGTCGCCGGCTTGCGGCTGCCGGAACAGCCGCAGGGTCGGATACCAGGGGCAGCGCTCCCGCTCGAGGGCCCAGCGCCAGTCGGCGCGGGCCGGCAGGACCAGCCAGACCGGACGGCCGAGGGCGCCGGCCAGGTGGGCGACGGCGCTATTCACCGTGACCACCAGGTCGAGCTGCTCGATCACCCGGGCCAGGTCGTCGATGGAGGCCAGCAGCCCGCTCAAATCGTGCACCAGGCCGAGGGCCCCGAGGTTCTCCAGGTCGGCCGAGCGCGGCCCGGTCTGCAGGCTGTAGACGGCGATGTCGGCGCGCGACAGCAGCGGGAAGAAGTCCTCCAAGCCGACGGGCTGCAGGCCGTCGGCGCGCTCCTCGCCGGTCGCCGTCCAGACGATGCCGAGGGCGAGCTTGGCGGTCTTGGGATGGGTCAGGGCGAAGCCGGCGCCGATCGGCGGCCGCAGGTAGGGCACCCGCCGCGGCATGCTGCCGAGCGTGGCGCCCAGGACTCGCGGCAGGCTGAGGATCGGCAAGCGCAGCTCGACACCCTCCGGGGCCTCGCCGAAGGGTATCGCCGCGTCGATGCCCTGGGCCGTGCCGAGCAGGCGGCAGAGCTCCGGCGGGCAGCTCAGAACCACCCGCGAGGCCTTGAGCTGGGCGGCGAAGCGCACGAACTGCAGGGTATCGCCGACGCTCTGCTCGGCCTCGAGCAGCAGGCCGCGCGCGCCCAGGCTGTCGCCCGTCCAGACCGGCAGGCTGCCCTCGCGGTCCGGCCCCTCCGGCTCGAAGCGCGCCTCCAGGGCCCGGAAGCCGTCCCGATACTCGCCCTTGGCCAGGAGGCAGGCGGCGCGGTCCAGCTTGACCCGGCGGTTGTTCGGCCAGAGCGACAGGGAGCGCTCGAAGCAGGCCAGGGCATCGTCGTGGTGCCCCAGGTCCTGCAGCACCAGGCCGAGGTTGTGGTGCACGGCCGGCACCTTCGGCGCCAGGCTGACGGCCCGGTGCAGGATGCTCAGGGCCTCGTTGAGGCGGCCGAGGCTGCGCAGGATGTTGCCGTGGTTGGCGAGCAGGGCCGGGTCGTCCGGCTTGAGCGCCAGCGCCCGCTCCTGGGCCGCCAGGGCCGCGCCGTTCTTGCCTTCGGCGCGCAGCAGGACGCCCAGGTTGTTCAGCGCGTCATGGTGCAGCGGCTCCAGCTCGAGGACGCGCGCGTAGGCGCGCCGGGCACCCTCCAGGTCGCCGGCCCTCTGCTTGGCGGCGGCCAGGTCGAAGAGCCCTTCGACGGAAACCGTGTCGGCCGCGCTGCCCAGCTCTTCCTCGCGATCGCCTTCGGGCAAGGCCATCGCCGGGGCTCCTCCGCGCCGTGAAACCCTCAGTTCAGGTAGTCGCTGGCCAGCTTCTCAGCTATCTGCACGGCGTTCAAGGCCGCGCCCTTGCGCAGGTTGTCGGCGACGATCCAGAGGTTGAGGCCGTTGTCGAGGGTCGGGTCGACCCGCAGGCGGCTGACGTAGACCATGTCCTCGCCGGCGCACTCCTGGGGCGTCACGTAGCCCTCCTCGACCCGGTAGTCGATCACCGAGATGCCCGGCTGGGCCCGCAGGGCCTCGCGCGCCTGCTCCTCCTCGATCGGGTTCTCGAACTCGACGTTGACCGCCTCGGCATGGCCGATGAAGACCGGCACGCGCACGCAGGTGGCGGTGACCTTGATGGCGGGGTCGAGGATCTTCTTGGTCTCGACCGCCATCTTCCACTCCTCCTTGGTCGCGCCGTCCTCCATGAAGGCGTCGATCTGCGGGATCACGTTGAAGGCGATCTGCTTCTGGAACTTGTTCGGCTCCGGCGGCTGGTTGGCGTAGATGCCGCGGGTCTGGTTGAAGAGCTCGTCCATGCCGTCCTTGCCGGCGCCGGAGGTCGACTGGTAGGTCGAGACCACCACCCGGCGGATCCGCGCCAACTCGTGCAGCGGCTTCAGCGCGACGACCATCTGGATGGTCGAGCAGTTCGGGTTGGCGACGATGTTGCGCCGCGGATAGTCGGCCAGCGCGTCGGGATTGACCTCCGGCACGACCAGCGGCACCTCCGGGTCCATGCGGAACTGCGAGGTGTTGTCGATCACCACCGCGCCGGCCTTGGCCGCCCGCGGCGAGTGCTCCGCCGAGACCTTGGCGCCCGGCGAGGAGAGCACCATGTCGATGCCCTTGAAGTCGAAGCGGGACAGGTCCTGGACGTCCAGGGTGTCGTCCTCGCCGAAGGAGACCTGAGCGCCCGCCGAGCGCTCGGAAGCCAGCGCCACGACATCGTCGACCGGGAATTCCCGGTCGTGCAGGGTCGAGATGATCTCGCGACCCACGGCGCCGGTCGCGCCGACCACGGCTAGCCTATAGCCCATGACTTGATTTTCCTTCAGATGGCCGCCGGACGCGCCCCCGCGCGGCTGAGTTCAAGAGGATGTGGCTCGCCCCGCCCGGCCGGTCAAGCATGCAGTCCGGCCGGTTAGGATTCCTTTGACCGGCGAGACCCGAGACCCCGAAAAGGAAACGGGCCGCCCCCCGGTGGGAGCGGCCCGTTTCGACGCACCATTCGGTGGCTGTTACTGGCTCGACCCCGTGGGGCTTTGGGTCTGCTGGACCGGTTTCGTCGTCTGATCGGCCGCGGTCTGGCCGGTCGCCGTCTGGCTGCCGGTGGTCGCGATCTCCGACCCCACCTTGGAGGCGCTGTGATAGCCGCTGCCGCAGCCCGCGCCCGCCAGGGCCGAGCCGGCAAAACCGGCGATCGCCGCCGTGGCCACGAGGGCCGTCAGAATTCTGCGCATAGCTGGACTCCCATCCAATGCGAATGCCGGACTGTAGCCCATGCGCCGCGCTGGGGTCAATTCAAGCAGCCGTGAGTCACAGGAATGCCACGCTTTGCGGACATGCGTCCGCCCGAACGGCACCGGCCCGCTCGATCGGAACTCTCCCTAGCCGGCGAGAGCCTGGACCGCCTCGAGGACCGCGTCACCCATCTCGCGGGTCGAGACGGTGGTCGAGCCTGATGCCGCGATATCGGCGGTCCTCTGGCCCGACGCCAGTACCCGCTCGACGGCGCGCTCGACGAGCTGAGCCTCCTCTTCGAGGTCGAGCGAGTAGCGCAGCAGCATGGCGAAGCTCAGCAGGCTGGCCAGCGGGTTGGCCTTGCCCTGGCCGGCGATGTCCGGCGCCGAGCCGTGCACCGGCTCGTAGAGGCCGCGGCGCCGGCCCTCGGGATCGGGATCGCCGAGCGAGGCCGAGGGCAGCATGCCGAGCGAGCCGGTCAGCATGGCGGCGGCGTCCGAGAGCATGTCGCCGAACAGGTTGTCGGTGACGATGACGTCGAACTGCTTGGGCGCGCGCACGAGCTGCATGGCGCAGTTGTCGGCGTACATGTGCGACAGCGCGACATCCGGATAGTCGGGCCCGAGCGCCGTCACGACCTCGCGCCAGAGCACGCCGGACTCCATGACGTTGGCCTTCTCGACCGAGCAGAGCTTGCCGCCGCGCTTGCGGGCCAGCTCGAAGGCGACGCGCGCCACCCGCTCGATCTCGGCGTCGCTGTAGACCTGGGTGTTGACGCCGCGCCGGCTGCCGTCGGGCAGGGTCTCGATGCCGCGCGGCTCGCCGAAGTAGACCCCGCCGGTCAGCTCGCGGACGATCAGGATGTCGAGTCCGCTGACCACCTCCGGCTTCAGGGTCGAGGCCTCGACCAGGGCGTCGAAGCAGAGCGCCGGGCGCAGGTTGGCGTAGAGCGCCATCTCCTTGCGCAGGCGCAGCAGGCCGCGCTCCGGCTTGCGCTCGAAGGGGATGTCGTCCCACTTCGGCCCGCCGACCGCACCGAGCAGGGTGGCGTCGGCGGTCATGGCCTTGTCCATGGTGGCATCGGCCAGCGGGGTGCCGTGGGCGTCGATCGCCGCGCCGCCGACCAGGTCCTCCTCGATCTCGAAGGTCACCGCGCCCTGGGCGTCGAGCCAGTCGGCCACCCGCCGCACCTCGGCCATGCACTCCGGCCCGATGCCGTCGCCCGGCAGCAGCAGCAATTGCTTGTTGGATGTCACGGTCCGCTTCCCCTACCGAGCAAGTATCGCGATCAATTAGCCGTCACGGAGTGGAGCTTCAAGTGCCAGATATGTAGCAACAGCGCTGGGAAACGGGTTGGAGGACTCTCGATGCGAGCGCACAATGCCAATTCTTCCAGCTCGGACAGATGTAGCCCAAACAAAGCTCAAGGTATTTGTCTGTAGTCTACAGAATGAGAGTCAGAAATGGGCAATCTCTTACTAGGAATCTTCATCGGTGCCTTCCTAAGTACGGCCGTCATGCTATCGACGTTTGGCGAATCGCTCAATTCTCCTTGGTGGGCTGGATCAGCTGGTGTCGTGGTCGGCACAGTTCTAGCTGCAATGTTCACTTTTATCCGCGACGCTCTTCAAACGAAGGCTAAGGCAAACGCTGTTGCAACGACCATATACACGGAACTGGTTGATAGAGTAGCGCGGTGCTGCTTCGACTATGACCGTCCATTCAGCCAATACGCGTTTCCAAATCCGGACCAAACCACGAATCGCTCAAGAATGGACGTGACGAAGTTCCGTCCGACCGACCCGGTAGCCTATCCTTCAATCGGAGCGAACTTAGCGCTGCTGCCAACACGAGCACGCAGCCATGTCGTCCAATTCTATTCCTCGCTCGATCGCTGGCGCCGTGAGATAGATGACATTAGTCAGTCGAAAAAGGATCTGTATGCGGGTACAGATCTAGTTCGGTTGCAGAGGCGCCTTGGAGAAACACTGCCATACGCTGAGCGCGCAATCTGGAGTCTTTCCAATGCCGTGAAGGACGCGGAGGCCATAGATAAAGGCGCGTTCGATGGCATTTACTTGACCGCTGTCGACGAACGAAAACGCCGGCTCACCGAATCTAACTTGCGAGAAACTCTGTCTGAGCTTTGCGAACACGCGGTTAGATCTAGGGGTTTGGAGTCCAAACGATAGCCGTTAGCCTGCCATCTCACTTAGACACCAGTCATGCTCGGGCTTGACCCGAGCATCCATGCCTCGGCTCGCGAGGTCCGTGCCAACAGAGGCATGGACCCTCGGGCTTGACCCACTGCTGTCCGGTTGAGGATTGAAGACTGTTCTTTGTCCGCTTCGCGGACGCCCCCCTCCCTAACCCTCCCCCTCGCGGGGGGAGGGAAATGGATATTGGTATCAGCAGGTTAAACCTCCCCCCTCGAGGGGGAGGTCGGCGCGGAGCGCCGGGAGGGGGGCTGGCGCGAAGCGCCGAAAGGCGATTGTCAGTCGCGAGACCCGACCTTGCTTGAATGCCCTTTAGGCCAACCGTTGCAGCGCCTTGCGCTCAAAGCCCGGAAGCCAAACCGGACAGCACTGGGCTTGACCCGAGGGTCCATGGTCGACCAGGCACGGACCCTGCGGGCTGCAGCATGGATGCTCGGGTCAAGCCCGAGCATGACATTAGGTGCGAAGACTCCGTCCCGCCCTCAGCTCAGATCGAAGCCCTTGCGGCGGACGAAGGCGCCGAAGTCGGCGCGCTCCCGGGCAGCGTACTGGCGGGTCTTGTCCTCGGACCAGCCGTAGGCCTCGCTGGGGCCGTAGGACTCCTCGAAGCGCTGCTGCGCGTAGGGCTGCAGCGCGCCGCGGCGGCGGTCGTAGGCGGCCACCTGTTCGCGCAGGCCCATCTCCGAGAAGCGGTCGCGGTGCAGGGTCGCGTCGAGCGGCAGGCGCGGGCTGATCTCGCCGTCCTCGGCGGGCCAGCCGAGGGTCAGGCCGGCGACCGGGAAGACCCACTGCGGCAGGCCGAGGAGCTGGCTGACCCGCTCGGCGTGGTTGCGCACGGCGCTGATCGGGCAGCAGCCGAGGCCGACCGACTCCGCGACCAGCACGAAGGCCGAGAGGGCGATGCCGGCATCGACGGCGGCGTTGAAGAAGGCGTCGAGGTGGTCGTTGGCGAAGGGATGGCCGCGCCAGTCGTGGAGCTGGCGCTGGCGCCGGTTGTTGGCGCAGAACACCAGGAAGACCGGCGCCTCGGCGATCCAGGGCGAGTCGGCCAGCAGGCCTTCGACTTCCGTCCGCAGTGCCGGGTCCTCGACCAGGACGATGTCGCGCTGCTGCAGATCGGACTTGCTGGGCGCGCAAAGCGCCAAAGCGCAGAGATCCGTCACCAGGGCCGGCGGAACGGGCTGCTCGCTGTAGCGCCGGTGGGAGCGGCGCCCGGCCAGCCGCGTCAGGAAGTCGCTGTCCTCGACCTCAGGCGTGCCGCCGGCACCCTGTCCGAAGCGATAGGCCAGAAGCTCGGCCAGCCGGCCATGTTCCGTCATGGCGAGGCGCGGCGCGCCGACGCCATCCGGGCTCGCGGTGTCCCCCGCAGCAAAGGATGACTGGATCGCCGCGCGGCCATGGGCCTCATGCGATGACGAGTGAGACCCATCCTAGGCCCAGGGCTGGGCCAGCTTGCGCTGCTCTTCGAAGCCGGCGATCGCCGACTCCTTCTCCAGGGTCAGGCCGATGTCGTCGAGGCCGTTCAGCAGGCAGTGCTTGCGGAAGGGGTCGATCTCGAACGAGATCGAGCCGCCGTCCGGCCCGGTGATGACCTGCTTCTCGAGGTCGACGGTGACGACGGCGTTGGAGCCGCGCGCGGCGTCGTCCATCAGCAGGTCGACCTGCTCCTGCGGCAGGGCGATGGGCAGAATGCCGTTCTTGAAGCAGTTGTTGTAGAAGATGTCGGCGAAGGAGGGCGCGATGACGCAGCGGATGCCGGCGTCGAGCAGCGCCCAGGGCGCATGCTCGCGGCTCGAGCCGCAGCCGAAGTTGGCGCCCGCGACCAGGATCTTGGCATCCTTGTAGGCCGGCTGGTCGAGCACGAAGTCCTTCGGCGCGCCCTGCTCGTCGAAGCGCAGCTCGAAGAACAGGCCCTTGGAGAGGCCGCTGCGCTCGATGGTCTTCAGGAACTGCTTGGGGATGATCATGTCGGTGTCGACATTGACCATCGGCAGGGGCGCGGCGACGCCGCTCAAGGTGGTGAACTTGTCCATGGTCACAAGAGCTCCCGAACGTCCGTGATGCGGCCGGTCACGGCGGCGGCGGCGGCCATGGCCGGGCTCATCAAGTGGGTGCGGCCGCCGCGTCCCTGGCGGCCTTCGAAGTTGCGGTTGGAGGTCGAGGCACAGCGCTCGCCAGGCTCCAGGCGGTCGGCGTTCATCGCCAGGCACATGGAGCAGCCGGGCTCGCGCCACTCGAAGCCGGCCTCGACGAAGATCCGGTCGAGCCCCTCCTCCTCGGCCTGGTTCTTGACCAGGCCGGAGCCCGGCACGATCAGCGCCTGCACCGCCTCGGCCACGCGCCGCCCCTTGGCGACCGCGGCGGCCTCGCGCAGGTCCTCGATCCGGGCATTGGTGCAGGAGCCGATGAAGACCTTGTCGACCGGCACCTCGGCGAGCGGCGTGCCGGGCGTCAGGCCCATGTAGTCGAGCGAGCGCTGCAGCGACGCGCGCCGGGTCTCGTCCTCGGCCGCGGAGGGGTCCGGCACCTGGCCGGTGACCGGCGCCACGTCCTGCGGGCTGGTGCCCCAGGTGACCTGCGGCACGATCTCCTCGGCCTCCAGGCGGACCTCGGTGTCGTAGCGCGCGCCCTCGTCCGAGGGCAGCGTCCGCCAGGCGGCGACCGCGGCCTCCCACTGGCCGGCCTTGGGCACCCGGGGCCGGCCCGCGAGGTACGCGAAGGTGGTCTCGTCGGGCGCGATCAGCCCGGCCCTGGCGCCGGCCTCGATCGACATGTTGCAGACCGTCATGCGGCCGGCCATGTCGAGCGCCCGGATCGCTTCGCCGGCGTACTCGATGACGTGGCCGGTGCCGCCGGCCGTGCCGATCTTGCCGACGATGGCCAGGATCAGGTCCTTGGCCGTGGTGCCGGCCGGCCGCGTGCCTGCGACCGTGATGCGCATGTTCTTGGCCGGGCGCTGCAGCAGGGTCTGGGTGGCCAGCACGTGCTCGACCTCGGAGGTGCCGATGCCGAAGGCCAGGGCCCCGAAGGCGCCGTGGGTCGCGGTGTGGGAGTCGCCGCAGACGATGGTCGTGCCCGGCAGGGTGAAGCCCTGCTCCGGGCCGATGATGTGGACGATGCCCTGGCGCAGGTCGTTCATGTCGAACAGCTCGATGCCGAAGGCCTCGCAGTTGCGGGTCAGCGTCTCGACCTGCAGCAGGCTTTCCGGGTCGTCGATGCCCTTGCTGCGGTCGGTGGTCGGCACGTTGTGGTCGGCCACGGCGAGGGTCAGGTCCGGCCGGCGCACCTTGCGGCCGGCCATGCGCAGGCCCTCGAAGGCCTGCGGGCTGGTCACCTCGTGGACCAGGTGTCGGTCGATGTAGATCAGGCAGGTGCCATCGTCCTGCCGATCCACCACATGGCTGTCCCAGATCTTGTCGAACAGCGTACGGGGGCCGTCCTTGCGCCCGGTCATATCCCTCACTCCGGTGTCTCGACGACCGGCGCGCGGCGCTGTGCCGGCGGCCGGGCCGCGGACTATAGCCGCTGGCCGGGGCCGCCGAAAGGCCCGGAAAGGCCCTTCGCCGCAGGGGGATACCGGGTTCTCGCTCCGAAAGTCGGGCTAGCCTGCCTGCATCGCTGCGACGCCGGCGTGGTAGCGCGTATCGGCCTCGCGGAAGACGGCGCGGGTATGGTCCATGTCCCAGGGCTGCTCAACCAGGGTCTCGTGGTCCCACTGGCTGCGCGGCATCGGCGGGTCGAAGAAGTCGCCGGCATAGACGTGGATCGCCGCGGTCAGCTTGGCGATGGGATTGGCGACCGAGTGGATGATGTCGCGCCCCAGGGTCGCCACCTGGCCGCTGCCCATGGACTCCGCGCCGGCCGCCTCGATGCCGGGCCCCTCCGTCTCGCCGTCGCCGATGCGCCGCCAGAAGACGTTGTCCTCCCGGCCGCCGTAGATGCCGATCACCGCCGCCATGTTGTGGTTGTGCGGGAGCAGCGTCATGTAGGGCGCCCAGACGAAGTTGATGACCGTCAGATCGGGCCCCTTGTAGAGCGCGTAGACACCGGCCTTGCTCGGCTCGCCGAGGCCGGCGACGACGGCGGCCGGGTCGGAGACCGCTTCCGTGACCAGGGCGCGGAGCGCCTTCTGGCCCTCCCCGACGGCCGCCTTGCAGTCCTCGACGAAGCGATCCTTGTCGAACGCCATCCCAGCCTCCCAGCAGTCCTGCGATGGCCGCAAGGTGCGCCAAAGCGGCGGGCCGAGTCCAGCGCCGCGGCGCTCGCCCTCTGTCGACTAGCCTAGTCGGCGGTCGTCTTGGTGATCGTGAAGGCGCCCCGGAACTGGCCCGCGGCGAAGCCGGTCGCCTGGTCCTGTGGGTAGAGCCGGGCGATCTCGGCGGCGAGGCCCGGCTCGAGCTTGCCGCCGTGGCAGGTCAGACAGACCTCGCCGACCGGGATCGCCTTCATGTAGCGAAGCACCTGGCCCTCGCCCGTCTCGACAAGCTCGACGCGCTCCATCCCCTTCAGCGCGTCGCCGGCCGCGGCCCGTGCCTGGAAGTCCTCCAGCACCGCCGTTTCCCACGCGTCGGGCGCGTTGTCGGGGTTGCGCAGCTTGTGGCTGGTGCGACCGAGGGTCCAGGCCGGGGACGGCGGGACGGCGCGGGCAATGTCGGGCGCCTCGGCCTTGCAGACGCCGATGGCATGGACCGGCCCGCCCTCGTCGATGGCGCCGCGCAAGGCGCCCTGCAGCTCGCCGACGAAGGCCTTGACCAGGCCGCGGCTTTCTCGAGCGAAGTCTTGCAGCGCGGCCGAGTCGTCGGCCGCGCCGGCGCGGGGCGCCAACAGGGCAAGGGCGAGGCAGAGAGCGGCGAGTCGGCGCATGGCGTTCCTCCATCGGTTTCGGGCGCAGACCGAGTCCCTCGGACCGCGCCCTGCCATCGCCGACGACACTAGCCCGCGGGCGCCTGCCCTTCTGTGATCAAGTCACAGGCCGTCCGACCGCCGCCGCACGCCGTCAAACCGTCAGCCGCCTGGCGGCGACGTAGTCGCCGTTCTTGTAGCCCGCCAGCTCCAGTAGAGCCTCCGTCGGCGGCAGCGCGACGTCGAAGCTGTGGATGCCGTTGCCGATATCCAGGCTCGACACCGGCCGCCCGTCGACATAGGCGTCGAGCCGGTCGAGACCGCGGGTGATCGCCTTGACGGTCAGCGTCGAGCCCGACTGGCTGGTGGTCACGCTCAAGCGCCGCACCGGCATCGGCTTGAGGATCTGGCCCGCCCGATCGATCAGATCGACGTTGCCGTTCAGCAGGTCGTCCCGGGTCAGGGCGTGGCGCGAATCCGGCGTGACACCAAGATCCTCCAGAGGCGTGCCGGCCTGCTCGCCGACACGCAGGGTGCGGCGGATCGCCACCCGCATGCCGGCCCCGTTCGGCAGCAGTTGGTACGGCGTTTCGGGATCGGCCGGGCTAGGCAGGCGCAGCAGAAGCCGCAGGAGCTCATGAGTCCAGACGTTGGCCCCGCCGGCGCCGGTGTTGCCGTCGACGCCGAGGATGTGGCCGATCTCGTGGTCCTTGAAGCCGGCCGCGAAGATGTCGGTCGCGCTGTAGCAACGGGCGTCGGTGATCAGCACGACCGGGCCGTGATACTTCTGCCCCCGGTCGTTGGCGAAGGCCTCGGGCGTGATCGGAAAGCCGCGCGAGTAGATCGCGCCGGTCTCCACCGAGCCGACGATGGATTCGACCCAGGGCCCGAGGTCGATGCCCACGGGGTCGTTCTCGTGACGCTTGCAGATCCGCGCGTTGAGCGGCGTGTTGATGAACTGCGTCGGCTCGGGCGTGATCTCCCTGGGGGTGAGGACCTGCAGCAGGCCCTCGCTGGCAAAGATGTGCCCGCCGCCGTTGCCGCGGACATCGACGATCAGACCTTCCTGCGGCAACAGCTCGGCGAGGCGAATGAACTCGTCGATGAAGGCGTCGGGGTCGTCCACGCTGAAGGTGAAGATGCGGATGTAACCGAACTCGCCGGAGGGCGTTGTCACGCTGCGCGCGGAGAAGACACCGGACATGGCGGTCGGCAGCGTCTGGCCCGCCTCGGCCGGCTGCTTCGTGACCCGCTTGGCCCGCTTCTCGTCGGCGATCACTTGGGGCGCGAAGAGCATCTTCCTGGCGCGCTGCTTGATGTCCGCCTCGATGTCGAGGCCGAGGCTGGCGGCATTCAGGTTGGCCGAATCGGGATCGACGCCGCCGAGATCCGGTAGCATCGGCGAGACCAGCCAGTCCTGGCGCATCTCGCGCTCGACGCCGTTCAGATCGATGTAGCCGATGACGACCCAGAGCGCGTCGGGCGGCAAGGAACTGCGCAGGGCCCTGACGGTCAGACCGTCGACGCCGCGCGCATGGCGCGCTTCCGGGTTGCTGCCGGCATGCTGATCGGCGGAGACCTCGATCGCGCGGCGGATCGGCACGCCGTTCCAGCTCGTGATCTCCACCCCCGGCCGGAAGCGGCTGTGGCTGAAGCCCGGCACGAAGTGGGTCGCGATGTAGCGCGGCGCACCGGCCTCGACGTACTCCTCGACATCGAAGGGCAGGAAGGCGACCTTGTCGGCGAAGGGTGTCGGCAGCAGGTAGTTGGTGTGGAGGTCGCGGACGGCGGTAAAGACCTCGAGCATGTCGCGGTGGAACTCGAACTCGCTGCCCATCGTCGAGGTCGTCGACTGTTCCAATCGGTGTTGGATCAGGCGCAGCTTCTGCACCGGGTCGACGCCGTGCATCGACTCCTTCAGGGGCAGGTGCACGAAGTTGTCGTCGATCAGGACCAGGGCCTGCTCGACCAGGCGCTTGCGGCTGTTGAGAGTCAGGGCGCCGGCCGATGCGAGAAAGGTCGGCAGGTCGGAGGAGGCCCGCAAGTGCGACCGCACGGCCGCATGCGTGGCTTTCAGAAAACCGAGACTCGACGACTGCCGCTTGCTCTTCCTGGCCTTCGCCCCGCGCTTCCGCGAGCGCGCGCGCTTCGCGCCTCTGCTTGTCGATCGCTTCGCCATTGTCGCCTCCCATCGCGTTCTTCGGGTTGATCCCTTGGTGATGCCACGAAACCGCGCGGGCTCGCGGCCGAGCACAATTCGAGAGTGCTGAAATTCTAATCTTGTCACGCCTGCAGTGCCTATGCGGGATATTCTGTCTATCTATGGACATCTCATGGCAGTGATTTCGGCGTGAGAACACGATGACCGCCTTCGAACCTGGGAGCCGCAAGCCTTCGGTCTGCGACTCCCGCCGTGGCGGCTAGAGCGTTTTCCAATCGGACGGCACCGGCCCGCTCCCCCTCCCGGCCACCCAATAGGATACTGCCGTGGGTGGCCGGGAGGGGGAGCGGGCCGGCGCCGTGATTCCGCGTCAGCGGAAAACGCTCTAGCCTGCCGGCATGGCCTCTCCGTTCCGCGCCATCCAAAGCAACAAGTGGCTGTCGCTGAGTCTGCTCGCCCTCTGCGGTGTCGCGGCGCTGTCGCTCTGGTTCTCGGCGACCGCGGTGATCCCGGCACTGGAACGGGAGGCGCCGCTCGGCAGCGTCACCAAGTCGCTCTTCACCGGCGCCGTGCAGATCGGCTTCGTCGTCGGCAGCTTGGCGAGCGCCCTGCTCGGCCTCGCCGACCGGCTCGACCCGCGGCGCTTCTTCATGGCCTCGGCCCTGGTCGCTGCGGCGGCCAACGCGGCGATCCTGCTGGTCGAGCCGGGCTCGCCGGCGGTGGTGCATTGCCGCTTCTGGACCGGCGTCTGCATGGCCGGGATCTACCCGGTCGGCATGAAGCTGGCCGCCACCTGGGCCAAGACGGCGCCCGGCGCGCGCGCCGACCTCGGCTTGCTGGTCGGCCTGCTGGTCGGCGCCGTGACCCTCGGCTCGGCGCTGCCGCATCTCTTCAATGCCTGGGGCGGGCTGGACTGGCGCCCGACCGTCGCCCTGGCCTCGCTGGCAGCGCTCGCCGCGGGCCTGGCGATCAACCTGGTCGGCATCGGCCCGCGCAGCGAGCCGGCTGGCCCCTTCCGGGCCGGCGCCGTGCTCCGGGCCTGGCGCGACCGGCCCTTGCGCCTGGCCAACATCGGCTATCTCGGCCACATGTGGGAGCTCTACGCCATGTGGGCCTGGATCGGCCTGTTCCTCAACGCCAGCTTCGCGCTGCGACTCTCGCCGGCGGCCGCGCCCCTGGCCGCGACCCTGGTCACCTTCGCGACAATCGCCGTGGGGACGCTCGGCTGCCTCGCCGCCGGCGTCCTGGCCGACCGGCTCGGCCGCACCACCCTGACCATCGCCGCGCTGGCGGTCAGCGGCACCTGCGCCCTCGCCATCGGCTTCCTGTTCGGCGGCTCGCCGGTCTTGATCACCGCGGTCTGCCTCATCTGGGGCATCGCCATCGTCGCCGACTCGGCGCAGTTCTCGGCCAGCGTCGCCGAGCTCGCCGAGCCCAGGCTGGTCGGCACCATGCTGACCGTGCAGACCGCGCTCGGCTTCCTGCTTACCATGGTGACCATCCACCTGGTGCCCGAGCTGGTCGCGCTGGTCGGCTGGCGCTACGCCTTCGCGCCCCTGGCGCTCGGCCCGCTCGTCGGCATCTGGGCCATGGCCAAGCTGCGCGCCGACCCGGCCAGCCTGAAGCTGGCGGGCGGGCGGCGGTGAGTTTCTCTCCTCGCGGCTTGCTATAAGCTCCGACGCAGCGGGCGGCTGGAACGCCCGCGAGGCATGCAGGGACGCCCATGGACTTCGACCGGATCCTCGAGGAGATCGCGCAGCACGTGCGGCCCTGCTTCGGCAAGGGTAGGGTCGCCGACTACATCCCGGCCTTGGCCGCCGTGCCAGGCGACAAGTTCGGCATGGCGCTGCGCACCGTCGACGGCGGCTATCACGAGATCGGCGACGCCCGCGAGCGCTTCTCGATCCAGAGCATCTCCAAGGTCTTCACCCTCAACATCGCGGTCAGCTATGTCGGCGAGGCGCTCTGGCGCCGGGTCGGCCGCGAGCCCTCGGGCAATCCCTTCAACTCGCTGGTGCAGCTCGAGTACGAGCAGGGCATCCCGCGCAACCCGATGATCAACGCCGGCGCCATCGTGGTCTCCGACGTGCTGCTGACCCACTGCGACGACGCCAAGCAGACGCTGCTCGATCGCCTGCGCGCGCTCTCGGGCGCGGCCGACGTCGGCTTCGATCCCGTGGTCGCGCGCTCCGAGGCGGAGACCGGCTTCATCAACCGCGCGCTGGCCAGCTTCCTCAAGGGCCACGGCAACCTGGAGAACGAGGTCGAGGCCGTGCTCGACCTCTACTTCCACCAATGCGCCCTGGCGATGAGCTGCAGCGAGCTGTCGATGGCGGCGCTGCACCTGGCCAACGGCGGCGTCTCGCCGCTGCTCGGCGCGGCCGTGCTGACGCCGCAGCAGAGCAAGCGGGTCAACGCGGTGATGCTGACCTGCGGCCTCTACGACGCGGTCGGCGAGTTCGCCTTCCGGGTCGGCCTGCCGGCCAAGAGCGGCGTCGGCGGTGGCATCGTCGCCGTCCTGCCCGGCCACTACGCCGTCGCGGTCTGGTCGCCCGAGCTCGACGAGTCCGGCAACTCGACGGTCGGCGGCGCGGCCCTCGAGCACCTGACGACACTCACCGGGCATTCGGTCTTCTAGGGAGCAACGCGATGGCCCAACCGTTCGATGCACCGGGCGTCTGGCCGCCCTTCGGCACCTTCTCCATGGGGGTCGTCCAGGGCGAGGGCCACATCGTCCACCTCAAGGGACAGGTCGCGCTCGACAAGGAGAGCCGCATCGTCGGCGAGGGCGACATGCCGGCCCAGGTCCGCCAGGTCCTGGAGAACATCCGCGCCGTGCTCGCCCACATCGGCGGAGAGATGGCCGACATCATCTCGCTGACCCACTACATCACCGACATCGAGGCCTTCATGGCTTCCGGTGAGGTCCGCAAGGCCTACTTCCGGCCACCCTACCCGGTGACCACGACCATAGAGGTCTCGCGCCTCTACGACCCGAAGCTGCTGGTCGAGATCACCGCCATCGCCGAGGTGCCGCGGGAGCGCTTCATGGCGCCGGAAGACGGATCGTAGCCAAGGCGCCTTTGCCGGGCGGGAGATACGACCGAGGTCGATTTCTCCTCCTCAGGCGGCCGTGCTACTATGGGGCAACCTGGAGCGAAGGCATGGGTGAAACCAAGACGATTGATGTTTCGGAGATCCGCTTCTCCTCGACGGTCTATCCGACCGAAGAGGACATGAAGCTCTGGGAAAGCCTGAGCCCGGCGGAACAACAGGCCATCATCAAGCGCGATCTCGACGAAGCGGAGGCCAGCGGGATCGCCGCGCCGGAGACTCTCGATCAGGTGATCGAGCGCCTGCGCTCGGAACGCAAAAGCAGTGGATGACCTTTAGGCTCAGCAGAAAAGCGCTGCGGCAGATTGAAGAGGTTATTCGATCACGTAGATCCAGGCATCCAGATTCCCGTCCGACGTGCTGACCTGCGCGGTCACACGCCGATAGCCCTCGCCCTCGAAGGCGTCGAGTCGTTGCCAATGATCGGGCAGCGCCATCGACTCGAAGACATGCACCTCGACCGCCTCTCCCTGGGGATCGAGGACCAGGCCGGGAAAGCCGAGCTTGGCGCCCCAGCCGGCTTCGACCAGCCGGCCGCGCACGGTCCCTTGCCGCCAGAAGCCCTCGAGCTCGGCGAGCTGATGCTCGTTGACCCGGCCGGGCGCCAGCGTGCCATAGGTGGCGAGGCGGGTGTCGGCCGAGCTCTTCGGTGCAATCGCTTCGCTCATAGGCGCTCTTTGTTGGCTAGCCAGGCGAGCTAGGCGGTCGCGTAGCGGGTCACGGAGATGTCCTTCTCGCGCTTCCGCATCTGGTGGGCGTCGTATCGGGTCTGCATACGCAGCAAGGTGTCCATCGTCACCCCGAAGGCCTTCTCTATGCGCAAGGCCATTTCCGGCGAAAGCGATGCTCTCTCGTTGAGGAGGTTCGACAGAGCCGGACGCCCGACCCCGAGCACCTTGGCCGCCGCCGTGACCGACAGGCCATCGGGCAACACCGACCGCCGGATGAAACCGCCCGGATGAACCGGGATCATGCCAACCTTGATTGCCATCTTCACGGTCCCTTCGACAACCTAGTGGTAGTCCTCGAAATCGAGGTCGTAGAGCTCACCGCTCTGCGCGTCGTGTCTGAAAGTCAGTCGCCAATTCGCCGAAACGTGGAAGCTGAAGGTCCCGGCACGATCACCCGTCATCCGATGCGGCCTGTACTTTGGGAGACCGAAGACCTCGTCGATGTGCTCCATGTCGATGAGGAACGCGACGATGTCGCGGATCTTCACTAGCTGATCCTGCGGCAAGCCTCTGGATTTGGTCTCTCTCGACCAAGTTTCGAAGTCCCTTGTGGCGGATGTTCCGGATCTCCATCCGTCAATGTACAAGTTTGTAGTGCGTAACGCAACAAGATACACATCCTTGAAAAGAGTTTATATGTTCTTTTTTTGTTCGCATCGAATTACATATATGGTAGAATTTAGATCAACATGCACTATTGAAATCGGAGATCAAGATGGCGAAAGGCAAAGGGGCCGGTAGCAGCTACCGCAGTGCGATTAGCGGCCGGTTCGTGACATCGAAACACGGCAAAGCCAGCCCAAATACGACCTTGAAAGAAACGAGGGGCGGCGGTTCTACCGGTAGCCATCGCAGTGCGGTGACCGGCCGGTTCGTGACGGGCAAGCAAGCTAAGGCAAACCCGAAAACAACCGTCAAAGAGTCCTAGGCGAAGTCCGGGAGGTTGCACCTTCCGACTCTGGGTTTGCCGTTGGTCGCGAGTTTCGGTCAAAGCGTCCCCGCCTTCACCACGTCGCGTGCGGTGGGTCTGCAGGCCTGTTGCAAGCGGCACACGGAATGAAGTCGGGGATCAGGGCACCACTAAAGTCGGCGAGCCGAGCGAGACCTGGACACCCGACCTCCTACAACCGGCGCCGAACGGCGGCGCTGAGATAGTCGTATTGCGCGCCGTTCGTGTCGGCGAAGGCCTCTTCCCGGTTGGACGGCTCGTCGGTGTAGTCGATGGGCTCGTCGAACTGGCTTTCGGTGAAGTCCACGCGCCGGCCGTCGATGCGGTTGTAGAAGTGCCAGAGCGATCCGTATTTGGTCTTCAGGATCTCGCCGCCGAGGTGGTCCTGGGCCACCAGGGCCGATACGCCGCACTGCCCGGCGGCGGGCCTGTCCTCTTTCCACAGCGTGCTGGACTGCAGGCTCCAGGAGGCCTCGAGGGCCCGTCGAAAGGCAGTCAGGTCATCCGATGTCATGCCGGCGATCCGCCTCGCTCAGAACTTCTTCACGCCCTCGACCTCGCAGTCGCCGCGCGTGTAGGCCTGCTCCAGGCGGCAGGCGGGGGTGAAGTCGAGGACCATGGCGCCCTTGCAGTCGGCCAGGCGGACCCAGACCTGGATGCCGACGACGAAGGTCTTGCTGCGGCCGATGTCGAGCCGCGGCGAGATGTAGGTGGAGCGGACGCGGGCGGTGTCGAGCTTCGCGTCCCAAAGCACCTCCGCGACCTCGGCGTCGCAGGTATCGTAGTCCGGCACCTGCGCCCTGGCGTCGCTCGGCCCGAGCAGCAACGAAGCGATTAAGGCGCCGCCCAAGCAGAGCAGGCGCGCGGTCATGATCTCCAGGCCGCGCGCGTGCCGGGCGAACGAGCGGAGAAACGGCAGCGCTTAGGAAGCCTCGGCTTCGGCGGCGGCGGCCTGCTTCTTCTTGCCCTTCTTGGAGGTCTTGCCGGCCTTGGCGGCGCCGCGGGCCTCGCGCTCGGCCTGGGTCGCCTTGCCGGCCCAACCGGTGGTCTTCTCGGCGATGCGCGCCGCCTTGCCGGTGCGGCCGCGCAGGTAGTAGAGCTTGGCGCGCCGGACGTCGCCGCGGCGGACCAGCTCGATCGAGGCGATGCGCGGGCTGTAGAGCGGGAAGACGCGCTCGACGCCCTCGCCGTAGGAGATCTTGCGCACCGTGAAGGCCGAGTTGAGGCCGCGGTTCTTGCGCGCGATGCAGACGCCCTCGAAGGCCTGGATACGCTCGCGCGTGCCCTCAACGACCTTGACGTTGACCTTGACGGTGTCGCCGGGCGCGAAGTCCGGCACGCCGCGCTCGGCGCTCAGGCGGGCGACCTCTTCCTGCTCGAGTTGCTGGATGGTGTTCATGGCTCTCGGTCCTCGCTCTCTCTCATCGCCCGCGCGCGCCGCGCGATTTCTCCGTCTCGCCGCGGGCCGCCCAAAGATCGGGACGGCGCCGCCTGGTTTCCTCTTCGGCCCGCTCCAGGCGCCACGTGCGGATCCGCTCGTGATGCCCCGAGAGCAGGACCTCCGGCACCTCCAGGCCCTGCCAGACGGCCGGCCTGGTGTAGTGCGGGTATTCGAGGAGGCCGCTCTCGAAGGACTCCTCGCCGGGGCTGGCCTCGTTGCCCATGACCCCGGGCAGAAGCCTCACCACCGCATCGATCAACACCAGCGCCGCCGGCTCGCCGCCCGAAAGCACGTAGTCGCCGACGCTCACCTCCTCCACGGGATGGACGGCGAAGATCCGCTCGTCGATCCCTTCGTAGCGGCCGCAAAGCAGCCGGACCCCCGGTCCCGCCGCCAAGGCCCGGACCCGCGCTTGGGTCAGCGGCGCCCCTCTCGGCGACAGGCAGATCAGCGGACCCGGTCGGCCTTCGATCGCCTGCAAAGCGGCGTCGACGACCTCCGGGCGCATCACCATGCCCGGGCCGCCGCCGAAAGGCTCGTCGTCCACGGAGCGGTGTTTATCGCGCGCGAAATCCCGGATGTCCAGGACATCGAGCGCCCAGCGCCCCGCGTCCAGCCCCTTGCCCGCCAGGCTGACGCCGAGCGGCCCCGGGAACATCTCCGGGAAGAGGCTGAGCACCGTGGCCCGCCAGGCTGCCGCCGTCTCCGCCCGCTCCCCCCGATCCGCGATCATGGGCTCGTCCTCGCCCGGACCGCCGAAAGCCGCGCTTTATGGCGATCGCCGGGCTTCCTGTCCAGTGTTCAGGCGGGCTCGCCCGCCTCCTCCTCGCTCTCCTCGGGCGGTGCCGCCACCAGGCGCCCCGCCGCCAGGTCCAGCTCGGGCACCGCCGCCTTGGTGAAGGGGATCAGCAGGCTGTCGCCGCGCTTGGCCCCCTCGGGCCTCACCTCCAGGACCTCGCCGCCGCCGAAGGAATGGACCGCGCTGACCCGGCCCAGGGCCTCGCCGTCGCGATCCTCCACCGCCAGGCCGATCAGGTCGGCCTGGTAGTAGGTCTCCGGCTCCTCGATCGCCGGCAGGGCGCCGCGCTCGACATAGAGCCGGGTGCCCTTCAGCGCCTGGGCCGCGTCCCGGTCGGCGACCCCCTCGATGCGGGCCAGCAGCGCGTCCTTGGCCTTGCCGTTGAGCGTCAGGCTGAAGCGGCGCTCGCCGGCCTCGTCGCTGAGCGGCCCGTAGGCGGCGATGTCCTCGGGCCGCTCGGTGAAGCTCTTGAGCTTGACCAGGCCGCGGACGCCGTGGGCGCCGGCGATCGCCCCGAGGCAGATCCGCTCCGCCGCCATCGGCGCCGTCCCGCCCGAGCCCTGCCCGGATCAGCCCTCCTTGGTCTCCTCCTCGGCCGGGGCTTCCTCGGCCGGGGCCTCGGCGGGCGCCTCTTCGGCCGGAGCCTCCTCGGCCGCCGGCTCTTCTGCGGGGGCCTCAGAGTCGGTGGGGGCTTCGGCCGCCGCGGCTTCCTCGGCCGCCTTCTTGGCCTCCTCGGCCTCCTTCTGGCGCTCCAGGGCCTTGGCGCCCGGCAGGTGCTTCTTGGTCTGCTTCGGGATCGCCGGCATCTCGATCAGGCTGGCCTGGCCGAAGAAGCGGGCGACCCGGTCGCTCGGCGTGGCGCCGACCGAGAGCCAGTGCTTGGCGCGGTCCTCGTCGATGCGGATCCGCTCCGGATGGTCCTTCGGCACCATCGGGTTGTAGAAGCCGATCTTCTCGATGAAGCGGCCGTCGCGCGGGCTGCGCGAGTCGGCGACCACGATGCGGTAGAAGGGCCGCTTCTTGGCGCCGCCGCGGGCCAGACGAATTCTCAGGGACATAACCGGGTCTCTCCTTGGATTGGCTGTCTCAGCTGTTCTTGGGTTCGGTTGCTCGCCGGCTCATTCCGGCGCGTAGCAGACGGCCTCGATCTTGTGACCCTCGGGGTCGAAGGCGTAGGCCGCGTAGTAGGTCTCCATGTACTCCGGGCGCAGGCCGGGCGCGCCGGCATCGCCGCCGCCGTTCGCCAGCGCCGTCGCATGGAAGGCATCGACGGCGGCGCGGCTCGGCGCCCGGAAGCAGAAGTGACTGCCGTTGCAGGCCGCAGCCGGCCGGCTGGGGTCCAGGGGCTGGCAGATCCAGAACTGGAACTGCGGCGCCACCGGGCCATAGGCCGAGGCGAATTCCTCGTGGTCGAACAAGCGCTTGTAGCCGAGCGTCTGGAGCACCGCGTCGTAGAAGGCGCGGGCGCGGGGCACGTCGGTGACGCCGAGCGAGATGTGGTCGAGCATGCTCAGCCGCCCCGGAAGCCGCCGGCGCCGCCGCCCGGCATCAGGCCCGACAGGCCGTGGCGCATCAGGCCCTTTTTGCCCATCTTCTTGACCTTCTTCATCATCCGGTTGGCTTCCTGGTGCTGCTTCAGCAGCTTGTTGACGTCCTGCACCGAGGTCCCGGAGCCCTTGGCCACCCGCTGCTTGCGGCTCGCCTTGATCAGCTCGGGCCGCTTGCGCTCCTGCGGCGTCATGGAGGAGAGGATGGCGAGCTGGCGCTTGATGACCTTGTCGTCGAGCTGGGCGCCCTTGAGCTGCTGCTGGATCTTCGGCGTGCCGGGCAGCATGCCCATGATGTCCGACAGCGAGCCCATCTTCTGGATCTGCTTGAGCTGCGAGCCCAGGTCGTCCAGGTCGAAGCGGCCCTTCTCGAGCTTCTTGGCGAGCTTCTCGGCCTCTTCCTGCTCGATGGTCTCCTGGGCCTTCTCGACCAGCGAGACCACGTCGCCCATGCCGAGGATGCGCCCGGCGACGCGGTCCGGGTGGAAGGCCTCGATGGCGTCGAGCTTCTCGCCGGTGCCGAGGAACTTGATGGGACAGCCGGTCACCGCCTTCATGGACAGCGCCGCACCGCCCCTGGCGTCGCCGTCGGCCCGGGTCAGGACGATGCCGCTCAGGCCGACCGCCTCGTTGAAGCGCTCGGCCACCGTCACGGCGTCCTGGCCGGTCATGGAATCGGCCACCAGCAGCTTCTCGTGGGGCGTCACCGCGTCACGTACGGCCGTGACCTCGGCCATCAGCTCCTCGTCGATCGCCAGGCGCCCGGCGGTGTCGAGGAACACCACGTCGAAGCCTTCCAGCGCCGCGCTCTGAACGGCCCGCTTGGCGATCGCCACCGGGCTCTCGCCGGGCACGATGTTGAGCGTACGTACGTTCGCCTGGATGCCGAGCAGGGCGAGCTGCTCCTGGGCGGCCGGCCGGCGGACGTCGAGCGAGGCCATCAGGGCCTTCTTCTTGTCGCGCTCCTGCAGCCGGCTGGCGAGCTTGGCGGTGCTGGTGGTCTTGCCGGAGCCCTGCAGGCCGACCAGCATGATCACCGCCGGCGGGGTGACCTCCAGGTCGAGCCCGGCGCTCTCCTCGCCGAGGGTCGCCACGAGCTGGTCGTGGACGATCTTGATGACCATCTGGCCCGGGCTGACCGAGCGCAGGACCTCCTGGCCGATCGCGGCTTCGCGGACCTTCTCGACGAAGCCCTTGACCACCGGCAGCGCCACGTCGGCCTCGAGCAGCGCCACCCGCACCTCGCGCAGGGCCGCGTCGACGTCGGCCTCGCTGAGCGCGCCGCGCCGCGTCAGGCCGTCGAAGATCGTGCCTAGGCGTTCTTGCAGGCTGTCGAACATGAGCCGGCTCCATCTGCACCCATAGCCAGGGCCGCTCCCATCGCCGGGGCCCGGCACAAAGCCCGAAGGCGCCAGTGCGCGAAACTCGCGGACTGACGGGGCTCCCGAACGCGCTCTGCGGGAGCCTTAGGGCCGTTCCCCTGGCATGAGCGGCGGCAAGCTAGGCCCGCGGCCCAGCGGCGTCAAGCCGCCAGCGCGGCCCAGAGAGAGCTCAGGTGTAGCAGACCTTGCCCTTGCCGGCCTTGGCGATGTTGATCAGGTCCTGGGTGCGCCAGCCCATGGCGCCATGGACATAGAGCATGACGCCCTCCTCGGCGCAGGCCTGGGCGACAGGCATGACGTCGTCGACCGTGAAGTGGACCGCCTCCATGGTGACGCCGGCCCCCGCGCGGACGATGTTGAGCAGTTCACTCACATTCTTGTCTGACATGTCCTCCGCTCCCACTCGCCTTCCCGTGGTTGTGGAATCTTGCACCAGACCAGGCGGCCTGCAAAGCCAGGAAACGACGGCTTCTTGCCAGTGGACCGCGCCCCGGGGCGGCCCTATAAACCCCGCCATGAGCGGTCGCCCCTTCATCAAGATGCATGGGCTCGGCAACGACTTCGTGGTGGTCGATGCCCGCGAGCAGCCCTTTGCGCTCGACGACGCGGCGGCGGCGCGGATCGCCGACCGCCACAGGGGCGTCGGCTGCGACCAGCTCCTGGTCATCGAGCCGGCGCGCAACGGCCGGGCGGCCGCCTACATGCGGATCCACAACCACCAGGGCTTCGAGGTCGGCGCCTGCGGCAACGGCACGCGCTGCGTCGCCGACCTGCTGATGGCCGAGAGCGGCAGCGAGGAGACGGCGATCGAGACCCGGGCCGGCCTCTTGACGGCCGAGCGCGCGCCGGGCGGGCTGGTGGCCGTCGACATGGGCACCCCAGGCCTCGACTGGCGCGAGATCCCCCTGGCCCGCGAGATGGACACGCTGCGGCTCGACCTCGGCCGCGGGCCGCTGGCCGAGCCCGTGGCGGTCTCCATGGGCAACCCCCATGCGGTCTTCTTCGTCGAGGACCCGGTCAGCATCGACCTCGAGAGCCTCGGCCCCGCCTTGGAGCACGACCCGCTGTTCCCGGAGCGCGCCAACATCGGCGTCGCCGGGGTCACCGGCCCGGACCGCTTGCGGCTGCGGGTCTGGGAGCGCGGCGTCGGCATCACCCTGGCCTGCGGCACCGGCGCCTGCGCCGCCGCCGTCGCCGCCCAGCGCCGCGGCCTGACCGGCCGCCAGGTGGCCATCGCGCTCGACGGCGGCCCGCTCTCCATCGACTGGCGCGACGACGGCCGGGTCTTCATGACCGGCCCCGTCGCCACCAGCTTCAGCGGCACGCTCGGCGCGGCGCTGCTGGACTGAGCCGTCAGGCGGCGGCGTGGCGCCGCTCCGCGTCTATCGGCGCCTCGGCGGCTCGCGGTGGACAGCCCCAGGGCGCAATCCTATAACCCGGCCATGAACAGCCCGCTTACGACCAGGGTAGATCCGCGCGCCGACGAGGCGGGGCGGGAGCCGCAGATCGTCACCTTCGGCTGCCGGCTCAACGCCTTCGAGTCCGAGGTGATGCGCGAGCAGATCGCCGACGCCGGCCTGGCCGACACGGTGGTGGTCAACACCTGCGCGGTGACCGCCGAGGCCGAGCGCCAGGCGCGCCAGGCGATCCGCAAGGCCCGCCGGGCGAACCCCGGGGCCCGCATCGTCGTCACCGGCTGCGCGGCGCAGATCGACCCGCGGGCCTACGCCGCCATGCCCGAGGTCGACCGGGTCCTCGGCAACGCCGAGAAGCTCGATCCCCGGACCTGGCAGGCCGACGGCGAGACCGCGCCGCAAGTCCAGGTCGGCGACATCATGGCCGTGCGGGAGACCGCCGGCCACCTGATCGCCGGCTTCGCCGAGCGCACCCGCGCCTTCGTCCAGGTCCAGCAGGGCTGCGACCACCGCTGCACCTTCTGCATCATCCCCTTCGGCCGCGGCCCGAGCCGCTCGCTGCCGATCGGCGCCGTGGTGCAGCAGGTCCGCCGCCTGGTCGAGGGCGGCGTCGCGGAGGTCGTGCTGACCGGGGTCGACATCACCGACTACGGCAAGGACCTGCCCGGCCGGCCGCCGTTGGGGCAGCTCGTGCGGCGCCTGCTGGCGCAGGTGCCCGAGCTGCCGCGCCTCCGGCTGTCGTCGCTCGACCCGGTCGAGATCGACGACGCGCTCTACCGCGCCCTGGCCGAGGAGCCCCGGCTCTGCCCGCATCTGCACCTCTCGCTGCAGGCCGGCGACGACCTGGTCCTGAAGCGCATGAAGCGCCGGCACAGCCGGGCCGACGCCCTGGCCGCCGCGGCGCGGGCCCGGCAGGCGCGGCCGGACGTGGCCCTGGGCGCAGACCTGATCGCCGGCTTCCCGACCGAGAGCGACGCCCAGTTCGCCAACAGCCTGGCCCTGATCGAGGACTGCGGCCTCACGCATCTGCACGTCTTTCCCTACTCGCCGCGGCCGGACACGCCGGCGGCGCGCATGCCGCAGGTGCCGGGCCCCGAGCGCAAGGCGCGCGCGGCCAAGCTCCGGGCCGCCGGCGAGGCGGCCTTCGCCGCCTTCCTGGCGAGCCGGGTGGGCCGCAGCGCCGAGGTCCTGATCGAGAAGCCCGGCTTCGGCCACAGCGAGCACTTCGTGCCGGTGCGCGTCGCCGAGAGCCTGCCGGTCGGCGCGCTCGTCGCGCAGCCCATCGTGGCCAGCGACGGCGCCTGTCTGATCGCCGAGAGCCACCGCAAGGCCGAGGCGGCGGCTTGAGCGAGACCACGACGAAGGAGGGGGGGAAGCAAAGCTGGTTCGGCCGGCTCAAGGCCGGGCTCGCCCGCTCCTCGAGCAAGCTGGGCGACGGCATCGGCGCCATCTTCACCCGCCGCAAGCTCGACGCGGCGGCCCTCGAGGAGCTCGAGGAGCTGCTGATCTCGGCCGACCTCGGCGTGACCACGGCGACGACGCTGACCGAGGCCCTGTCCAAGCAGGCCTTCGACAAGGACGTCGAGCCGGCGCAGGTGCGCGAGCATCTGGCCGAGCAGATCGCCGGGCTGCTGGAGCCGGTCGCCCGGCCCCTGGCGCCGAACGGCGAGCGGCGGCCCCACGTGGTCCTGGTGGTCGGCGTCAACGGCAGCGGCAAGACCACCACCATCGGCAAGCTCGCCAAGCAGTGGCGCGACGAGGGCCGCTCGGTGCTGATCGCCGCCGGCGACACCTTCCGCGCGGCGGCCATCGAGCAGCTACAGATCTGGGGCGAGCGGGCCGGCTGCCCGGTGGTCGCCAAGACGCCCGGGGCCGACGCCGCCGGCCTCGCCTTCGAGGCCCTGGAGCGGGCCCGGCGCGAGGGCGTCGAGATCCTGCTGATCGACACCGCCGGCCGGCTGCACAACCGGACCGAGCTGATGGCCGAGCTGCAGAAGATCGTCCGCGTCCTCGGCAAGCTCGATCCCGAGGCGCCGCACGACTGCCTGCTGGTGCTCGACGCCACCACCGGCCAGAACGCCCTGCAGCAGGTGGCGACCTTCAAGGAGCTGGTGGCGGTCAGCGGCCTGGTGGTGACCAAGCTCGACGGCTCGGCCAAGGGCGGCGTTCTGGTGGCACTGGCCGAGAAGCACGGCCTGCCGGTCCACGCCATCGGCGTCGGCGAGTCCGCCGAGGACCTCAGGCCCTTCGCCGCCCGCGACTACGCCCGCGGCCTCTTGGGGCTGGAATAGCCTCTACTGCAGCGTCACTGCAGCTTCCGCAGGCTCAGGATGTAGGCGATCACGTTGTCGCGCTCGTCGTCGCTCAGCATGATGTTGGGCATCTTCTGGTGCGACGTGCCGAAGAAGACCCGCAAGGCCGTCGCCGTGACCGCCGGATCGTCCGCGACGTCGAAGAAGGTCGGCGCGTCGCTGTCCGGGATCAGGAATTGCTCGTCCGAGACCCAATGGCATTCGGCGCAGATGGCCATGGCGAAGTCGTGCCCGGCCCGCGGACTGCCGAGCTCCTGGGCCGAGACCGGCCCGAGCCCGACCGAAAAGGCGAAGCAGGCCCAGAACAGCCGACGAGGCAGCCAACGATGGAGACCCACGGTCCGAACTCCCGAAATCGTGAGGATCGACCAGGCTCCTTTTCGCCGCGGGGCGGCCCGAGCGCATTGATGTCCGTCAAATGACCGGGGCTGGGCGCCCGAGATCTATTTCGAGAGAGGGCGAGCCGACTTTCATGGTTAACGAAGCCTGAAGTCGGTCCGCCCTCTTCGACTGGGATCTAGACGCGGCGTCTTAGGGCCTGTGGACATTTATTTGAGAGCCATGAGTGTGCCTGCCAGGTGGATCATGGCGGCGAAGCTCGTGTCGGTCTTTTCGTAGCGCGTGGCGAT
>JANQLT010000092.1 GCA_028280455.1 Kiloniellales bacterium
CTCCCGACTCCAGCAGATCGAGCAAGGGAATCACCTCAGCAAACCACCTGCAATGCGCATCACTAGCGCACCCAGAATTTGTGTGCACGTGCTAGCCCCAGCGGGGGAGAGGGAGGGGCCCGCCGCGAAGCGGTGGGAGGGTGAGGGGGCGACCGAAGGTCGAGCCATGGGGCCGCTCAGAAGATCCCGTGGCGGAGCAGGATCCAGAGTTTCGCGGCGGGCGAGAGCCGAACGCGACGGCGCGGCGCGCTCCAGCCGCGGGCGCGCAGGCCGATCAGGATGCGCCGGTAGACCTCCATCATCAGCACGCAGGGCTTGAGGGCCCGGCGATGGCAGTGGCGGAGCAGCTCGCGGGTTTCCGCGAAGCGGGCCTCGGCGCGTTCGGCCAGGTCGTCGCAAACCGCCGCCAGGGCCGGCTGGGCCAGCACCGCGGCCGGCTCCCGGCTGGCGATGCCCGCCGCTTCGAGGGCCTCGCGCGGCAGGTAGAGGCGGCCCTCGGCAGCGTCCTCGTCCAGGTCGCGCAGGATGTTGGTGAGCTGCAGGCCCTCGCCGAGCGCCACGGCGAGGTCGCGGGCCGCCGGCTCGCGCGCGCCGAAAGCGTGGATCGAGAGCATGCCGACGGCGCCGGCGACGCGCCGGCAGTAGAGGCTGAGCGCCTCTTCGCTCGGCGCGATCATGGAGTCGCGGGCGTCCATCTCCATGCCGTCGATCAGCGCCAGGAACTCCTCCTTCGGCAGCTCGAAGGCGGTGACGTGCTCGAGCAGGGCGCGCGCGGTCGGCTTGCTCGGCCGGCCCTCGTAGAGCCGGTCGATCTCGGACCGCCAGTCCTCGAGCGCCGCCTGCTTCTGGGCCGGCGTGCCGCCCTCGTCGGCGATGTCGTCGACCTCGCGGCAGAAGGCGTAGATCGCGAACATGGCCTCGCGCCGCGGCTTGGGCAGGACGCGCATGCCCCAGGTGAAGGAGCTGCCGGAGCGCGCGACCACCCGGTGGACGTGCTGCCGGTCGCGCTCCGGGTCCTGCGCGGCGTCGAGCGGCGCGCCTTCGGCGGTGGCGCTCATGCCGGCGAGACCCGCCGCGCCGGGCGCCGGCCGAACAGCCGCTGCCACAGCGCGCCCGTCGCCCCGGTGATGCCGCACCAGAGGAACTGCGGCTTGCTCAGCTCGACCCGCTCGGCCAGCGGGTCGCGGACGCGCAGCTCGGCGCTCAGCTTTTCGGCGATGCGCACGATCACCGCGGCCTCGAGCGCCAGGTGGCGGCTCTTGAGGAAGGGTGCCAGCGCCCGGGCCTGGCCCATCAGCGCGTCGCAGCCGTCGAGGCAGCGGTCCATCACCCGGCGCAGGCCCGGCGAGGCGGCCGGGGCGTCGAGCGCTTCCACGGCGACGCCGGCCTCGGCCATCCAGTCCTGCGGCAGGTAGACCCGGTCCAGCGCGCGGTAGTCGTCCTGGCAGTCCTGCAGGTGGTTGAGGATCTGCAGCACGGTGCAGAGCGCGTCGTTGGCCGGATAGCCGGCGCGGTCCTCGCCGTGCAGGTCGAGCAGGTAGCGGCCGACCGGGTTGGCGGACTGCTCGCAGTAGCCGAGCAGGTCCTGCCAGTCGTCGTAGCGCAGCTTGACCGCGTCGCGCTTGAAGGCGGCGATGATGTCGACGCCGTGCACCGCGGGCACGCCGGTCTCGGCCAGGCTCTCGCGCAAGCGGTGGGCGCTGACGAGCGCCGGGTCTTCGGTCTCCGCGCCGGTGATCGCCAGCTCGAAGCGATGCAGGCGGGCGATCTTGTCGTCGGGCGCCAGGCCGGGGTTGTCGGCGATGTCGTCGACGGCGCGGGCGAAGGCGTAGAACTTGGCGACATGGGGGCGCAGCCGCGCCGGCAGCAGGAAGGAGCCGACGGGGAAATTCTCGTCGGCCGCGCCCTTGCCGGAGGGTGTCTCTAGAGCCGCTGCGGCGGCGCCTGTGCTGCTGTCTGCCATGGTCGCCGGAGATTAGCTCTCGTCGCCCTTGGCGGCCAGCGGCCGTGCCACCGGCGCCTGGGCCCGGCCCTTCCAGAGCCCGCCCCGGCCGCGCGCATACTGCCAGGCGGAGTCCAGGGTCATCAGGCTGTAGAGCAGACCGGCCAAGGGCAGCAGCAGGGTCCGCCAGGCGGGCTCGCGGTAGAGCCGGTAGGTCGGCCAGGCCGTGTAGGCCATCAGGGCCCAGGCGCCGCAGGCGACGATCGCGCCGTGCCAGGCGCCGTGCAGCGGCAGGGTCAAAGGGATCGCCGGCGGCGCCACGTAAAGCAGCAGCATGCCGAGCAGGGTGCCGAGCAGCAGCAGGGGCGAGTGCCCGAGCTGGGTGTAGGCGCTGCGCGCGACCATGCGCCAGACCTCGGAGAGCCGCCGGTAGGGCCGGATGCTGACCACGCTGCGGGTCAGGCCGAGCCAGATGCCGCGGGCGTCGTTGCGGCCCTGCGCCTTGATCAGCCCGGCCAGGGTGCAGTCGTCGATCAGCGCGTGCTTCATGGCCTCGAGGCCGCCGGCCTTCTGCAGGCTGTCGGCGCGCAGCAGGACGCAGCCGCCGGCCGCCGCGGCGGTCGGGCTCTCGAGGTCGTTGACCCAGCGGAAGGGGTAGAGCTTCTGGAAGAAGAACACGAAGGGCGGAATCAGCAGCCGCGGCCAGAAGCCCTTGTGGTGCAGCAGGGCCATCAGCGAGACCAGCGCCAGGCCGTCGGCCTCCGCCTTGGCGGCGAGCCGCGAGAGGCTGTCCGGCGCGGCGACGATGTCGGCATCGATGAACCAGAAGTAGGTCGCCTCCGGCGCCAGCCGGTGCGCCATGGCGACGCCCTGCTGCTGGGCCCAGAGCTTGCCGGCCCAGTCGGCCGGCAGGGGATCGCCCTCGACGATGATCAGGCGACCGGGCGCGCCGGCCGCCTCGGCCGCGGCGCGGGCGATCTCGGCCGTGCCGTCCTCGCTGCCGTCGTCGACCAGGACGATGCCGAGCGGGCCGGCGTAGTCCTGGGCGAGCACGGCGCGGACCGTCGAGCCGACCGTCTCGGCCTCGTCGCGGGCCGGGATCACGGCGATCACCGCCGGTGCCTGGCCGGCCGGCAGCGGCGCCATGCGGCCGAGCCGGCGGTTGGCACGCCAGAAGCCGCCGCGCATCAACAGCAGGTGCAGCCAGGCCAGCAAGGCGATCGAGGCGATGGCCAGCAGCAGCCAGGACAAGGGGTCGCTCCGGGGCGGGGCTCTAGACTCGGAAGACGTAGCTCTTGCCGGGCTCGCGCTCGATATCGGGCGGGAAGCTGGCGCGCTTGTCGGCGAAGTAGCGTTCGCGGTGTTCGCCCTGCGAGGCCTTGTTGTAGGTGACGTAGAGGATGCGCCGCGACAGCTCGCTCAGGTTCGGCCCGGAGCGGTGCGGCGCGAAGGAGTCGAAGAACATGGCGTCGCCCGGCTGCGTCGGATAGGGCTTGAAGTCCATCTTGGCGATCTGCTCCTCGCTCAAGGGAATCCACTCCTCGCCGACGAGGCCGCGGTCGTGCCAGCCGGCGACCACCTCCAGGCAGCCGTTCTCGATCGTCGCCGGATCGATCGAGACCAGCGCGGTGATGTAGAAGTCGGCGTAGTCGTTCCAGCCGGCCTGGACGTCCTGGTGCGCCTTGAAGCCGTCGCCGCCGGGCAGCTTGAAATTGATCTTCTCCTTGAAGAGCACGGCCGGCTCGTCGAGCAGCTCCGAGACCGCGCCGGCCATGCGGCCGTCGTTGAACAGGTCGTGGAAGCCCTCGTGGAAGCCGGTGAAGTACTCGATGCGCTGGACGACGCGCTGGCCCGGGTGCTTCAGGTCGTCCTCGTAGTAGACCATGTGCTTGCCCGGGACCTCCTCGCGGCCGGCCAGCTCCTCGGTCCAGGCCGAGATCTCGGCCATCTCGGCCGCGCTGTAGAGGCCCGGCACGAAGAGGAAGCCGTCGCGCCGAAAGGTCTCGATCTGATCGGGCGAGAGGACCCCGCCCGCGCTCTTCGCTTGTACCTGCATGACTGCCCGGTTGCTCTCTTTCGATGGCGTGAAGGCGCCTAATGAGCCGGGCTAGGCGCCTTTGGTCAAGCTATGGAATCGCTTCGTGAAGCGCGTTTTTGCCTCCTCCGGCGCCCAGGGCTGCAGGCGGACTTTGAGGATCGCCTGGGCGCCGCTGCCGCGCGGCTTGCCGAAGTAGCGCTGGCCCTCGCTGGCGTCGAAGCCGGCGAGCTGGGTCGCCTCCAGGTAGGCGGCGGCCCGGTCGGCCCGCTTGATCAGGCCGCGCAGGGTCTCGGGCAGGTCGCGCGGCAGGCCGAAGCGGACCTGGATCGCCGTCGCCAGGCGATGCTCGAAGCCCTTGTAGTCGGCGCCGACGGCCGCCTTGAAGGGGCTGATCAGGTCGCCGATGACGTACTCGGCAGCGTCGTGCAGCAGGGCCGCCAGGCGCCAGCGCTGGTCGATGTTGGGCCGGATCCGGCCGGCCAGCTCCTCGACCAGCACCGAGTGCTGGGCCACCGTGAAGGCGCAGTCGCCGTCGGTCTGGCCGTTCCAGCGGGCGACCCGGGACAGCCCCTGGGCGATGTCCTCGATCTCGATGTCGAGGGGCGAGGGATCGAGCAGGTCGAGCCGCCGGCCCGACAGCATGCGCTGCCATGCGCGGGCCGGCGCGCGCATCGTCTTATACCGAAGCTCGATGAGCTCGACTCATCGAGCATCGGCAAGCGCGACCGCGCGTCCGCAGCGAAGCGAGGAAGAGCCCGCGTGGCGCCTGAACGCCGTACAGCCTGTGATGAGCTCCACTCATCGCAGGCTGGTACTAGCTGCTGGAGTCGTGCGTCTGGTGGTCGTGGCCGTGGTCGTGCTGCATCTCGCCCTCGGGCTTCATCGCTGCCGGGGCGCCGATCTCGACCGTGACCTCGATCGCGCCGGCGCGCTCGAAGATCAGCCGCAGCGGGAAGCTCTTGCCCTGCTCGAGCGGCGCCTCGAGGCCCATCAGCATGACGTGCAGGCCGCCCGGCTCGAGCACGGTCGGCGTGCCCGGATCGACCTCGATGGCCTCGACCTGGCGCATCTTCATGACGCCGTCTTCCATCAGGTGCGTGTGCAGCTCGCTGCGCCGGGCGACGTCGGTCTCGACGGCGAGCAGGCGGTCGGCTTCGCTGCCGTGGTTGGCCAGGGTCATGTAGGCCGCGCCGGCCTTGGCCGCGCCGATCGAGGCCCGGGCCCAGGGCTGGTCGACGTGGATGTCGCCTTTCATGGCCTCGCCGGCCGCCGCGCCTCCGGCGAAGCCGAGCAACAGGGCGAAGACGAGCGCGAATCGCGAGAGGGTCATGTCCGTTCCTTACTGCTGCCTTTGGCACTCAGATTTAGACCAGGGCGGCGAGGGAGACAATCGCCGGGCTGTGCCTTGCGGGCATCCGCAAAAGGGGTCGCCCGTATGGCGCTGGCGAATCGTCGGCCCGGGCTGTATTCGCCACGCGAAGTCTGGGAAGATCCTGCTTCCCGATAGGGCGGCGAGCGGTGATCGGAGAGCGGCGCGATGAACGCAGCGGCCAAGGCGGAGGGGGTCGAGGTCACGGTCGGCATGATCGGCGTGCCGACCGACATTGGCGCCTCGGACCGCGGCGCCTGCATGGGGCCCGAGGCCCTGCGGATCATGGGCCTGAACGAGGACCTGTCGGGCCTCGGCCATCGGGTCAGGGACCACGGCGACCTCAGCGGCCCGGCCAACCCGCAGCGCGCGCCGCGGCGCGGCCTGCGCCACCTGCGCGAGGTCAACGCCTGGTGCAGCGTCCTGCGCGACAAGGTGGGCGAGCTGCTCGGCGCGGGCGAAGTGCCGCTGATCCTCGGCGGCGACCACAGCATCTCGATCGGCTCGGTCTCCGGCGTGGCGGCGCATTGCACCAGCCTCGACAAGCCGCTGTCGGTGATCTGGCTCGACGCCCATGCCGACTTCAACACGCCGGCCTCGAGCCCCTCGGGCAACATCCACGGCATGCCGCTCGCCGCGCTCTGCGGCCAGATCGAGCTGGAGGAGATCGACATCGAGCCGGGCCGGCCGCTGCTCGACCCGACCAACGTGCATCTGGTCGGCATCCGCTCGGTCGATGCCACCGAGAAGTCGATGATCATGGACTGCGGCGTCAACGTCTACGACATGCGCACGGTCGACGAGCGGGGCATGGTCGCGATCATGCGCGAGATCCTCGAGGCGGTGACCGGCGTCGGCGGCCATCTGCACGTCAGCTTCGACGTCGACTTCCTCGACCCGCCGATCGCCCCCGGCGTCGGCACCACGGTGGCCGGCGGCGCGACCTTCCGCGAAGCCCATCTCTGCATGGAGCTGATTCACGAATCCGGGCTGCTCGGCTCGCTCGACCTGGTCGAGCTGAACCCCATGCTCGACGTCCATGGCCAGACCGCCGCCATGATGGTCGACCTGACGGGCAGCGCCTTCGGCAAGAAGATCGTCTATCGGCCGGGTCAGCCGCGCGCCCACTGAAGGCCCGGTCAAGGGGAGTGTCAGCCATGTCCAACGATCGGCCCGCCGACCTGGACTTCGACGAGTATCTCGGCATCGAGGCGACCCTCGGCGCCCACAACTACAAGCCGATCGACGTCGTGCTGGCGCGCGGCGAGGGGCTTTGGGTCTGGGACATCGACGGCAAGCGCTACCTCGACTGCCTCTCGGCCTACTCGGCGGTCAACCAGGGCCACTGCCATCCGAAGATCCGCGAGGCCCTGGTCGAGCAGGCCGGCCGGCTGAGCCTGACCTCGCGCGCCTTCCGCAACGACCAGCTCGCGCTCTTCTATCAGGAGGTCTGCGAGCTGACGAGCTCGAGCAAGGTGCTGCCGATGAACAGCGGCGCCGAGGCGGTCGAGAGCGCGGTCAAGGCGGTGCGCAAATGGGGCTACCAGGTCAAGGGCGTCGAGCGGAACAAGGCGGAGATCATCGTCTGCGCCAACAACTTCCACGGCCGCACCATCGCCGTCGTCGGCTTCTCGACCGACCCCACCGCGCGCGCCGACTTCGGGCCCTTCGCGCCGGGCTTCAAGGTCGTGCCCTTCGGCGATGCCGAGGCCCTGGAAGCGGCCATCGGGCCGAACACGGTGGCCTTCCTCGCCGAGCCGATCCAGGGCGAGGCCGGGGTGATCATCCCGCCCGACGGCTACCTGCGTGACGTCCGCGAGATCTGTACGCGGCACAACGTCATGCTGATCTTCGACGAGATCCAGACCGGCCTGGGCCGCACCGGCAAGCTCTTCGCCGAGGAGCACGAGGGCGTCGAAGCCGATATCACCCTGATCGGCAAGGCGCTGTCCGGCGGCTACTACCCCATCTCCGCGGTGCTCTCGAACTCCGAGGTGCTCGGCGTGCTGCAGCCGGGCGAGCACGGCAGCACCTTCGGCGGCAACCCGCTGGCCTGTGCCGTGGCGCGTACGGCGCTGAAGGTGCTGGTCGAGGAGGGCATGATCGAGAACTCGGCGCGCATGGGGCGCTACTTCCTCGAGGCGCTGCGCGCGCTGCGCAACAACGGCATCAAGGAGATCCGCGGCCGCGGCCTGATGATCGCCATCGAGTTCCACGAGGAAGTCGGCGGCGCGCGGCGCTTCTGCGAGGCGCTGAAGGACCAGGGCATCCTCTGCAAGGAGACCCATCACCACACGATCCGCTTCGCGCCGCCGCTGATCATCACCGAGAACGAGATCGACTGGGCCATGGAGCGGATCGAGCCGGTCTTGAACGCCGGGCTCTAGAGCGTTTTGCGCTGACGCGGAATCACGGCACCGGCCCGCTCCCCCTCCCGGCCAGCCACGGCAGTATCCTGTTGGCTGGCCGGGAGGGGCACTGGGCCGGTGCCGTCCGATCG
>JANQLT010000113.1 GCA_028280455.1 Kiloniellales bacterium
AGGCCATCGGAAAGCTGCTCGATCAATTCGAACCACAGGAATGCGCCAACTACTTCACAAACTCTGGATATGCGTCAGCCTAATCCCATAACGCTCTAGATCAGCGACATGCCAGGCACACAAGCAAAGGCCCCGCGGCGAGCACCGCGGGGCCCGTGCAAACCTCAAGGCTGCCGGCTTACGAGGTCTTCACGCAGAGGCAGCGCTTGTCCTTCACCGGCTCGGGGTCGTCGCCCGGCCGCGGCGTGTCGGTCGTCGAAGAGCCGGCTGTGCCCTTCGTGACGCACTCGAAGCCGGGCTTCGGGCACTTGCCGTCGCATTCCTTCTTCTGCTCGACGTACTCGCAAGGCTTGTTGCGCGCCGCCAGCCAGAAGGACTCGTCGAGCTTCGCGTTGCCGGACTCGGCCGCCTCGACGGCCTTGATCTCGGCGACCAGCGCGGCGACCTCGGCCGGCGTCTGGCGGTAGACCGCGGCGGTGCCGTCGCCCCGATCCCGATAGGCCAGATAGCCGGTGCCGCCGGGCAGCGCCTCGCCGCTCAGCGAGACAAGCTGCCTATAGTCCTTGTCCATCTCCTCGCAGCTCGACAGCAGGTGCAGCGCCGGGCCGCCGGCCGTCGACGGCAGCGCCAAGCCGATCGAGAAAGGCAGGGCCAGGAATGCGGCCCACAAGAACGTCTTGATCAATCGTGACATGGTCTTTCCCCTCTTGGTGCATCGCCCGAGGCGACCGGCCCAGTCTACACCGGCCCCCAGCGTCGAGGTCATATGTAAGAACCCGACATGAGCGCGACCTGAACGGGGCGTTCAGGCGTTGTTCAGGTCGCGGCAGCGGAGAGGCAGTCACCCCCACCCTCCGTGGCGGAAGGTTGGGGTGGGGGGCGTTCTTCGTTGAACCGGGCTGAACCTAGTTCTTCGCCTTGTCGACCAGCCGGCCCTCGGCGATCCAGGGCATCATGCCGCGCAGGCGCTCGCCGACCTCTTCGATGTTGTGGGCGGCGGCGTTGCGGCGCATGGCCTTGAAGGAGGGCTGGCCGGCGGCGCATTCGGTGACCCACTCGCGGGCGAAGCGGCCCTGCTGGATGTCGGCCAGGATGCGCTTCATCTCGGCCTTGGTCTCGTCGGTGATGACCCGCGGGCCGCTGGTGTAGTCGCCGTACTCGGCGGTGTTGGAGATCGAGTAGCGCATGTTGGCCAGGCCGCCCTCGTAGATCAGGTCGACGATCAGCTTCACCTCGTGGAGGCACTCGAAGTAGGCCATCTCCGGCGCGTAGCCGGCCTCGACCAGGGTTTCGTAGCCGGCCTGGATCAGCGACGTCAGGCCGCCGCAGAGCACCACCTGCTCGCCGAAGAGGTCGGTCTCGCACTCCTCCTTGAAGCTCGTCTCGATGACGCCCGCCCGGCCGCCGCCGATGGCCGAGGCGTAGGACAGGGCGATCTCATGGGCGTTGCCCGAGGGGTTCTGCGCCACCGCGATCAGGCAGGGCACGCCGCCGCCGCGCTGGTACTCCGAGCGCACCGTGTGGCCCGGGCCCTTGGGCGCGATCATGAAGACGTCGAGGTCGGCGCGCGGCTCGATCAGGTTGAAGTGGATGTTGAGGCCGTGGGCGAAGGCGATGGCCGCGCCCTCGCGCAGGTTCGGGGCCAGGTGGTCCTCGTAGATGCTCGCCTGCAGCTCGTCGGGCGCCAGGATCATGACCACATCGGCCCAGCCGGCCGCCGCGGAGGGGTCCATGACCTGCAGGCCCGCGCCCTCGGCCTTGGCGGCGCTGGCCGAGCCCGGGCGCAGGGCGACCCGGACCTCGGAGACGCCGCTGTCGCGCAGGTTGTTGGCATGGGCGTGGCCCTGGCTGCCGTAGCCCAGCACGGCGACCTTCTTGCCCTTGATCAGGTTCACGTCGGCGTCACGGTCGTAATAGACACGCATGGCGGCTGTTCCTTCTCTCTTTCTCTAAGGCTGTTGCTTCCCCGGCTCGTCTCGCGGCGCTTCTTAGAGCGCCGCGGGCCCGCGGGCAATGGCGACCACGCCGGTGCGCGAGACGTCGACCAGGCCGAGCGGGCGCATCAGCTCGATGAAGACGTCGAGCTTGTCGCTCTTGCCGGTCATCTCGAAGGTGAAGTGGCCGTGGCTGGAGTCGACCGCGCGGGCGCGGAAGATGTCGGCGATGCGCAGGGCCTCGACCCGCTTGTTGCCCTTGCCGGAGACCTTGACCAGGGCCAGCTCGCGCTCGACGTAGTCGCCCTCGCGGGTCAGGTCGCTGACCTTGTGGACCGGCACCAGGCGCGAGAGCTGCGCCTTGATCTGCTCGAGGATCTGCGGCGTGCCGCTGGTCACGATGGTGATGCGCGACTGGTGCTCGGTCGGATCGACCTCGGTCACCGTCAGGCTCTCGATGTTGTAGCCGCGCCCCGAGAAGAGCCCGATGACGCGGGCCAGGACGCCGGGCTCGTTGTCCACCAGCACGGCGATGATGCGGGTCTCGCTCTGCTCTTGCCTTGGCGCCATGGCCCCGGCTCCCGGATCTCTTGCGTTTCTTGTACGAACGGCCGCGGGGAGCGCCGCCCCCTCACCGGCCCGATGACTTGACTGGAATGAACGCCCGTCGGCTCAGACGAGCACCATGCCCTCCTCGGAGACCGGCTGCTGGGCCTGGTCCTCGGGCCCCAGCAGCATGTCCCAGTGGGCCGCGCCCGAGGGGATCATGGGGAAGCAGTTCTCGGACTGGTCGACGCAGCAGTCGAGCAGCACGGGGCCGTCGGTCTCGATCATCTGCATGATCTTGTCGTCGACCTCCGCGGCGGTCTCAGCGCGCAGGCCGGTGGCGCCGAAGGCCTCGGCCAGCCTCACGAAGTCCGGCAGCGAGTCCATGTAGCTCTCGGAGTAGCGCTCGCCGTGCAGCAGCTCCTGCCACTGCCGGACCATGCCCATCCAGCGGTTGTTGACGATGAAGACCTTCACCGGCAGGCGGTACTGGACGATGGTCGAGAGCTCCTGGATGTTCATCAGGAAGGAGGCCTCGCCGGCGATGTCGATGACCAGCGAGTCCGGGTGCGCGACCTGCACGCCCATGGCCGAGGGGAAGCCGTAGCCCATGGTGCCGAGGCCGCCGGAGGTCATCCAGCGGTTCGGGTCCTCGAACTTGTAGAACTGGGCGGCCCACATCTGGTGCTGGCCGACCTCGGTGGTGATGTAGCAGTCGCGGTCCTTGGTCAGCTCGTAGAGCCGCTCGATGGCGTACTGCGGCTTGATCACCTTGCCGTTCTGGCGGTAGCGCAGGCAGTCGCGCGCGCGCCACTTGTCGATCTGCGCCCACCAGGCCTTCTGCGCCTTGCCGTCGATCCGAAAGCTCTGCGCCTTCAAGGCCTTGATCAGGGCGGCCAGGACCTGGCCGGCGTCGCCGACGATCGGCAGGTCGACCACCACGTTCTTGTTGATCGAGCTGGGATCGATGTCGATGTGGATCTTCTTGGAGTCCGGCGAGAACTCGCTGAGCTTGCCGGTCACCCGGTCGTCGAAGCGGGCGCCGACGTTGATCATCAGGTCGCAGCCGTGCATCGCCAGGTTGGCTTCGTAGGTGCCGTGCATGCCCAGCATGCCGATGAACTGCGGGTCGGAGGCCGGGAAGGCGCCGAGGCCCATCAGCGTGTTGGTGCAGGGCGCGCCGATCATGTGCACGAACTGGGACAGCAGCTTGCTGGCCTTGGGGCCGGCGTTGATGACGCCGCCGCCGGCATAGACGATCGGCTTCTTCGCCTTGGCGATCATCGCCGCGGCGCGCTCGATCTCGCTCGCCTCGGGCTTGACCTGCGGGCGGTAGCTGCGGTGCTTGATCTCGCTCGGCGGCAGGTAGTCGCCCTTGGCCTGCAGCACGTCCTTCGGCAGGTCGACGACCACCGGGCCTGGCCGGCCGTGGGTCGCGACGTAGACCGCCTCGTGCATGATGCGCGGCAGGTCCTGGATCGATTTGACCAGGTAGTTGTGCTTGGTGCAGGGCCGGGTGATGCCGGTGGTGTCGGCCTCCTGGAAGGCGTCGTTGCCGATCAGGTGGGTCGGCACCTGGCCGGTCAGGCAGATCACCGGGATCGAGTCCATCAGCGCGTCGGTCAGGCCGGTCACCGCGTTGGTCGCGCCCGGGCCCGAGGTCACCAGCACCGCGCCGATCTTGCCGGTCGAGCGGGCGTAGCCCTCGGCGGCATGCACCGCGCCCTGCTCGTGGCGGACCAGGATGTGGCGCAGCGCGTTCTGCTGGAACAGCGCGTCGTAGATCGGCAGCACGGCGCCACCGGGATAGCCGAAGACGACCTCGACGCCCTGGTCGAGCAAGGCCTTGATGACGATCTCGGAGCCGGTGAACTGGCGGCCGACGCTCGCCGGCGCCGCCTTGCCGTTCCCGGCCTTGCGGCCCGGGGCTTTTCGAGCCGGCGCTTTTCGGCTCGCCGTCTTGCGGCTCGCAACCTTCTGGCTTGCGGCCTTGTGGTTCTTGGACATGTCTCGATCTCGCTGCGCGCCTCAGGCCCGCGGCCGGCCTGATCTCTATCCCATCGATGACCCTGAGTGTCGTTCGGCGCGGCTCGGTGCGGGCAAAAGACCTCGCCCACCCCGGCCGCGCCGGTCCGCGGGAGCGGTAAGCTAGTCGCTCACCCCAGGGGGGTCAACAAGGAATCGCGAATTTTCGAAAAGATTTCGGCGTTCAAACGCTCCGAATATTGCTCTGGAAAACTCCAATGCGAATTTATCGTGCTCTCTTGCGGCTCCCCGGCTTCCAGGCCCGGCCGCACCTGGGTGCGCTGCCAGGTGAGCTGCCGCTTGGCGTAGTGCCGGGTGTCCCGTTGGGCGATGGCGACCGCCTCGTGAATGTCCAGCTCGCCCTCCAGGTGGCGCAGCAGGGGCGGCACGCCGAGCGCGCGCATGATCGGCAGGTCCGGATCGAGCGCCAGGTCGCGCAGGCGCCTGACCTCGTCGAGGCCGCCGGCGGCCATCATCGCCAGCAAGCGCCGGTCGCAGGCGGCGTAGAGCGCGTCGCGCTCCGGCACCAGCGAGATCCGCAGGAAGCGATGGGGCTCGTCACGCTCGCGCCAGGCGGCCTGCTGCCAGTCGGCCAGCGAGCGGCCGGTGGCCGCGAAGACCTCCCAGGCGCGGATCAGCCGCTGGCCGTCGTGCGGGTGGAGCCTTTCGGCCATCACGGGATCGCGCTTGGCGAGCTCGGCATGGAAGGCCGCCGCGCCGAGCCGGCGGCAGCGGGTGACGGCGTCATAGCGGATGTCGGGCGGGATCTCCGGGATCTCGGCCAGGCCTCGCTCCAGGGCCCGGAAGTAGAGGCCCGTGCCGCCGACCAGGATCGGCAGGGCGCCGGCCTCGCGCGCCGCGCGGATCTCCGCCTGCGCCAGGCCCAGCCAACGGCCGACCGAGCAGCGCTCCGCGCCCGGCAGCACGCCGTAGAGCCGGTGCGGCGCCGCGGCCAGCGCGTCGGCGCCGGGGCGCGCTGTGAGGATCTCCAGCTCGCGGTAGACCTGCATGGAATCGGCGTTGATCACCCAGCCGCCGAACTCGGCCGCCAGCGCGAGCGCCAGGCTCGACTTGCCGCTCGCCGTCGGCCCGGAGACGATCACGGCGCGCGCCTTTTCGGTCATGGCCCGCGAGGCCCTTGTCGCCGGGACCGGCCCGCTCTAAAGCAGCCGCCATGGACTGCACGCTCACCCTGATCGGGCCACCGCTCGACTCCGCCGCGGTCGAGGCGGCGACCAAAGACCTCGCGGCGCTCGGTGCCCGCGTCGCCGAGCCGCGTTGGCTGGCGCCCGGCGAGGCCTGCGACATCGGCTTCGAGGCCGCAGAGCCGGCGACGGCCGAGGCGGCGCTGCGGGAGCGTTTCGGCGCGGCGCCGATCGATCTGGCGGTTCAGCCGACGGCGGGCCGGCGCAAGAGGCTGCTGCTGGCGGACATGGACGCGACCATCGTCGCCGGCGAGAGCCTCGACGAGCTGGCCGAGCTGGCCGGCTTGAAGCCGCGGATCGCCGCGATCACCGCCCGGGCGATGGCGGGCGAGCTGGATTTCGCCGAGGCCCTGCGCAGCCGCGTCGCCCTGCTGGAGGGCCTGCCCGAGTCCGCCCTGGAGGAGACCAAAGAGCGCCTCACCCTCAACCCCGGCGCGCGCTGCCTGGTCCAGACCATGAAGCGGCACGGCGCCTACACGGCGCTGATCTCCGGCGGCTTCGGCCCCTTCACCGCCCATGTCCGCGCGCTCTGCGGCTTCGACGAGGAACGCGCCAACCGGCTGCTGGTCGCCGAGGGCCGGCTGACCGGCCGGGTCGCCGAGCCGATCCTCGGCCGCGACGCCAAGCGCGGCGCGCTCGACGACTTGCTGGCAAAGCAGGATCTGGCGGCCGAGCAGGCCTGCACCGTGGGCGACGGCGCCAACGATATCGCGATGCTGCAGGCCGCGGGCCTCGGCGTCGCCTATCATGCAAAGCCGGCGGTGCGCGAGGCGGCGGGGCAGCGGATCGATCACGGCGACCTCACCGCCCTGCTCTTCATGCAAGGCTACAGCCGGGACGACTTCGCAAGCTGAGCGGCGGCGGCGCTGGCCGCCGCGCGAGGTCAGCTCTTCTCGATCCGCACGGCTACCCACTGGAAGTCGCCCTGGCGGTAGACCAGCAGGGTCACCACGCGGTAGCCCTCGTCCTTCGCCTTGGCCACGCGGTCGGCGACGTCCGAGGGGCTGGCCACCTCCTCCTGGTCGACCTCGACGATGACGTCGCCCTGGCGCAGACCCTTCTCCGCGCCGGTGCCCGTCTCGTCGACATCGGTGATGATCACGCCGTTGGTCTTGTCGTCGAGCTCGAAGCGCTCGCGCAGCGCCGGGGTGATCTTGGAGAGCGACAAGCCGAGGTCGCCGATGTTGCCGGTCTCGCTGTCGCTCGGGCCGACCGTGGCCGAGGCCGCCGCCAAGGCGACGTCGTCGAGCTCGCCGAGGTCGACCTGAACGGTGAGCCGCTCGCCCTTGCGCCAGACCACGACGCCCACCGCCTTGCCGATCGGCGTCTCCGCGACCATGCGCGGCAGCTTGCGCATGTCCGGCACCTCGCGGTTGTCGAACTCGAGGATCACGTCGCCCTGCTGGATGCCGGCCCGCTCGGCCGGGCCGTCCTCGGTGACCGAGGCGACCAGCGCGCCGCGCGCCTCGTCCAGGCGCATGCCCTCGGCCAGCTCGTCGGTGACCGTCTGGATGCGCACGCCGAGCCAGCCGCGCCGCACCGTGCCGCCCTCGCGGAGCTGGTCGATGATGTTGCGCGCCAGGTTCGAGGGGATGGCGAAGCCGATGCCGATCGAGCCGCCGGAGGGCGAGAAGATCGCCGAGTTGATGCCGATCACCTCGCCGTCGAGGTTGAACATCGGGCCGCCCGAGTTGCCGCGGTTGATCGCCGCGTCGGTCTGGATGAAGTCGTCGTAGGGGCCCGAGTTGATGTCGCGCTGGCGCGCCGAGATGATGCCCGCCGTGACCGTGCCGCCGAGCCCGAAGGGATTACCGATGGCGATAACCCAATCGCCGATCCGCGGCACCTCGGAGTCGCCCCAGCGGGTCGCCGCCAGGCTCTCGCCCTCGCCGGGCGTGACCTTGAGCAGGGCCAGGTCGGTCTTCTCGTCGCTGCCGACCAGCTCGGCCTCGTATTCGCGGTCGTCGTGCAGGCGCACGGTGATCTGATCGGCCTCCGCCACCACGTGGTGGTTGGTCACGATGTAGCCCGTCGAATCGATGATGAAGCCGGAGCCCAGGGAGTTCTGGCGCCGGCGCTGCGGCTGCTCGCCGCCGCCGCCGCCGCGCCGCTCGAAGAACTCGCGAAAGAACTCCTCGAACTCCTCGTTGCCCCGGCCGCGCTCGACGACCTGGCTGGTCGAGATGTTGACCACCACCGGCAGGAGGCCGTCGACCAGGTCGGCGAAGCTGTCGGGCGCCGGGCGCGCCTGGGCCGCCGAGGCCGCGAAGAAGGCCGCCAGAACGAGGGACGCCGTCATCAGCCACCCGAAGGGCCTCGGGACGTTGCGTGCGATCGCGTGATTCATGTTCGAGGACTCCGCCCGGCGCCGGCCGCTGCCGACGCCCGCTTCGCTGTTTTGCTGTGAACCGCTATTTGGCGCCATCGCCATAAGGCGTCAAGTCGAGGCCAGATTACCATCACGAAGCTGTTAGACCAACGCGGCCGAAATGAGGCGGATTTCGGCCCATTTCGCGCTCTCGCTACGATCCGCCGTCAGCCGCGGATCAGCCAGACCAGGAACAGCCCGAGGACCGCCGAGGCCAGCCCGGCCGTGCGCAAGGCCTCCGGCGGCACTTCGGCAAGCCTCTCGAGCAGCCACTTCAGGCGGTCCGGAAAGAGCGCCAGGATCACCCCTTCGATGACGAAGACCAGGGCCAGCGCCGTCAGGAAGTCACTCATCGCCCGGGGCGCAATGCGTCACCGCGCAGCCGTCGCGCCCGCCGCCGCTAGTTGCCGGGAATGCTGCCCTGGCCCGGACGGGTGGGATCGCCGATCGCCTCGAAGAAGTCGGCGAACTCGCCGTCGGGCGAAATCACCATGTAGGTGCCGCGCAGCGAGGCGTCGTAGGCCTGCATGGAGCGATAGAAGCTGAAGAACTCCTCGTCCTGGCCGTAGGCGTCGTTGAGGATCCGCGTGCGCTCGCCCTCGCCTTCGCCGCGCAGGATCTCCGCCTCGCGCTCGGCTTCGGCGCGGATAACCGTCGCTTCGCGGTCGGCACCGGCCTTGATGCGCTCGGACTGCTCGAAGCCCTGGGCGCGGAACTCGGCCGCCTCGCGCTCGCGTTCGGACTTCATGCGATCGTAGACGGCCTGGCTGGTCTCGTCCGGCAGGTCGGAGCGCCTGATGCGCACGTCGACCAGGTCGATGCCGAAGCGCTGGGCCTCGTCGTTCACCTGCTCCTGGATCTGGGTCATGATGTCGGCGCGCTCCTCGGAGAGCACGCTCGCCAGGTTGACGTTGCCGAGCACGCCGCGCGCCGAGGCGTTGATGATGACGCTCAAGCGCGAGCTCGCCGTGCCCTCGGTGCGAACCGTCTGATAGAAGCGCAAGGGGTCGACGATGCGGTAGCGCGCGTAGGTGTCGACCAGCAGCGGCTTCTGGTCGGCGAGAATCACGCGCTGCACCGGTGGGTCGACGTTGAGCACCCGGCGCTCGTAGTAGAAGGCGTTCTGGATGAAGGGGATCTTGATCTTGAGCCCCGGCTCGCTGACCGCGCGCTTGGGCTCACCGAGCTGCAGGACCAGGGCCTGTTGCGTCTGATGCACCGTGAAGAGCGCGCCGGACACCAGTATGCCGGTCGTCACCAGGGCGATCGCGATGATGATAATCCACTTGCGGTCCATTGCGCTTGCTCCTCGGCCGCTCGGGCCTACTGACCCTGGCCGGCTGCGGCGGCGTCGTTCGAGCGCCGCTGCAGCTCGTTAAGCGGCAGGTAAGGCACCGGGGCGGTCGCCCCGTCGCCGCTGTCGATGATCACCTTGTCGGTTTCCGTGAAGACCTTCTGCATGGTCTCCAGGAACATCCGACGGCGCGTGACATCCGGGTTCTGCTTGTAGGCCTCGTAGACCGAGAGGAAGCGCTTGGCTTCACCGTCGGCCTCGTTGACCAGCCGCTCCTTGTAGGCGTTGGCCTGCTGGATCAGGCGCTGGGCCTCGCCGCGCGCTTCCGGCAGCACCCGGTTGCGGTAGGCGTCGGCCTCGTTGCGCAGGCGGTCGCGGTCCTGCAGGGAGCGCTGCACGTCGTTGAAGGCATCGATGACCTGGGCCGGCGGCTGCACCTCCTGGAGCTGCACCTGGGTGATCTCGATGCCGGCCTCGTAGCTGTTGAGCACCGACTGCAGCAGCTCGCGGGTCTTGAACTCGATCTCCTGACGCGCCTCGGTCAGGGCCGGCTGGATGTCGGTCCGGCCGATGATCTCGCGCATGGCGCTCTCGGCGGTGATCTTCACCGTGGCTTCCGGGTCGCGGATGTTGAAGAGGAAGCGGCCGGCGTCGGAGATCTTCCAGAGCACCGTGAAGTCGATGTCGATGATGTTCTGGTCGCCGGTCAGCATCAGGCTCTCGTCTTCGACGTCGCGCCGAGAGGAGCTGCTGCGGCCCGTGCCCGCCGAGCGGAAGCCGATGTCCAGAGAGTTAATGCGCTCGACGCTGGGCGTATCCACCGTCTCGATCGGGTATGGCCAGTGCCAGCGCAGACCGGGCGCCGTGGTGTTGACCCATTCGCCGAAGCGCAGGACCACGCCCTGCTGATCCGGCTGCACCCGGTAGAAGCCGGAGACCAGCCAGACGATGCCGAGCACCAGGACGATGATGGCCAGGCCGCGGCCGCTGCTGGCGCCGCCGGGCAGCAGGCGCTTGAAGCGGTCCTGCCCCTTGCGGATGAAATCCTCGAAGTCGGGTGGGCGCGGGCCGCCGAAGCCGCCGCCACCGCCGCCGCCTCCGGGGCTACCGGGACCGCGGCCCCAGGGGCCGCCGTTGCCGCCCGAGCCGCCGGATCCGCCGCCCCAAGGGCCGCCGCCGGACCCGCCGCCACCTTGCGATTGCCAAGGCATGGAAACTCCTAATTCGCTGGCTGGATGCGCCTTGTGGAAATTGCGTGCTGCGTCTTATATCAAAGGCCAGGGTGCGGCCAGCCTAAAGCAACCGCGTCTTCTCCACTCCACTCCAGCGGATATTGGCCGAAATCGGGAGTTTTCAAGCATGAACCAGGTCACCGAGGAACAAGTCCTCGAGGCTCTGAAGAGCGTGGAAGAGCCCGAGCGGCGGGCGGACATCGTCAGCCTCGGCATGATCTCGGGTCTGGTGGTCAAGGACGGCAACGTCGGCTTCGCCATCGAGGTCGACCCACGCAAGGGTGCGGAGATGGAGCCCCTGCGCAAGTCTGCCGAGAAGGCCGTCGAGGCCCTGGCCGGCGTGCTCTCGGTGACCGCCGTGCTGACCGCGCACAGCGACGCCCCCGCCGGCCAGGCCGGACGCCAGGCGCCGCCGGCTGGCGGCGGCCAGGGGGGCCAGGGGGGCGGCCCGGGGGGCGGCCCCGGTGGCGCTCCGGGGGGTGGTCCGGCGGGTGGCCCGGGGCGGGGCCCCGGCCAGCAGCAGGCGCTGGTGCCGGGCGTCAAGGCCATCGTCGCGGTGGCCAGCGGCAAGGGCGGGGTCGGCAAGTCGACCTGCGCCACCAACATCGCGCTCGGCCTGACCCGCCTCGGCCTCTCCGTCGGCCTGCTCGACGCCGACATCTACGGGCCTTCGCAGCCGCGCATGCTCGGCATCGGCGGGCGACCGACGACGACCGACGGAAAGACCCTAAAGCCGATGGAGAATTACGGCGTCAAGTGCATGTCCATGGGCTTCCTGGTCGCCGAGGACACGCCGATGATCTGGCGCGGGCCGATGGTCCAGAGCGCGCTGCAGCAGATGCTGCGCGACGTCGAATGGGGCGAGCTCGACGTGCTGATCGTCGACATGCCGCCCGGCACCGGTGACGCCCAGCTCACCATGGCGCAGCAGGTGCCGCTGAGCGGCGCGGTGATCATCTCGACGCCCCAGGACATCGCGCTGCTCGACGCCCGCAAGGGCCTCAACATGTTCCGTCAGGTCGACGTGCCGGTGCTCGGCATCGTCGAGAACATGAGCTACTTCTCCTGCCCCAACTGCGGCCACGTCTCGCACATCTTCAGCCACGGCGGCGCCCGCAAGGTCGCCGAGCAGCTCGGCATGGAGTTCCTCGGCGAGGTGCCGCTCGACCTGGCCATCCGCGAGACCTCCGACGGCGGCCAGCCGATCGTCATCTCGCAAACCGACAGCCCCCACGCCGACGCCTTCATGGCCATCGCCAAGCGCGTCGCCGAAAAAGTCTCCCCCGGCGCCGGCGCCACCCGCGCGGCACCGAACATCGTGATGCAGTGAGCCGGCCTCAGCCGGCGCCGAACATCCTCTTGAGGTTTTCGAAACCGGCTTCGTAGACGCCGCGGATCGCCGCGGTGGCGTCGGTCTCCGAGGCGCCGGAGGCCTCGAACTCGCTCGACCACTCGACGCTGCAGCCCATCCCCGTGTCCTTGACCCGGATGGTCGCCGTGTAGTTCGCGACCGGCAGCGGACCGCCGAGGATCGAGTAGCTGTAGAGCCGCTCCTTGTCGTCGATCTGCTCCAGCTTCTCGACGATCTGGCCGCCGCCGACCAGATGCAGGCGGCGCAGCGTGCTGGCGCCGTCCCGCTCCTGCTCGCTCTTCTCGACCGCCGGGTGCCAGTCCGGCATGGCGTTGAAGTTGCCGATGGTCGCCCAGACCATCTGGGCCGGCACGGGCAGATCTTGGGTCACGCTGACATTCGCCATGGCTGGATCTCCTATTGCCCAGTCGGCTTCGTCGAAATGCTCATCCCGGATTATAGAAACGTCTCGCACGGCCTACCAGCCAGAACCTGGTCCGGTTCACCAGGCATGCCCACTCATCCCAATTTGCGGACGAGTGGAACGATGGGCTAGCCAGGTCTACTGAGTTTCCGCGGAGCCCACTTCGGGGCAGCACGGTCGCGAGCGGACCTAAGCGACGCACTCTTCCGAGAGAGTTTTCCACAGTCCACATAGCCTGCACCAGCACAGCAAATACCATTCAAGTCATTAAAAATGAATACTTTTTTCTCATCGCCTCGCAAAGCGCTTACGAATTGATCCAAGTGTTACTGTTTCTTTATACTACCTTTTGGGGAAATCGTAATGAGGGAAGTGCTAATGAAGCGGTACATTCTGTCGCCGCGCCATTCGCTATTGGGGTCGGCGTTGTCGATGGACGGACGCCGCATGACTCCAGCGAGCCGCAAGAAGCAAATTGCAGAAGTGCGCAGCGCGCGGCAGCAGGACCCGGTCGAAAAGGAAGTTGTGCGATGGCTGCGCGAGGGTGATCCCACTCGGATCAAGCCACTAAGCAGCGTGACCAATGCACAGCTCATTGGTGCTCGCATTGTCGACATGATCGGCGAAGAGGCTGAACGCCTGAGGCGTGAAATCGGTGACGTCTCCGTGATCGAGGATTGCGAGCTCGACCTGATTCAACCGGATACTGAAACGGCGGGGTTCAAGGACAGCCTGCAATCGTCAGACCTTTGGCATCTCAACGATATCGGGCTAACGGTGCTGCGCAACAACGGCTTTGGTGGGACCGGAAAGGGAATTGGCATCGCGGTGCTCGACACGGGCATTGATTCCAGTCATCCGGATCTGAGGGGACGTGTTGTTGCCCATTTCGCAGCCGCGGAGGATGGCCCCTTCGAGCGGCAGCCAAATGGGGTCGACGATCATGGCCACGGCACACATGTAGCCGGGCTGATCTGCGGCAAGGTCACGGGCGTCGCTCCCAGCGCCAGCGTTATCGACTGCGCCATGATTCCCGGAGGACGAGGTCGTCTCTCTGACTTCACAAAGGCCTTGGAATGGTCGGCCCGTCAGCCCCAGATAGAGATCTTGAATATGTCAGCAGGACTGCCCGGCTATCGAGAAGGCCTTGAAACCCAGGTGACGGACCTGCTTGCAACTGGCGTCCTCCCCGTAGTCGCGGTCGGCAACGAAGGCCGCAACCGCACCCGTTCACCCGGAGACTACGTCCAAGTCTTTTCAGTCGGTGCAAGCAACGACAAGCGGCAAGTCAGCAGCTTCAGCAGCAGCGGTCAGATCGTGATCGACCATCGCGTCTACCATGTGCCAAACGTGGTCGCGCCAGGGGAGAATATATACTCTTGCGTGAAAGATGGCGGCTACGAGAACTGGAATGGGACGTCGATGGCCACACCCATAGTTTCCGGCATTGCCGCGCTAATTCTCGAAGAGTACCCTGAGCTTACAGTGTCAGACCTGGGTGAACGGCTCTTGGAAACCTGTTTGCCCCTGGGGGACAGGCAGGAACGATACGGTGACGGACTGATCCAGGCGGTGATCTGACATGCAACTCACAGACGAGCAGAGAGCAAAGCTCGACAGCGAGCTTTTGGCCCTCTTGGAATCGGCAGAGGACAGCAAGGTCATCCGTGCCATCGTCTCACTCGGACCGCCACAGAGTAAGGGTGGCGTTGAGAGAACGAGTGAGCCGACGCCCAGACAATTCGCGTCGCGGCACGACTACAAGAGAGCCTTGATCGATCTCCAACAGGCTACTGTCAAAGCCAATATCGGCGAGACTATCGAACAGCTCCGTCAGCTCGACCTTGAGCTGGAAGGCGGATGCACAACTCACACTGTCATCGTGGTCGGAGCTGCATCCAACTTTGCAATGTCGCTAAAGTTGACTGGCGTCCGACGCGCCGAATTTGACGGAGTCTATGATCTCGCAGCAGCGGGCTCGCCAAGTTAGCTGTCAAGCTTCTCAGTCTTGCGCTCAGCCCTCGCGCTCGAGCGTCGCCATCAGCTCGCGCCATTCCCGCGCCGACAGGCCGGAGTCCTCCTGGGCGACCGTCTCGCCGTCGAGCATCCGGCGGATGGCCCGCAGCCCGCCCGCCGAGACCTGGGCGCCGCCCATGACGTGGTTCTCGAAGGCCTCGCAGGCCGCCGGCACCCAGCGCCGGAGCGTCTCCAGCAGGGCCTCGGCGTAGACCCGGATCTCGTACTGGGCATGAGGGTCGGCGCGCAGGGAGACGAAGTGCAGCAGGTTGTGCAGATCGATCTTCCAGTACCACTGGGTATAGATGTTGAGCGGCAGGTTCATGCGCGCCAGCTCGCGCGCCAGGCCCTGGCGCTCCGGGTCGATCCGGCTGCCGTCCTCGCGCTCGTTGAGCATGCGCTCGTAGCTGGCGTAGCAGCGCTCGGCGTCGGCCTTCAGCAGGTCCAGCACCTCGGCCGCTTCCTCGCCTTCGAGCACGTCGCCGCGGCCCTGGCGGTTGCTCGCGGCCTGGGCCGCGAGCTGCGCGGGGGCGGGAATGTAGAACTCGCGGTCGAGCACAGAGTAGCGCGCCGAGTACTCGTTGACGTTGGCGGTGCGGTGCCGGATCCACTGCCGCGCCACGAAGATCGGCAGCTTCACGTGGTACTTGATCTCGCACATCTCGAAGGGCGTGGTGTGACGGTGGCGCATCAGGTAGTTGATCAGCCCGGCGTCCTGCCGCACCTGCTTGGTGCCCTTGCCGTAGGAGACCCGCGCGGCCTGCACGATCGCCGCGTCGTCGCCCATGTAGTCGACGACGCGCACGAAGCCGTGGTCGAGCACCTCGAGCGGCTGGTAGAGGATCTCCTCCAGGGCCGGCACGGTGGCGCGCCGGGTCGCCGCGGTCTCCGCCCGCTGTCCCTCGATCTCGTCGCGCTGCTCGGCCGTCAGCGGCATGGCGCGCCCGCTCCCTTCCCGCTTGCTCGAATGCCGTCGAGCAATAGCCCCCCGGCCGGAGTCGCCTCTAGCGGGAGTCGCCTCTAGCGGGAATCGGGGGCGCGCCGCCTCGGCCGCAGATGGGCGACCAGGAGGCCGAGCACCACGGCGTGCAGGCCCAGGAGGAACAGCGGCGAGAGCGCCTCGGCCAGCAGCAGCCAGCCGAGCAGGGCCGCGGTGATCGGGCTGACCGCCAGGAACATGGCCACCTTGGTCGGCGTCGTGTTGGCCAGCGCCCAGAGCCAGAGCAGGTAGCCGGCGCCGCTGCTCAGGCCGATGAAGAGCACGGCCAGCCAGCCGCCTGTGGTGAAGCCGGGCAGCCGGTCGAAGAAGCCCTCGAAGGCGGCCGGGATCGCCAGGAAGAAGACCGAGGCGAGCATGGCGAAGGCGCCGACCGAGATCGTCGAGTAGCGCTCCAGGTAGGGCCGGTAGTAGACGCTGCAGACCGCCCCGCAGAGCGCCGCGCCGAAGACCGCCAGCTCGCCCCGCCAGCCCGCCTGCGGATCCGGGCCGCCGCCGGCCAGGAGCTTCTCGCCGAGTACCAGGCCGACGCCGAGGATGGTCAGCCCGACGCCCAGGCTCTTGAACAGGCTGAGCGGCTCGGCCCGCAGCAGGGCGGCGAGGATCATGGTCAGCAGCGGGAAGAGCGCGAAGATCAGCGCCCCGCGGGCCGCGGGCACCTGCTCGAGTCCGTAGTTCAGCAGGGCGATCAGGATGCCGAACTGGCCGATGCCGAGCAGCGCGATGGGCAGCAGGTCACGGCCGGCGAAGCGCGGCTTTGGGCCGGCCAGGACGAAGGGCAGCAGGCAGGCGAAGCCGATGACGTAGCGCAGCAGCGCCAAGGAGGCCGGATCGCTCTGCTCGATGACGAAGCGGGTGGCGACGATGCCGGCCCCGACCAGCAGCGAGGCGCCGGCCGCCGCCGCGGCCGGCAGCCAGCCGCCGACTGCCTTGCCCGATTCGATTGGCTCTGACGTCCCGGCCATGCCCCTTACCTATGTTAACCTCTCGGGGTCTGCGGGCCCCGACGCCTTTGCTTTAACCAGACCTTTGGACGTCCTATATTATGCCTGCTGGGCTTCCAGCTATGGCGCTAAACGGGCTTGCGGAATAAGCGTTGCGGACCCGGGGGCAGTACCCGGCGCCTCCACCCAAGCCTCGAAGCAGATCCGACTCTCGAATCGGATGGCTCCGGCAAGAGAGCTCAGGCTTCGGTGGGGGCGAAACAGGATCGACGCGCGTGGTAAAGGCTTGCTCGGTGCCCGGCATGGTACCGCCGTTATCGGGCCAAGCATATAGTTGCCAACGACAACTATGCTGAGGCTCGCCTCGCTGCCTAATGGCGGCTGGTAAGCCAAGACCTTAAGTCCTCGGCCGTCAGACAGCCGGGGCGGGGTTCGGGGGTCACCTGGCAACAGAAGGCCCCCATCGGGGCCCGGGCACCGCCCGGGCCTCGACGAGACGTAAGAAGAAGGTGGCAAAAACGGGGGTGCCCCCAGGGGCGAGCCACATGAGCGAGACACAGCTCCCTTACGACCTGATGGTCGAAGACGCGCTGCGCGGCGTCGTGCGCCGGGCCTTGGAAGTCGTGGCGAGCCGCGGCCTGCCCGGCAACCACCACTTCTACATCACCTTCCGCACCGACCATCCCGGCGTGAAGCTGCCGGCCTATCTGCGCGAGCGCTACCCGGCCGAGATGACCATCGTGCTGCAATACCAGTTCTGGGGCCTGGAGGTGCGCGAGGCCGATTTCCAGGTCACGCTCAGCTTCAACGACAAGCCCGAGCGCCTAGTCATCCCCTTGGAGGCGGTCAAGGCCTTCGCCGATCCCTCGGTGCGCTTCGGCCTGCAGTTCGACAGCCTCGAGGACGACGAAGAAGAAGGCGACGGCGATGAGAACGTCGCCGACCTGAAGTTCGACTCCGAGATCCAGTCCCGCTCGATCGCCGGTGCCCCCGAGCAGGACGGCGCCCCGAAGGACGACCAGGCCGACGGCAAGGAAGAGGCCGCGCCGAGCGAGGCGGACGAAGAGGCCGGCGAGCCGGCCGCCAAGGTCGTCACCCTCGACGCCTTCCGCAAGAAGTAGCCGGCCCCGCTCCTGTCCCCACAGGCTGCCCGAACACCGATCCTGCCGGACGTGCTGCGCCCCGGCTTGCGGATCGTTTTCTGCGGCTCGGCGGCCGGCACGGCCTCGGCGAAGGCGGGCGCCTACTACGCCGGGCCCGGCAACCGCTTCTGGCCGATGCTCGCCAAGACCGGCCTGACCCCGCGGCTCTTGTCGCCGCAGGCCTTCGCCAGCCTGCCGGACCACGGCCTCGGCCTCACCGATCTCTGCCAGAGCGCCTCGGGCGCCGACCGCGACCTGCCGGCCGGTGCCGACGACCCCGAGGCCCTGCGCCGCAAGATCGAGCGCTACCGGCCGAGGCTGCTCGCCTTCGTCGGCAAGCGCCCGGCCAATGTCTTCCTCGCCCGCACGAAGGTCGAGACGGGCCTGCAGCCGGAGACGATCGGCGCGACCAAGCTCTTCGTCCTGCCCTCGCCCTCCGGCGCGGCCCGCGGCCATTGGGACGAGGCGCCCTGGTTCGCGTTGGCGCGGCTGGCAGCACGCTAGAGCGTTTTGCGATCGGACGGCACCGGCCCGCTCCCCCTCCCGGCCACCCACGGCAGTATCCTATTGGGTGGCCGCGAGGGGGAGCGGGCCGGTGCCGTGATTCCGCGTGAGCGGAAAACGCTCTAGAGTCGCGCTCCTTCAACCGCCTCGCGAACTGATGCCCGCTACTGCTTACGGCCGTGCAGGGCCGGGTCCCACTTGGTGATTTCTTTCTTGGGCTCCGGCTCGGCGGCCGGTGGGTCGATGCGCAGGGCTTCCATGAAGGCGGTGAAGCGGCGGCGCAGCTCGCGCCGCTCTTCGGGCTCGAGGTCCTGCACCCGCTTCTCGGAGAAGTCGCGCTGGCTGAGCTCGTCCACCGGATCCGCTCCCGTCTCGTGCGGCCGATCCGCGGGGCCGGCCCCCGGGAATAGCCTAGCTGGTCAGGCCCACTCTTGGCCCCTAGATGTGAACGAAGCCTTAAGGACCGTGCGAGGGTACATGCCAGAGACGTTGCCGAGCTTTCTTTTCGACGGCCCGAAGAGCGCCCCACTGACCCTGGCCCTGGCCCATGGCGCCGGGGCGCCGATGGACAGCCCGGCCATGACCCACCATGCCGAGGGCCTGGCCGGACAGGGCATCCGGGTGGCCCGCTTCGAGTTTCCCTACATGGCCGCCCGGCGCCTGGGCGGCAAACAGAAGCCGCCGGACCGCGAGCCCAAGCTGCTGGAGACCTGGCGGGCCGTGATCGCGGCCTTGGGGCCGGAGAACCTGGCGATCGGCGGCCGCTCGATGGGCGGGCGCATGGCGAGCCTGCTGGCCGACGAGGCCGGCGTGCGGGCCCTGGTCTGCATCAGCTACCCCTTCCACCCGCCGGGCAAGCCCGAGCGCCTGCGCACAGGCCACCTGGAGGCCATCCGCACGCCGACCCTGATCGTCCAGGGCAGCCGCGATCCCTTCGGCAGCCCGGAGGAGGTCGCGGGCTATTCGCTCTCGCCGGCGATCCGCTTACACTGGTGCGAGGACGGCGACCACGGCCTGAAGCCGCGCAAGGCCTCCGGGCGCACGGAAGTGCAGAACTGGGAGGAGGCGGAGGCCGCGATCGCCGCGTTCCTGGCGGAACTCTGAGGAGCCGAACGCGCCATGCCCGAGCCCAACCCCTTCGTCGAGCGCGCCGTGGCGCTCATGACGCCCCTCGGCCCGGTGCGCGCCAGGGCCATGTTCGGCGGCTGGGGCGTCTTCCTGGACAGTGTCATGCTGGGCCTCATCGACCGCGATTCGCTCTACTTCCGCGTCGACGAGGAGACCAAGGACAGGTTCGCGGCGGCCGGCTCCCAGCCCTTCGTCTACGAGGCCAAGGGCAAGCGCATGGAGATGGCCTACTGGCTGGCCCCCGAGGGCAGCCTCGCGGACAGCGACTCGCTCCTGCCCTGGGCCGAGCTGGGCCTCGCCGCCGCCAAGCGGGTCAAGGCCAAGCGGCCAAAGAAGAAAAAGAAGCAGGCGGGGTGAGTGGGGCGGGGACTACCGTCTCGCAAAGGGAAACGACCGCCCCCTCAAGATGAGAACAAACGCCCCCTCACCCAGCTCCGGCTAAGCTCGGCTTTCAGCCTCACTAAGCCTGCGCAACCCTCTCCCTCGTCGGGGGAGAGGGTTGCGAAGACTTGGCGAGACCCTTGGTCGAGCCTTAGTCGAAGCTGGGTGAGGGGGCGATCGTTACCCTTTGCGAAGGGGCCAGTCGTTCAGCCCCCCGCAGCCTCAAGCCACGCGGCGCTCGTCGAGGCCGGTGTCGGCGGTCAGGCCGAGCATCAGGTTGAGGTTCTGCACGGCGGCGCCGGAGGCGCCCTTGCCGAGGTTGTCGTAGACCGCCGCCAGCAGCACCTCGTCGCCGGCCTTGTTGGCGAAGACATGAAGGCGCATGTGGTTCGTGCCGTTCAGGCCCTCGGGCTCGAGCCGCTCCAGGCCCGCGGCCTCCTCGGGCTCGACCAGGGTGACGAAGGGCGCCTCGGCATAGGCGGCGCGCAGGCAATCGACCAGCGCCCCGGGGCGCGGCGGATCGGCCAGGGTCCAGAGCTGCAAAGGCACCTGGGTGATCATGCCCTGGGCGAAGCGGCCGACGCTCGGCACGAAGAGCGGCCGGTGGCCGAGGCCGGCGTGCAGCCGCATCTCCTCGACGTGCTTGTGCTCCAGACCCAGGCCATAGACGTGGAAGGGCGCGGCGATGTGGTCCGGCGCCGACCTGTCCTCGTGTCGCTCGATCAGCTTGCGGCCGCCGCCGCTGTAGCCGGAGACGGCGTTGACCGTCACCGCCAGGTCGGCCGGCAGCAGGCCGCCGTCGATCAGCGGCCGCAGCAGCGCGATGGCGCCGGTCGGATAGCAGCCGGGGTTGGTCACGCGCTTGGCCGCGGCAATCGCCGCGGCCTGGCCCGGTGCCATCTCGGCGAAGCCGTAGGTCCAGCCCTCGGCCGTGCGGTGCGCGCTGCTGGCGTCGATCACCCGCACATCCGGGTTCTCGATCAGCGCGACCGCCTCGCGGGCCGCCGCGTCGGGCAGGCAGAGGATCACCAGATCGGCGGCGTTGAGCTGCTCCGCGCGGCGCGCCGGATCCTTCCGCTCGGCCTCGCCGAGGCTGAGGAAGGTCAGGTCATGGCGGCCCGAGAGGCGCTGCCGAATCTGCAGCCCCGTCGTGCCCGCCTCGCCGTCGATGAAGATCCGCGCGCTCATGGCTCTCCCTCCGTAAGCGGCCGGCACCCTAGCCCGCGGCCGCTCGCGGTGCAAACCGCCGGCCTCGCTTGGCCTCTGCCCATGCGACGCCTAGACTTCGCGGGCCGCCCCCAGACATGAGGACCCCCCGACCATGACGCAAGGCCAGGACACCCGCCTCGAAAGCGATTCCATGGGCGAGATCGCCGTGCCGGCGGAGCGCTACTGGGGCGCCCAGACCCAGCGCTCCCTGCAGAACTTCAAGATCGGCGGCGAGCGCATGCCGCCGGCCCTGGTCCAGGCCCTGGGCATCCAGAAGCTGGCGGCGGCGCGCAGCAACATGGCGCTGGGCGTGCTCGACGCCAAGCTCGGCGAAGCGATCTGCCAGGCGGCCGAGGAGGTCGCCGAGGGCAAGCTGATCGACCACTTCCCGCTGGTCGTCTGGCAGACCGGCTCCGGCACCCAGAGCAACATGAACGCCAACGAGGTGATCGCCGGGCGCGCCAACGAGATCCTCGCCGGCAGCCGCGGCGGCAAGGAGCCGGTCCACCCCAACGACCACTGCAACATGGGCCAGTCCTCCAACGACACCTTCCCGACGGCCATGCACATCGCCGCCGTGCAGGTCATCGCCGGCGAGACCGTGCCCTCGCTCGGCCGCCTGCATGCCGTGCTCGACGAGAAAGCCAAGGCCTTCGAGGGCATCATCAAGATCGGCCGCACGCACCTGATGGACGCCACGCCCTGCACCCTCGGCCAGGTCTTCTCCGGCTACGCCAAGCAGCTCGAGAACGGCATCGAGCGGGTCGAGGCCGCCCTGCCGCGCCTGCTGCAGCTCGCCCAGGGCGGCACCGCCGTCGGCACCGGGCTCAATGCCATCGAGGGCTTCGCCGAGCTGTTCGCCGGCGAGGTCGCCAAGATCACCGCGCTGCCCTTCGTCACCGCCGAGAACAAGTTCGAGGCCCTGGCGGCCCACGACGCCATCGTCGAGGCCTCGGGCGCACTCAACGTCGTCGCGACCTCGCTGATGAAGATCGCCAACGACGTCCGCCTGCTCGGCTCCGGGCCGCGCTGCGGCCTCGGCGAGCTGCGCCTGCCGGCCAACGAGCCGGGCTCCTCGATCATGCCGGGCAAGGTCAACCCGACCCAGGCCGAGGCCATGACCATGGTCTGCGCCCAGGTCATGGGCAATCACGTGACCGCCACGGTCGCCGGCTCCAACGGCCACTTCGAGCTCAACGTCTTCAAGCCGGTGCTGATCTATTCGCTGCTGCAGTCGGCCAAGCTGATCGGCGACGCCTGCGACTCCTTCCGCGAGAACTGCGTCGTCGGCATCGAGGCGGACGAGACCCGGATCGCCCAGCTCATGCGCGAGTCGCTGATGCTGGTCACCGCGCTCAACCCTCATATCGGCTATGACAACGCCGCCAAGGTCGCCAAGAAGGCCTACGCCGAGAACAGCACCCTGGCCGAGGCGGCCGTCGCGCTCGGCCTGCTGACCGCCGAGCAGTTCGACGACTGGGTGCGGCCGGAGAAGATGATCGGCCCCCGCCCCAAGCCGAGCGCCTGAGGCCAAACCCCTAGTGACGGTCGATTGCAGAGCCAACGGCGTCCGGCTCACTCCGGGCGCCTTGAAGTGGCACGCGGGAGACACCAAATCACTCATGGTTGTAGAAAATAGATTCATCTGCAAACACTGAGATGAAAGGACCTGCCCATGACTCGGCAGTCCGATCCAGAGTTCTTTGCACGTTACATGGAAGGTCAACAAACGGGATTGGGGCAAGGGTTCGGCGGCGCCCTTGGCAATATGCAACGAACGCTCGAGCAGGTCGTTACGGCACCGCCACCTCCTCCGCCACCGCCTCCCGTCATGGGGAGCCCCACGGCGCAGGCCTATCCGAGGGTGCCGGCAACGCCGTGGCAGACAGGTCGTCGGCCACAGGCCGCTGCCCGACCCGATAGCCGCGATGCCGTCGTCTACATCGTCATGATAGCATTGACCGTGGCCGGTGCCTTGACGGGCGCCGGGACCGCCGCGGCGCAGCCGGCCATACCGCTCTGGCTGGGACTGGTCGGTGGCGCGGTCGCCGGGTTCTTCACCCTCTCGATCCTCGCCGGCATCTGGGAGTTCTTCGTCGAGCTCCTGGAAGGCCTGGTTAATCTTGTCATCGCGCTGGCTATGGTTGCCGCGGTACTGACGGCGATCTTCGTTGCGTTCGGGATCGTCGGATTGATTTTCGCCTAGATGCGCGTTGCCGGACCGGCCGACGGCCGGCCTCGAGAGACTGGACTTGTGGTCGGGATAGCCATAGGAAGCGGACCATCGGCTTCCCGACAAAGGTCTCGAGGGCTCAGGTGTGCTTCTTGGCGACGGCTTGTTCAACCTTGCAACAGGCGAGCAGAGCGCTGCAGGTGCAAGGCAGCCGGCGATTGAGCCCGAATTCGGGAGCCGGCACTTATACCGGACTGCGATGAGTATGACTCATCGCAGTCCGTATGGCGTTCAAGCGCCACGCAGGCTTTCCTCGCTTCGCTGCGGGCGCGCAGTCGCGCTTGCCAAGCTGCGATGAGTTCCACTCATCACAGCTTAGTATTAGCCCCGAGAGAAGCGCGGGCCGCGTGAAGCGCCCGCTCAAGCGCTCGGTGACCATCGCCGGGCACCGCACCAGCCTGTCCCTCGAGGCGCCCTTCTGGGAGGCCTTGAAGCAACTGGCCGAGGCCGAGGGCGTCAGCCTGGCGGCGCTGATCGAGCGGGTCGACCGCGAGCGCAGCCTGGCGCCGAGCCCCTACAACCTCTCCAGCACGCTCCGGGTCTACGTGCTGGAGCGGATGCGCGCCGCCGCCGAGCCTCCCATCTCGTGACCGCCCTGCGCGCCGCCATCGTCGCCGGCGTCGGCCGGCGGGTGTTCTACGGCTGGGCGATCGTCGCCGCGGCGGGGCTCGGCATCTTCGCCAGCGGGCCCGGGCAGTCGCACACCTTCAGCGTCTTCGTCGAGCCGGTCAGCCGCGACCTCGGCATCTCCAGCGCGACCATCGCCACCGCCTACGGCCTGGCGACCCTGGCCGCCGCCTTCCTGCTGCCGCAGATGGGCAAGCTGATCGACCGCCACGGCCCGCGGCGCATGCTGCTGGTCGTCGTCGTGCTCCTCGGCCTAGCCTGCCTGCTGTTTGGCGCGGCGGCGAACATCCTCTGGCTGACCCTGGCCTTCGGCACCCTGCGCTTCTTCGGCCAGGGCGCGCTGATGCTCGGCTGCGCCAACGTCGTCTCGCAGTGGTTCAGCCGCGGCCGCGGCCTGGCCATGAGCCTGATGGCGCTCGGCTTCGGCGTCTCCATGGCGGTCCACCCGCCGCTCTCGCAGGCCCTGGTCGAGGCGCTCGGCTGGCGCCAGGCCTGGGTCCTGCTCGGCCTCAGCACCTGGCTACTGATGCTGCCGGCGATTCTGCTGCTGATCCACGACAAGCCTGAGCCGCTCGGCCTGCGGCCCGACGGCGCGCCGGCCGAGACCGAGACGACCGCCGCGGGCGCAGACGACATCGGCGGCCTGACCCTGCGCGAGGCCCTGCGCCACCCGAGCTTCGCGATCCTCGCCGCCGGCTTCTTCGGCGTCTCCATGACCGTGACGATCCTGCACTTCTTCCAGGTCAAGATCCTCGGCGCCCAGGGCCTCGACAGCGACGTCTCGGCGCGAATCTTCGCGGTATCGGCGGTCACCATGGTGCTCTGCATGCCCCTGGTCGGCCGGCTCTTCGACCGCGTCCGCACCCGCCGGGTCATCGCGCTCGGCCTGTTGATCACCGCGCTCTCGCCGCTGGCCATCACCTTCGCCGACAGCCTGCCGACGGCGATCGCCTACGCGCTGATCTTCGGCCTCAACAACGCCTTCAGCATGACCATGTTCGGCTACATCTGGGCCCGCTACTTCGGCCGCAGGCACCTGGGGTCGATCCAGGGCACCGGCCAGCTCATCGCGGTGATCGGCGCCTCGGTCGGCCCGCTGCCGATCGGCCTGGCCTTCGATCTCACCGGCGACGCGACCCTGGCCCTGTGGCTGGTCGCGCTCTACCCGCTGACCGCCGCGGTGGTGACGCTGTTCTTCCTGCGCACGCCGCAGGGCGTCGCCGGCCAGGAACACCTGGAGTGATACCAGGCGGCGATGAGTGGAACTCATCGCGGTCTGGCAAGCGCGACCGCGCGCCCGCAGCGAAGCGAGGAAAGCCTGCGTGGCGCTTGAACGCCATA
>JANQLT010000134.1 GCA_028280455.1 Kiloniellales bacterium
CCACCTCGCGGTGACGCAGTTGCCTCCGGCTAACGATTCCGGTCGTTTCGGCTCGTAGAGAACTTGCACCTCCTAGATCAGCGACATGCCAGGCACACACAGCAGGCTGCGATGAGCGGAGCTCATCGCAGCCTGTAAGGCGTTCAGACGCCACGCAGGCTTTTCCTCGCTTCGCCGCGGGCGCGCGGTCGCGCTTTGGCATAAATCGCTGGCCGCCGACGGAGACTTGCGTTTAGCCTCCCGAGCGGAGCCTGCGGGACCGGAGGGAGGGGACAGATGCGCTTTGCCCGTGCGTGCCTGATCGCGGCACCGCTCGTCGTGCTACTGGGCTGCGCCGCGCAGCCCGGCGGCAGCGACGGCGCCTCCTTCTCGAACTGCTTCAAGCGCGAGATCCGCGAGCAGATCTCCTGGTGCCTGGCCGGCGAGAGCAGCGGCGACTTCTATCGCGCCGCCGGGCGCCACCAGATCATCTACGGCCGCTACAACGACGAGCCTGGTCTGGTGAAGGACGGCTTGAGCTTCTGCCTCAGCGAGCGCGACGACCGCAGCCTGGTCAACGCCTGCAAGCCGCCGGAGGTTCTGGAGCTGGCCGGCGAGCAGCTCCCCGAGGCCGACGCCGCCATGTGCGAAGCCACGGTCGATCCCCGGACCTCGCCGGCGGGCTGCTGATCTCGCTGCCTGCGACGCTTCGCTCGGCGCGCCACCGGGGTGGCCTGCCACCCGAAGCCGAAGGCGCAGGGTGGTGGGCGGTGCTGGGATCGAACCAGCGACATCCTGTGTGTAAGACAGGTGCTCTTCCGCTGAGCTAACCGCCCGTGAGTCGCTCCCCGAGTCTCTTGGCCGGGAGTCTCTTGGCCGAGAGTCTCTTGGCCGAGAGTCTCTTGATCGAGACTCTGTCGAGGGCGAACGGCGGCCCAAACGCAATCGACCGCCGCCGATTTTTCATCGGGGCGGCCGATCGGCCCAACGGCTGTCCCGAGGCGTCAGTTCAGGGAGTCTTTGAGTCCCTTACCGGCCTTGAACTTGGGTTGATTGGACGCGGGGATTTGGATCGTCTCCCCGGTGCGCGGGTTGCGCCCTTGCGAGGCCGCACGACGGGTCACCGAGAAGGTGCCAAATCCGACAAGCCGCACATCATCGCCGCGCTTGAGAGCGGAGGTGACGGTGTCGAAGACGGCGTCAACTGCGCTCGCGGAATCGGCCTTGGAAAGCCCCGTGCTATCGGCAACGGCGGCAACAAGATCGTTTTTGTTCACGTGTCCCCCCTCTATCGACGGGATTGGGTTGAGTTCGAAGGGAATTCGATACGATGCAAACCACTCTAGATCGCGGTCGCGCGCGGCGTCAATGCGCGAAACTGTAGGAATCTTGCGGAATTTAGGCGTTTTCCACCGACTTGACGACGCTCCGTCGAGTCGCGACTCGACGTTCCGAGTCGCGACGCGATCAGTGCGTCACGACTCCCTTGTGCTCGCCGTCGCCCGATGTCGTCGCGACCGCGTCGACGTCGTCCGGCTCCATCCACTCGATCGGAGTCAGCTCCTCGACCAAGGCATGTTCGAGCACGTCGTCGATGGTCTCGGTCGAGACGATCTCCAGGCTGCGCTTCACGTTGTCCGGGATATCCGCCAGGTCCTTCTCGTTTTCCTTCGGAATCAGGACCTTCTTGATGCCCGAGCGCAGCGCCGCCAGGAGCTTCTCCTTGAGACCGCCGATCGCCAGCACGCGACCGCGTAGCGTCACCTCGCCGGTCATCGCGACGTCGCGGCGAATCGCCACGCCGGTCAGCACCGAGACGATGGCCGTGACCATCGCCACGCCGGCCGAGGGACCGTCCTTCGGAGTCGCGCCCTCCGGCACGTGGACGTGGATATCTTTCTTCTCGAAGACCGTCGGCTTGATGCCGAAACCGACCGCGCGGCTCTTGACGAAATACTCCGCCGCCTGGATCGACTCCTTCATCACGTCGCCGAGCTTGCCGGTCGAGCTGACCTTGCCCTTGCCCGGCACGGTCACCGCCTCGATCGACAGGATCTCGCCGCCGACCTCGGTCCAGGCCAGGCCGGTGGCGACGCCGACCAGGTCCTCGAGCTCGGTCTGGCTGTCGCGGTAGCGCGGCACGCCGGCGAACTTCTCGAGGTTCCGCTGGGTCACCGCCAGCTTCTTGCACTCGCCGAGCGCGATCTCCTTGACCGCCTTGCGCACCAGGTTGGCCAGCTCGCGCTCGAGATTGCGCACGCCGGCCTCGCGCGTGTAGAGGCGGATCAGGTGCCGCAGCGCCTGCTCCGAGATCGACCACTCGTCCTCGTCGATGCCGTGGTTGCTCATCTGCTTGGGGATCAGATGGCGCCGGGCGATCTCGACCTTCTCGTCCTCGGTGTAGCCCGGCAGGCGGATCACCTCCATGCGGTCCAGCAGCGGCTGGGGCATGCGCAGGGTGTTCGCCGTGGTCACGAACATGACGTCGGAGAGGTCGTAGTCGACCTCGAGATAGTGGTCGTTGAAGGTGCTGTTCTGCTCGGGATCGAGCACCTCGAGCAGGGCCGAGGAGGGATCGCCGCGCCAGTCGGCACCGAGCTTGTCGACCTCGTCCAGCAGGAACAGCGGGTTCGAGGTCTTGGCCTTCTTCATGCCCTGGATGACCTTGCCCGGCATCGAGCCGATGTAGGTCCGGCGATGGCCGCGCACCTCGGCCTCGTCGCGCACGCCACCGAGGCTCATGCGCACGAAGCTGCGGCCGGTGGCGCGGGCGATCGACTGCCCGAGCGAGGTCTTGCCGACCCCGGGCGGTCCGACCAGGCAGAGGATCGGCCCCTTGACCTTCTTCATGCGCTGCTGGACGGCCAGGTACTCGAGGATGCGCTCCTTGATCTTGTCCAGGCCGTAGTGATCGGCATCAAGCACCTCGTGGGCGTGCTTGATGTCGTGCTTCACCTTCGAGCGCTTCTTCCAGGGGATGCTCAGCATCCAGTCGAGGTAGTTCCGAACCACCGTCGCTTCGGCCGACATGGGGCTCATGGAGCGCAGCTTCTTGACCTCGGCCGTCGCCTTGTCGCGCGCTTCCTTGGAGAGCTTGGTCTTGGCGATGCGGTCTTCGTACTCGGCCACCTCGTCGCGGCCGTCCTCGCTCTCGCCGAGCTCCTTCTGGATCGCCTTGAGCTGCTCGTTGAGATAGTACTCGCGCTGGGTCTTCTCCATCTGGCGCTTGACCCGGTTGCGAATGCGCTTCTCGACCTGCAGGACGCCGATCTCGCCTTCCATCAGGCCGTAGATCTTTTCCAGGCGCTTGCCGACGTGCTCGGCCTCGAGCAGCTCCTGCTTCTCGGCGATCTTCAGCGAGAGGTGCGAGGCGATGGTGTCGGCGAGCTTGCTGGGGTCGTCGATCTGGTTGATCGAGACCAGCACCTCGGGCGGGATCTTCTTGTTGAGCTTGATGTACTGCTCGAACTGGGAGACCACGGTGCGCACCAGGGCGTCGAGCTCGCGCTCGTCCTCGACCACGTCCTCGGTGATCTCGGCATAGGCCTGGAAGAAATCCGGATTCTCCGCGAAACGGGCGATCCGCGCCCGGTGGCCGCCCTCGACCAGCACCTTGACGGTGCCGTCGGGCAGCTTGAGAAGCTGCAGCACCGTGCCGACCGTGCCGACGGAATAGATGTCGACCGGCGAGGGATCGTCCTGAGCCGCGTTTTTCTGAGTGACCAGAAGGATTTGCTTGTCGTCCTTCATGACGTCCTCGAGGGCGCGGACGGACTTCTCGCGGCCGACGAAGAGCGGAACGATCATATGGGGAAAGACGACGATGTCCCGCAGGGGCAGGACCGGATAGAGATTGCCGCGCGTTACGTCCAACATGGGCCCTCAACTGTCAGCCGCGTCATTCTGGCCGCACCCTCAGTAGGCATGCGGCGCACCAGACCGGTCCCCCTCGGTCACGCTGTTGAAATGGCGCTCCTGGCCGGCGGTTCAAGATGCCGGCGGCGCATAGCCGGTGCCGCCTAGGCGCTCGACCCCACGTCCTCGCGCCGGTCGGTGTAGATGTAGAGCGGGCGGGACTGGCCTTCCTCGACCACTTCCCGATTGATGACGATCTCCTCGACGTTCTCCAGGCCGGGCAGGTCGAACATCGGCTCGAGAAGGATCCCCTCCATGATCGACCGCAGGCCCCGCGCGCCCGTCTTGCGGGCGATCGCCTTCATGGCGATGGCGCCGAGAGCGTCCTCGGTGAACTTGAGGGACACGTCCTCCATCTCGAACAGGCGCTGATACTGCTTGACCAAGGCGTTCTTCGGCATGGTCAGTATCTCGATCAGCGCCGATTCGTCGAGGTCCTCCAGGGTCGCGACCACCGGCAGGCGGCCGACGAACTCGGGGATGAGGCCGTACTTGAGCAGGTCTTCCGGCTCGACGTCCTTGAGGATCTCGCCGGTCTGGCGGTCCTCCGGGCTCTTGACGTCGGCGCCGAAGCCGATCGAGGAGCCCTTGTCGCGCTGCGAGATGATCTTCTCGAGCCCGGCGAAGGCGCCGCCGCAGATGAACAGGATGTTGGTCGTGTCGACCTGCAGGAACTCCTGCTGCGGATGCTTGCGCCCGCCCTGCGGCGGCACGGAGGCGATGGTGCCTTCCATGATCTTGAGCAGGGCCTGCTGGACGCCCTCGCCCGAGACGTCGCGGGTGATCGAGGGGTTGTCCGACTTGCGGCTGATCTTGTCGACCTCGTCGATGTAGACGATGCCGCGCTGCGCGCGCTCGACGTTGTAGTCGGCCGACTGCAGCAGCTTGAGGATGATGTTCTCGACGTCCTCGCCGACGTAGCCCGCCTCGGTCAGCGTGGTCGCGTCGGCCATGGTGAAGGGCACGTCGAGGATCCGCGCCAGGGTCTGGGCCAGGAGCGTCTTGCCGCAGCCCGTCGGGCCGATCAGCAGGATGTTCGACTTGGCCAGCTCGACGTCGTTGTTCTTCGAGCCGTGGGCCAGGCGCTTGTAGTGATTGTGCACCGCAACGGAGAGCACGCGCTTGGCGTGGTCCTGGCCGATCACGTAGTCGTCGAGCACGGTGCAGATGTCGCGCGGGGTCGGCACGCCGTCGCGCGACTTGACCAGGGTCGTCTTGTGCTCCTCACGGATAATATCCATGCAGAGCTCGACGCACTCGTCGCAAATGAAAACGGTGGGGCCGGCGATGAGCTTGCGGACTTCGTGCTGGCTTTTGCCGCAAAACGAACAGTAGAGGGTGTTCTTGGAATCGCCGCCGCTCGATTTGGTCATCGTTTCCCGTCTCGATCCCTGATTCGGCGTGTCATGTTAGACAGACGCGACAGCCCCGTACAACGACAAATTGGGCCGGATTGGCCGCAATTCTCGGCGATTCGGCGGCCTCACGCGGGAGGCCCAAAGCGCCGTTTCTGACGCTAACGTGCCAGGCCTCAACAATCCCTTAACGGGATCTTTAAGCTCCTTCACCGTCGCCACGCGGCTTGCCGCCATCCTCGCCGTCCGGGAGGTCGATCTCGTGCCTCTCGACCACCGAGTCGATCAAGCCAAAGTCCCGGGCCTCCTCGGCTGTCATGAAACGGTCACGTTCCATGGCCTCGACCACCGTCTCGTAGGGCTGGCCGGTGTGCTTGGCGTAGATCTCGTTGAGCCGGGCCCGGGTGGCCAGGATCTCCTTGGCGTGGATCTCGATGTCCGTGGCCTGGCCCTGGAAGCCGCCGGAGGGCTGGTGGACCATCACCTTCGCGTTAGGCAGGGCGAAGCGCTTGCCCGCCGCGCCGGCCATCAGCAGCAGCGAGCCGGCCGAGGCCGCCAGGCCGATGCAGACCGTCGAGACGTCCGGCCGGACGTATTGCATGGTGTCGTACATCGCCAGCCCCGAGGAGACGACCCCGCCCGGCGAGTTGACGTAGAAGGCGATGTCCTTCTTGGGGTTCTCGGACTCCAGGTAGAGAAGCTGGGCGCAGACCAGGCTCGAGACCATGTCGTTGATCGGCCCGGTCAGGAAGATGATCCGCTCCTTGAGCAGCCGGGAATAGATGTCGTAGGCCCGCTCGCCCCGGTTGGTCTGCTCCACGACCATCGGCACCAGCGTGTTCATCGTCGTCTCGATGGGGTCTCTCATGCGATTTGCTTACCTCGATTGACCTGAATACGTCGATTGACTGGGCCCGGTCCCGGCTCGGTGAGACGTGCGGCGGTTAGCCCTCCGCCTTGTCGTCCCCCTCGCCCGCCTTCTTGCTGTCGGATTTCACCTCCGCCTCCATCTCGGCCCGCAGCGCGTCGGGTGTCAGCTCGCGCTCGCTCACCGATGCCAACTCGACGATATAGTCGACGACCTTGTCCTCGAACAGGGGCGCCCGCAAATTGGCCAGCGCCTCGGGCGACTTCTGGAAGAACTCGAAGACCTCGCGCTCCTTGCCCGGGTGCCGCTGGGCCTCCCGGAGCAGCGCCTGGTTGACCTCCTCCTGGGAGACCTCGATGGCGTTCTTCCGGCCGACCTCGGAGAGCAGCAGGCCGAGTCGCACCCGGCGCTCGGCGATCTCGCGGTACTCCTCCTTGAGCTTGTCCTCGCTCTTGCCCTCGTCCTCGGGGTCGAGCTCGCCGCGGCCGCGGTCCTCCTCGACCTGGCGCCAGATCACCTCGAACTCGGCGTCGACCATGCCGGCCGGCACCTCGAAGCCGTGGCCGTCGGCCAGCTTGTCGAGGAGCTGGCGCTTCATGCGGCCACGGGAGACCTGCTGGTACTCCTTCTCGATCTGCGTCCGGACGTTGCCCTTCAGGGCGTCCAGCGACTCCAGGCCCATCCGCTTGGCCAGGTCGTCGTCGATCGGCACCGGCACCGAGGCCAGGATGTCCTGCACCGTCACCTCGAAGACCGCCTCGCGGCCGGCCAGCTTGTCGTTCACGTAGGCCTCGGGGAAGGTCACCGTGACCTGGCGCTGCTCGCCCTTGTCGGCGCCGATGAGCTGGTCCTCGAAGGTGCCGACGAACTGGTTGGAGCCGAGCTCCAGGTGGTGGCCCTCGGCGGCCATGCCGGGCTGCTCCTCGCCGTCGACCGTGCCGCGGAAGTCGATGACCAGGACGTCCCCCGATTCGGCCTTGCGCGGCTCGGCCAGGGGCTCGGTCTTGCGCTGCGACTTGGTGATCTCCTGCAGCGCGTTGTCGACCTCCTCGTCGGGCACCGAGACCTTGAGCCGCTCGAGCTCGAGGCCGGCGAAGTCCATGAACTCGATCTCGGGCAGCACCTCCAGCGCCATGGTGTATTCCAGGTCGGTGCCCGGGTCGAAGGAGGTGATCTCGATCTTGGGCTGCATGGCCGGGCGCAGGCCGCGCTCCATCATCGCCTGGTTGGAGCTGTCGCGCACCGCGTTCTCCAGCACCTCGCCCATGACCGATGAGCCGAAGCGCTGCTTGAGCACGGTCAGCGGCACCTTGCCCGGCCGGAAGCCGGGCACCTTGACCTGGCTGCCGAGCTCCATCAGGCGGTGCTCGATCTTCTCGTCGATGTCCTTGGCCGCGACGGTGATCTTGAACTCGCGGCTCAGGCCGTCGGCTTGTGTTTCGGTGACCTGCATGGGCGGCCCCGCCCCTTCCTCGTTTCTAGCTGTTGTGTGTCCCGGCCGGAGCGACGCCTGTCGGCTCGGCTAGCCTCCGATGGCGCACGGCGGTTTCGTCGAGCGCACCCCCCTGGTGCGGGCGGAGGGATTCGAACCCCCACGAGTTGCCTCACCAGGACCTAAACCTGGCGCGTCTGCCAGTTCCGCCACGCCCGCCGCCCGCCTCCGCCGCCGCGAATGGCGCGGGTGTATAGCATGGCCCCCGGGGCCCCTCAAGCAAGCCGGAAGCCTTGGTTTAGCGGGCGATTCTAGCGCCGGCGGGCCAGGCAGGCGGCGGCGCAGGCGTCCAGAATCGCCGCCTCGTCGAGGCCGTAGTGGCGATAGAGGTCGGCCAGGTCGCCGGACTGGCCGAAGTGCTCGACGCCGAGCGCCTGGATCCGATGGCCGGCGACTCCGCCGAGCCAGGACAGGCTGGCCGGGTGGCCGTCGAGCACGGTGACCAGGCCGGCATCGGGCGCCAGGGGCGCCAGCAGGCACTCGACATGGGAGCGGGCGTCGCGCTGGCCGCCGCGCCGGGCGCGCTCGGCGGCATGCCAGCCGGCGTTCAGCCGGTCGGCCGAGGTGACCGCCAGCAGGCCGGCGCCGGGGATGTCCTCGCTCAGGGCCTCGAAGGCCGCCAGCACCTCGGGCGCGACGGCGCCGGTGAAGACCAGGGCCAGCTCCGCGCCCGTAGCCGGCGGCCGCAGCCAGTAGCCGCCGGCGATGATCGCCCGGCGGGTCGCGGCGTCGAGCTCGCGGTCCGGCTGCGCCAGCGCCCGGGTCGAGAGCCTGAGGTAGACCGAGCCGCCCTCCTTGTCGCGCAGCCAGTCGATCTCCGAGTCGCCGCCGCCGTCGCGCTGCATGTAGTCGAAGGCCCAGGCCATGATCACCGCCAGCTCGTCGACCCAGGCCGGCTCGAAGGCGGCGAGCCCGTCCTGGGCCAGGCCGATCAGCGGCGTCGAGAGCGACTGGTGGGCCCCGCCCTCGGGCGCCAGGGTGATGCCGGAGGGCGTCGCCACCAGCATGAAGCGGGCGTCCTGGTAGCAGGCGTAGTTCAGGGCATCGAGGCCGCGCTGGATGAAGGGGTCGTAGAGCGTGCCGACCGGCAACAGGCGGGCGCCGAACAGCGAGTGCGACAGGCCGAGCGCGGCCAGCAGGATGAAGAGGTTGTTCTCGGCGATGCCGAGCTCGACGTGCTGGCCCTCGGGCGACATGGCCCAGCGCTGCGCCGAGACGACCTTCTGCGCCTTGAAGACGTCCTCGCGCGGCCGCCGGTCGAAGATGCCGCGGCGGTTGACCCAGGCGCCGAGGTTGGTCGAGACGGTGACGTCCGGCGCGCTGGTGACGATCCGCTCGGCCAGGGGCGAGTCGCCGCGGGCCAGCTCGCCGAGGATCTTGCCGAAGCCCTCCTGGGTCGACTGCCGCTCGCCCTCCGGCACCGGAAAGGCCGCCGGCACCGCCAGCTTCGGCGCTTCGAGCCGGCGCCGGCCCCGGGCGTTGAAGGGCACGGCGTCGAGGAAGCCGCGCAGCGCCTCGGGTGCGACCTCGAGGCCGGCGAAGAGCTCCCACTCGGCGCCCTCGGGCACGGCGTTGGCGGCCTGGAAGGCGGCCATCTGCTCGGGGTTCATCAGCCCGGCGTGGTTGTCCTTGTGGCCCGCGAGCGGCAGGCCGTAGCCCTTGATGGTGTAGGCGATGAAGCAGGTCGGCGTCTCGTCCTGGCTGGCCTCGAAAGCCTCCAGCACGCTCGCCATGTCGTGGCCGGCGAGATTGGTCATCAGCGCGGCCAGGGACTCCTCGTTGAAGCCGTCGAGCAGGCCCTTGATCCCCGCCGCGTCGCCGATGTCGGCCAGGAGCTGCCGGCGCCAGGCGGCACCCCCCTGGAACACCAGGGCCGAGTAGAGCGAGTTCGGGCAGTCGTCGATCCACTGCCGCAGGGCCTCGCCGCCGGGCTCGCGGAAGGCGGCCTCCAGGCGCTTGCCGTACTTCATGGTGACGACCCGCCAGCCCATCGAGCTGAACAGCTCGTCGATCCGGCCGAACAGCCGGTCGGTGATCACCGCGTCGAGGCTCTGGCGGTTGTAGTCGATGACCCACCAGGTGTTGCGCAGCTCGTGCTTCCAGCCTTCGAGCAGGGCCTCGTAGACGTTGCCCTCGTCGAGCTCGGCGTCGCCGACCAGGGCGACCATGCGCCCCGGCGCCAAGCCCTCGGGCGCCAGGCCCTTGAGCTGGACGATGTCCTGGACCAGCGAGGCGAAGGCGGTCATGGCCACGCCGAGGCCCACCGAGCCGGTCGAGATGTCGACGTCGTCGTGGTCCTTGGTCCGCGAGGGGTAGGACTGGGCGCCGCCGAAGGCCCGGAAGCCCTGCAGCTTGTCCAGGCTCTGGTTGCCCAGCAGGTACTGGATGGCGTGGAACACCGGGCTGGCGTGGGGCTTGACCGCGACCCGATCCTGCGGCCGCAGGACGGCGAAGTAGAGCGCCGTCATCAGGGTCACCATCGAGGCGCAGGAGGCCTGGTGGCCGCCGACCTTGAGCCCGTCCCGGCTCGGCCTCAGGTGGTTCGCGTTGTGGATGGTCCAGGCCGAGAGCCAGCGGACCTTGCGCTCCAAGGCCCGCAGCATGGCGATCTGTTCTGAGGCGGGCGCGGCGCGGCGCGCCGCGCCGGCGCTGGGCAGGGTCTCGGGCATGGGCGGGGTCCGTCCGGAATGGCCGTGGTCGACCCGGCCATGGTCCCGGCTCAGCCGCCCGCTGGCAAGCCTCCGCTCGCCGCCGACCGTCGAATTAGGCCGGGGCCAGGTCCTGGAACAGCTTGCGGAAGCTGGTCAGGTTGAGCATGCGCCGCTCGGGCGTCGGGTGCACGTTGACCTTGTTGCGCACGATCGTCAGGTCGTAGGTCACGTGCTCGATGCCTTGGGCGTCGCTGGCGACCCGCAGGACGGTGGCGATCTCCACCCAGTTGCGCTTGACGTTGCGCCGGAAGGTCGCGCCGGGCCGGATGTCCGACCCCGCGGCGCTCTGCTTGCGCCCGAGCGACAGCAGCGGACGACCGAGGAACGGCACCGGCCGGTTAATGAACTCTTCAAGGCTGGTCACGAGACCATCCTCCTCACCGCTCGATTAGGCCGAAAAGCTTAGGTTCTGGTAGTGAAAAAAGACCTAACCCGCCGGCGAGTCGGCAAGACTATCGTGTAACATTTTAAGGGCATTCGGCAGTCGGTCGGGCAGATCGTCGGAGATCAGGCCCGGGCCGAAGCCGCTGGCCGCGGCGCCGTGCAGCCAGGCCGCCATGGCCGCCGCCTCGAAAGCCGGCAGGCCCTGGGCCAGCAGCCCGACCAGGATGCCGGCCAGGACGTCGCCGCTGCCGGCGGTGGCCAGCTCGGGCGGCGCGTTGGCGTTGACGACGGCGCGGCCGTCGGGGTCGGCGACCACGCTGTCGGCGCCCTTGAGCAGGATCGCCGCGCCGCTGCGCCGGGCGGCGGCACGGGCCCGCGCCAGCTTGCCGCCCTCGGCCCGCGCCAGGTCGGGGAACAGGCGGGCGAACTCGCCGTCGTGGGGCGTCAGCACGCAGGGGCCGGCGATCGCCTCGAACAGCCGCGCCGGATCGTCGGCGAAGACGCTCAGGGCATCGGCATCGAGCACGCAGGCCTTGCCGGCGGCGAGCGACGCCAGGACGTGGCCGCGCGTCTCCTCGGTGACGCCGTTGCCCGGCCCGAGCAGCACGGCGTTCTTGCGGGCGTCGGCCAGCAGGGCCGCCAGCTCGTCGGGCCAGTCGAGCGGCGCGGTCATCAGGCTGGCCGAGGCCTGGGCGTAGACCGGCAGGGCGGCGCTCGGCGCCGCGACCGTGACCAGGCCGGCACCGGCGCGCAGGGCGGCCCGCGCCGCCAGCCGGCCGGCCCCGGTCATGGTCTCGCCGCCGAAGACCAGGGCGTGGCCGAAGCGGTATTTGTGGTCCGCCGCCCGCCGCCAGGGGTAGCGCGCGGCCCAGAGCGGCGGCCCGTTCTCCCAGGCCTGCGGCGCGATCTCGGCCAGCACCGCCGCCGGAATGCCGATCTCAACCAGTGTCACAAGTCCGCAATATTCTCGTGCCGGCAGAAGTAGATGCGCCGGTTTCTTGCGAAAGAAGGTGACCGTCTCGGTCGCCCGGACGGCCAGCTCGCCGAGGGCGTCGCCGCTGTCGCCGGCGACGCCGCTCGGCACGTCGACGGCGATGGTCGGCGTGGCCTGCGCGGCGAGTCGCTCGGCCAGGCGCGCCGCGGCGCCCTCGAGCGGCCGGCTCAGGCCAGCGCCGAACAGGGCATCGACCGCGACGTCGGGCGCCTCGTCGAGCAGCTCGGCGGCGAGCGGCGCGACCTCGCCGCGCCACAGGCCGGCGTGGTGGGCGGCATCGCCCTTGAGCGCGGCGCGCTCGCCGAGCAGGGCGAGGCGCACCCGCCAGCCGGCGTCCGCCAGGTGCCGCGCGGCGACGAAGCCGTCGCCGCCGTTGTTGCCCGGCCCGCAGAGCACGAGGGCCCGGCCGGGCGGCCGCTGCCGGCAGACCGCCGCCGCCACCGCCGCCCCGGCGGCCTCCATGAGGTCGACGCCCGCCACCCCGGCCGCCACGGCGGCGGCGTCGGCGCGGTACATCTCCTCGACCGACAGCAGGTTCAGGCGATCGCGGGCCGGGTCTCGGGTCATGCGGCGTTCCCTTCGGCTTCCAAGACTCGCCCAGACGGCGCCGCCGCCGCAAGGCACTTGCCAAGGGCAAGAGCTTCGGCCGAAGCTGCGCGCCAACCTCGCGGTCAAGCGGGGAGCGACGGCAAGGGAGCGCTTGGACGGCATGGCGGAGTCGAGGCCGCACCGCTTGGAGCCCTACATCAACCGCCTGTTCGGCTACGCGGTCTGTCTCTGCGGCGAGCGCGAGCAGGCGCGCGACCTGACCCAGGAGGCGCTGCTCAAGGCGCTGGCCGCCCGCTCCACGCCGAGCGACGAGGCGGCCTACCGGGCCTGGCTGTTCAAGATCCTCCGCAACCTCTACATCGACCGGGTCCGCCGCGAGGGCCGCTCGCTGGTCGAGGCCGAGGCCGAGGAGGCGCCGGTGGAGAGCGTCGAGATCTGGCGCGGCGACGAGCACCTGCTGAGCGCCTTGACGGTCAAGCTGGCCCTCACCAAATTGCGGCCGGCGCACCGCGAGATCATCGCCCTCGTGGACATCGCCGGCTTCTCCTATGCCGAGGCGGCCGCTCTGCTGAGCCTGCCGGTCGGCACGGTGATGAGCCGCCTGAGCCGGGCCCGGGAGGCGCTGCTGTCCGTGGTGGTCGACAACAACGTCAGCACCCTGCCCCGCCGCGCCCGCGGAGACGCTTCATGAGCCGCCTGACACCGTCTCCGGAAACGCTCAACGCCTACGTCGACGGCGAGCTGTCGGCCGCCGAGGCCGCCGCCGTGGCGCGCGCCGTGTCCGAGGACCGGGCGCTGGCCCACAAGGTGGCCGTGCTCACCCGGCTCAAGGCCATGGTGCAGGAAGGCGCGATCGAGCAGGACCCGCCGGTCCAGGCGCCGAAGCCGAGCGAGCACGGCGGCCCGCCGGCGCGCTGGCCGCTGCTCGCCGCCGCCGCGGCGCTGGTCCTGGTGATCGGCGGCGCCCTATTCTTCGCCATGCCGCTGGGCCAGCCGAGCGGGCCGGCATGGCTGGAGCAGGCCTGGGCAGAGCATCGCGACTGGCCGGCCGGGGCCGCCGCCGAAGACAGCGGGACGCAACTGCAGCGCCTCGTCGCCTTGGGCCCGGCGCCGGTCCTGCCGGACCCCGATCTCCTCGACCTGGGCGCGGCGCGCTTGCAGGTCGCCTTCACGCGCCCGCTCGACCTCGGCGAGGACAAGCGCGGGCTGCATATCGGCTACCGCGGCAACCGCGGCTGCCAGATCAGCCTGTTCATCTTCGACGGGCCCGAGATCCTCGACCCGGGCCTGGCGACCCTGGGCGAGGCACCGACCCTGGCGCGCGGCTGGCGGATCGGCGAGCGGGCCCATCTCCTGCTGGCCGAGGGCATGGATCCCCAGCGCTTCGCCCTGATCGCCCGGAGCCTCTACAAGGCCACGCGCGAGGCCGCGCCCTTCGACGGCGAAACCCGCACCGCCCTCGCCAAGAGCCGCGCCGAAAGCCGGCCCTGCATCGGCTGAAGCCGGCGGCTTCGGCGTCTCTTCAAGCCGCGCCAGTCGCCGATGGAATAGATCGCCGGCCCGCTTCGTCTCTTCCTCATGCGCCGCAGAGCGCATCGCGAAATCAGACGGGAGGATGATCGATGTCGAAGTCTAGGGCCGAGCGCGGCATTTGCGAGCTTTACCAGGAAGATCCGGAGCGGGCCGACTATCTGGTCTTCGGCCGGCGCGCGGAGCGTGACAGACGCGGCTTCCTGAAGGGCGCCGGCCTGGCGACCATGGGCGCCATGCTCGGCGCGACGATCCCCTTTCACCGCAACATGCCCGCCGGCCTGATCCCCGCGGCCCTGGCCGAGGAGACCGAGCTCGAGCTGTTCAAGGGCAAGGACGGCCTGACCCTGCTGAACGACCGGCCGATCAACGCCGAGACGCCGCCGCACCTGCTGGACGACGCGGTCACCCCCAACAACCGGCATTTCGTCCGCAACAACGGCACGCTGCCGGAGATGGCCCTGAAGATGGATGCCAGCGACTGGCGGCTGACCGTCGACGGCGCCGTCAACAACCCGATGGAGCTGAGCCTCGACGACCTCAAGAGCAAGTTCCCGGTGGTCAAGCTCAAGCTGCAGATCGAATGCGGCGGCAACGGCCGCGCCGCCTTCAACCCGCCGGCCAAGGGCAACCAATGGACCCTCGGCGCGGTCGGCAACGCGGAATGGACCGGCGTGCGCTACCGCGACCTGCTGCAGGCCGTCGGCGTCAAGGACAGCGTCGTCTACACCGCGCACTACGGCATGGACGGCCACCTCTCCGGCGATCCGGACAAGCTGCCGATCTCCAGGGGCGTGCCGATCGCCAAGGCCATGGAAGAGCACTGCCTGGTCGCCTTCGAGATGAACGGCGAGCCGATCCCGGCCCTCAACGGCTTCCCGGTGCGCACGGTCTGCCCCGGCTGGCCGGGCTCGACCTCGCAGAAGTGGCTGCGCCGGATCCAGCTCCGCGACGTGGTCCACGACGGCCCGAAGATGACCGGCTCCTCCTACCGCGTGCCCGGCTTCCCGGTGGCGCCCGGCACCAAGGTCGACAAGAAGGACTTCGAGATCATCGAGTCCATGCCGGTCAAGTCGCTGATCACCGCGCCGCAGACCAACCAGAGCGTCGCCTCGCGGACGCTCGAGGTGCGCGGCCAGGCCTGGGCCGGCGACCGCTGGGTGCAGTCCATGGACATCTCCTACGACTTCGGCGCGAGCTGGCAGAAGGCCGAGCTCGACCCGCCGCCGAACCCCTTCTCCTGGCAGCAGTGGCGCAGCGAGATCAGCTTCCCGCAGGCCGGCTACTACGAGATCTGGGCCCGCGCCACGGACAACGACGGCATCCAGCAACCCTTCGCGATCAACTGGAACCCGAAGGGCTACCTCAACAACTCGATGCACCGCATCGCCGTCACGGTCACGGCGTGAGGTCCGCTGCGTTTCTGATCGCGGCTCTGCTCGGCGGCGCCTTGCTTCTGGCGCCGCCACCGCAGGCCTCGGCGACGGACGCCGAGGCTGCGGTCACGCCGGAGTCCGAGATCAACGACCTGCCGCCAGGGCCGGGCCGCGACGCGGTCTACTACACCTGCCGCGCCTGCCACTCGGACAAGCAGTTCACCCAGCAACGCCTGAGCCGCGACGAATGGGACGAGCTGCTGACCGCGATGGTGCGCGAGAACGGCATGGCCGAGCCGGAGCCCTGGGCCCGCACCCTGATGCTCAACTACCTGAGCACCCACTTCAGCGACCTGCCCGAAGACGAGTGGCAGGGGCTGCCGCCGGGCCACGGCCGCGAAGAGGTCTTCTACCTCTGCGCGGCCTGCCACTCCCTGGCGATCGTCAAGCAGCAGGGCCTCGACCAGGACGGCTGGGCCGAGACGCTCGACTGGATGGTCGAGGAGCAAGGCATGCCGGAGCTCGAGACCGAGGAGCGCACCGCGATCCTGGAATACCTCTCGACCCACTACGGCCCCTAGGGCTGACTGGAAACTAGCCCTCGCCGCGCGCCGTCCGCCAGCGCGCCATGCAGGCGTCGGTGCCGTCCCGCAGGATCGCCAGGTCGGCGTCCGGCAGGATCAGGTCGTGCCCCCTCTCGAGCAGAGTCTCCAGGGGCCGCGCCGCGGTCGGGATCGTGCCGAGCAGGCAGCCGGCCTGTTTGGCCGCCGCCTCGACCCGCTCGATGGCGGCGATGACCTCGGGATGGTCGGGCTCGCCGACGTGCCCCAGGCTGGCCGAGAGATCGAAGGGGCCGATGAACAGCATGTCGACGCCTTGGACCGCGGCGATCGCCTCAACCTCGGCGACGGCCTCGGCGGACTCGATCTGCAGCATGACCAGCAGCCGCTCGGCGATCTCACGCACGTAGTCGCGCCAATGGCGGCCGTAGCCGCTGGCGCGGACGATGGAGGGCGCCATGCCCCGCGTGCCGCGCGGCGGGTAGTGGCAGGCCGCCACCGCCGCCTCGGCCTCGGCCCGGTTGTCGATGCCGGGCACCATGACGCCGGAGACCCCGGTGTCGAGGGTGCGCTTGAGAGCCACGGGGTCGTTGGCCGGCACCCGGACCAGGGGCGCGGCGCCGCTGGCGGCCACCGCCTGCATCATGGCGATGGCGTCGGCGTAGCTGGCCGCGCCGTGCTCCATGTCGATCAGGACGCAGTCGTAGCCGGCCCCGGCGACGATCTCCGCGACGATCGGGCTCATCAGCTCCAGCCAGCAGCCGACGGCCGGGCCGTCGCCGCGGAGCCTTACCTTGAGATCGGGGGGCATCGGGATCGCTCGCGCGCGGCGGCGGCCGGGCTAAGCCGGCCAACCAGGCCGCTTCAAATGGGCCCGGCTCAGGGAGTCATGACCTTGCAGAAGGCATCCTCGTCCTGCGCCCGCATGGCGGCGCAGAGCTGCTTGGCGGCGTCGGCCGAGCGCAGCGGGCCGGCGAGCAGACGATAGAAGGTGCCGCTCTCGCCCCAGTCGACCTTGGCGATGGCCGGCTTGGCTTCCTTGAGCAGGTTCGGGTAGCGCGCCTGGGTCTTGGGCCAGAGCGCCATGGCCTTGTCCGGCGAGTTCTCCGAGGCCAGCCAGATGCCGACCGCGCCGCCGCTGACGGCTTGCGCAGCCGGCGCCGCCTGGGCCTCCGGCTCGGCGGGCTTGGCGGCGGTCTGCACCGCGGCCGGCTTCGGCGCCTCGCTCTCCGGCGCCGCGGCCTGAGTCTCGGCCGGGGCCGGGGCCGGGGCCGCTGCCGCCGGCGCGGCCGGTTCCGCCGCCGGCTCGGGGTTGGCGACCGAGGTCTGAAGCTGGACGACGGCCGCCGGTGCCGCCGTGTCGTTGGTCGCCGCGCTCGCCGCCTGCGACGCCTCGCCGGCCGGGGCCGCGCCCGCTTGTTGGCCGGAATCGCTATCGTTCTGCGCCAGCGCCGCGACCTGCGGCCGACGCTTGGGCGTCGGCACCGGGCGCAGCTCGGCAGAGGGCTGGGCCATCTTGGGCTCGCCGCTCGCGGCAGCGGCGGCGTCCCCGTCGGCCGGCAGCATGACCCGCGACTGCGGCTCGGCCTCGGCGCCCCCTGCCTCGGCAACCTGGGCCGCGGCCGGCTGCGCTTCGCTGGCCGCCGCGTTGGCCACCGCCGGCTGGGTCGGCGTGATGACCACCGACTGCGGCTCGGCGTCCGCGTCCTGGGCGGCGGCTTGCTGCGCCTCGCCGTTGCCGGCCTGGGCCAGCGCCTTGGGGGTGATGATCGGCTCGCCCGGCTCCTCGGCCTTCAGGCCGGCGGCCTCGAGGAGCTGAACCTGCATCTTGGCCTCGCGGTGGCCCTGGGCGCCGGCCAGCTTGTACCAGCCCAGCGCGACGGATTCGTCCTTGGGCAGGACCAGGCCGAGCCGGTTCATCTGGCCCATGGCGTACTGGGCGTCGGCCAGGCCGGCGTCGGCGGCGCGGCGGAACCAGGCGGCCGCCTCGCGCTCCTCCTTGGTGACGCCTTCGCCGCGGAAGTAGGCCAGGCCGAGGTTGTACTGCGCCATGGGGTGGTTCTGGGTCGCCGCCGCCAGCCAGAGGTCGATGGCGCGGCCGACGTCGCGCGGCAGGCCGCGGCCCTGGGCGTGCATCAGGGCGAGGTTGTTCTGGGCCGCCGCGATGCCCTGCTCGGCCGCCACCCGATACCAGCGGGCGGCCTGCGCGAAGTCCTGGCGGACCGCGCCGCCGCCGCGCTCGAAGAGCTTGCCGAGGCTGTACTGGGCGACCGGGTCTCCGGAATCCGCCAGGGGCTGCCAGATGCGGTAGGCGCGGTCATAGTCTTCGGACTCGAAGGCCTTGAGACCCTCTTCATAGGTCTCGGCGCGCAGCTCGCCCTGCCAGGCGCCCACAAACAGAAGCAAAGCCGCCAGAACGCGTCCGAAGGCCGCCATGGTAACACCCCTTGGTCGCCTTAACGTGTTAGCGGGCGCAAGATAGCCGCGAAGGTTAACGACGGCAACTTAAACCCACCGAATCTATCGTCTTTTCGTCTCAGGCCAGAGAAACCGGTCCGCTTCTAGTCTAGCCGCCGGTGCCATGGCTTTCGCGTGACTTAGTTCTGTTTGCTTTGGGTCGTCAATAGAAGTGTTCCCTAAGCCGACCCGGCCGCCGCTTCTCGGCGGCATGCCTCGCATCCGACGGAGATAAGGAAGCATGGGGTGGCTGATGGGATTTGAACCCACGACCTCCTGGACCACAACCAGGCGCTCTAACCAACTGAGCTACAGCCACCGTCGCGGCGCGTCGCGCGCGGACGCGCTTTAAAGCGGAGCCGCAGCATAGCGTCAAGGCCGGGTGCTTGCCGAGTCACTTGCTTGCCGTGCTTCGCGGCCGACCCTAAGGTTCCGCCCCTCATCGGAGCCCCGTCCCATGCCCCGCCCTCAGGTCGAGCCGGTCGCCGCGTTCCAGCGCCTGAAGAACGAGTCCGCCTTCGAGGTGCTGGCCCGGGCCGCGGCGCTGGAGGCCGCGGGCAAGTCGGTGATCAACCTCGGCATCGGCCAGCCCGACTTCAAGACGCCCGAGCACGTCGTGGAGGCCGCCATCAAGGCGCTGCGCGACGGCCACCACGGCTACACCCCCGCCAACGGCATCCTGCCGCTGCGCGAGGCGGTGGCCGCCGACCTCTTCGAGCGGCGCGGCGTCGAGGTCGACCCGGGCCGGATCCTGGTGGTGCCCGGCGGCAAGGTCACCATGTTCTTCGCCATCGTCATGTTCGGCGAGCCGGGCGCCGAGATCCTCTACCCCAACCCGGGCTTTCCGATCTACGAGTCCACGATTGCCTACAGCGGCGCCACGCCGGTCCCGGTGCCGCTGCGCGAGGCCGACGGCTTCGCCATGACCGCCGAGGCCGTGCTGTCGCGGCTGACGCCGCGCAGCCGCCTGGTCATCCTCAACAGCCCGGCCAACCCGACCGGCGGCGTCACGCCCCCGGAGGAGCTCGACAAGCTGGCCGCCGGCCTGGCCGCGCACCCCCGGGTCGCCATCCTGTCCGACGAGATCTACAGCCGGCTGCTCTACGACGGCCGCGCGCACGCGAGCCTGCTGCGCTACCCCGCGCTGGCCGACCGGCTGATCCTGCTCGACGGCTGGAGCAAGACCTACGCCATGACCGGCTGGCGCCTCGGCTACGGCGTCTGGCCTGAGGCGCTGTTCGACGCGGCGCTCCGCCTGGCGGTCAACTGCCACTCCTGCGTCAACGCCGCCACCCAGTTCGCCGGCATCGCCGCCCTGGAGGGGCCGCAGGACTCGGTCGAGGCCATGGCGGCCGCCTTCACCGAGCGCCGGGCCCTGGTCCTGCGCGCGCTCAACCGGATCCCCGGCCTGCGGGCGGCCGAGCCGGGCGGCGCCTTCTATGCCTTCCCCAACATCGCGGCCAGCGGGCTCAGCGCCAAGCAGGTCGAGATCGGCCTGCTCGAGGAGGCCGGCGTGGCCACCATCGCCGGCACCAGCTTCGGCGCCGAAGGTGAAGGCTTCCTGCGAATATCTTACGCCAACTCATTGGAAAACATCGAAGAAGCGATGGCACGAATTCGTCACTGGCTGAGCGACAAAGGCTCTGCTTAGGTGAATCCGGGGTAAGCTCTGTGGCCTTCATGTGGCCTTAACCTTAGCCCTGCGTTAACATGAATGGGCTAGGCTGTTTGCCAGTTGCATCGAAGCGGGTCTGACGCCGTGATTAGCGACAGCCATATACGCTCTCTGCTCCTCGTTCTCGCGCTCGGACTGTTTCCCGGGACGAGCCAGGCCGACGACATCGACGCGGTCGGCGGCCTGTTCTTCCGGGTGCCCTTCGCAGCCGACGGCACGGGACCTCAGCAGCCGCGCCTCGGTTTCGGGGTCGGCCCGAGCGCCCTGCCCCGCGCCGCCCTCTCCTTCGAGATGAACGCCGACGGCTTCGCCAACCTGGGCATCGCCGGGTTCCGCTGGCAGTGGCAGATGGAGGCCCCGGCGGACTGGGGCGGCGGCCTCAGCCTGTTCGGCTTCGACGAGGGTCCGGGACCGGCGAGCCCGGGGACCGGAGAGCAGGAAACACGCGGGCATCTGCCCAAGAATTAGGCAGTTGCCCATCAAATGAGCGCGCGGGGCCCGGCCGGGTTCCGCGACCGCTAGAGATGTCTCCCTGATATCAGCGGCTTAGCGCGGGACCGCCAGTTGGCACGGCGCCTGCTATAGGCCTTGTGCGACGCCTATGTCCGGCGTCGCTCTCAACGCGTGCCCGCAAGAACGTCCCACTGGAAATAAGGAGCAGCATGGGCAGGTCATGAAAAAGATCGAAGCGATCATCAAGCCCTTCAAGCTGGACGAGGTGAAGGAGTCCCTCCACGAGGTCGGCATCAAGGGCATCACGGTCACCGAGGCCAAGGGCTTCGGCCGACAGAAGGGTCACACCGAGCTCTATCGCGGCGCCGAATACGTCGTCGATTTCCTGCCGAAGGTGAAGGTCGAGGTCGTCCTCGAGGACGGCCTGGTCGAGCGGGCCGTCGAGGCGATCCAGCAGGCCGCGCAGACCGGCCGGATCGGCGACGGCAAGATCTTCGTCTCGACCATCGACGAGGCGATCCGGATCCGCACCGGCGAGCGCGGGGCGGAAGCGGTCTAGCCGCCCCCGGGGCGACCCAAGATCAGGCGAGGCCGTCAGCGGGCTCCGCAAGAGCGCGCGGGCGGTGAGGCACAACGCAAGTCCAAGACGGGAACAATCAAGATGTCCGACCCAGATACCATTCTGAAGATGATCAAGGACCACGACGTCAAGTTCGTCGACTACCGCTTCACCGACCCGCGCGGCAAGTGGCAGCACTTGGCGATGTACCTCGACGCGGTCGACGAGGACGCGCTCGACGAAGGCATCATGTTCGACGGCTCCTCGATCGCCGGCTGGAAGGCGATCAACGAGTCCGACATGCTGCTCAAGCCGGATCTCTCGACGGCGGTGATGGACCCCTTCGCGGCCCAGCCGCAGCTCATCCTGTTCTGCGACACGCTCGAGCCCTCGACCGGCCAGCCCTACGAGCGCTGCCCGCGCTCGACCGCCAACAAGGCGCAGGCCTACATGGGCTCGCTCGGCATCGGCGACACGGCGATCTTCGGGCCGGAGGCGGAGTTCTTCATCTTCGACAGCGTGCGCATCAAGAACGAGATGAACCACTGCTCCTTCCACTTCGAGTCCGAGGAGGGCCCCTACGCCTCCGACGAGAACTACCCGGAGGGCAACCTCGGCCACCGGCCGCCGGCAAAGGGCGGCTACTTCCCGGTGCCGCCGGTCGATTCCGGCACCGACCTGCGGGCCGAGATGGTCAGCGTCATGGCCGAGATGGGCCTCTCCATGGAGAAGCACCACCACGAGGTGGCGCCGGCCCAGTCCGAGCTCGGCCTGAAGTTCGACACCCTGGTGCGCACCGCCGACAACATGCAGATCTACAAGTATGTCGTCGCCATGGTCGCCCAGTCCTACGGCAAGACGGCGACCTTCATGCCCAAGCCGGTCGCCGGCGACAACGGCTCGGGCATGCACTGCCACCAGTCGATCTGGAAGGACGGCCAGCCGGTCTTCTCCGGCGAGGGCTACGCCGGGCTGTCGGAGACCGCGCTCTACTACATCGGCGGCATCATCAAGCACGCCCGGGCGATCAACGCCTTCTCCAACCCCTCGACCAACAGCTACAAGCGGCTGATCCCCGGCTTCGAGGCGCCCGTGCTGCTCGCCTACTCGGCGCGCAACCGCTCGGCCTCCTGCCGCATCCCCTTCGGCTCCAGCCCGGCCTCGCGCCGGGTCGAGGTCCGCTTCCCCGATCCCTCGGCCAATCCCTACCTGGCCTTCTCGGCGATGCTGATGGCCGGCCTCGACGGCATCCAGAACAAGATCCATCCGGGCGATGCCATGGACAAGAACCTCTACGACCTGCCGCCCGAGGAGCTGCAGGACGTGCCGACGGTCTGCGGCTCGCTGCGCCAAGCCCTCGAGGAGCTGGAGGCCGACCACGACTTCCTGCTGGCCGGCGACGTCTTCAACAAGGACCAGATCGAGGCCTACGCGGAGCTCAAGTGGGAAGAGGTCTACGCCTTCGAGCACGCGCCTCATCCGATCGAGTTCCAGATGTACTACAGCTGCTGAGCCGCCCCCCGGGCCCCGCGGGGCCCCAGGTTGCGGGCCCGCTAGGGCCCTAGGTTGCGGGCCCAGCGCCCGCGGCGCGAGGCACCCGGAGCCCCGGTCTCGACGAGAGGCCGGGGCTTCGCATTTCCGCAGGGTCGTTCTCGGCCCGTGATCCGCCGCCCCGAATCGCGCTATAGCTGTCCAAAGTTGCTGAAGGAGGACCTGTGATATGGCCTCGAGCGACAGCACGACGCAGCCCATGAGCGAGGTCCTCCCCGAGGACCAAGCCTATCTGGCGCGCCTCGAGCAGGTCGGCGAGCCCGACGGCGAGCAGATCCGCGAGATCGCCCGCAACGCCGTGCCCCTGCCCGACCGCCTGCAGGACACCCTGCTCGAGTGGCAGACCATCCATGCCCGCAACCGGGGCGAAGGGCCGCTCTACCCCAACCCGACCATCTACAAGATCTACCAGGAGCGCCACCGCGCCCTGATGGAGCTGGGCCTCCACCGCCTGCCGGCGCGCACGGCGGCCGACTGCACGGCGCGCCTGCAGATGCTGCGCTCGGTGCTGGAGGCGCCCGGCGGCCTGTCCGACCGCAGCCTGATGACCAAGGTGGTCAACGCCCTGCTGGAGGACATGACCCGGCTGGAGACCAGCACCCCGGCGCCGAGCCGGCGCGAGGAGCCGATGACCACGGCGACCCAGCGCCGGGCCGCGGTCATCGCCCACCTCTGCGACCCGGAGATGAGCCGCTGGTCGGACCGCGCCATCGCCCGCGCCTGCGGCGTCTCGCCGCAGACCGTGGGCAATTGGCGGCGCAAGCTATCTGATGAATTCGGACAGGGCGACGAAGAGGCGATGGTCCGCTTCTACCAGCGCGAGGGCCGGACCTACCGGATGAAGGTCGGCAACATCGGGACGCACTGAATTAACCTTGTTTTCGGTTCATATGGTATTGCCTTGTCCATCGCTCTACTACACTTAGGGGGTTAAGAGAGCCTTTACGAAGGTTAACGAAGTCCTTAATTCGCCTGTTCTCGACATATTGGCGGCGACTCCGGGACAATTCGGCTGTCACCGCCTCAAATCGACTATCATTCCATTTTGAGCACGACCATGGACCGAATCGTAGGCCCGGATGGTGACCTGCTCGACGCCGTCCGGGACCGCCACGCCGCCGAGCGAGCGGGTGAAAGGCTGCTCCTCGACATGGGGATGCAACAGCTTGCGGGTACCGAGGAGCGTGCCGTCCGGGGCGACCACGTCCCAGGCATTGGCGTAGTGGTCCCAGCCCGTGTCGGCGTGGCGCAGGGTGACCTCGAAGCGCCACTCGCCGCCGCCCAGGGGATAGGCCTCGGCGGCGACGATCTCGACCTCACCGGCCGCCGTGGGCGGCGGGATGCTCGATAGGCAGAACAGCAGTGCGACGCTCGCAGCCAGCGCTCTCACGTCTCGACCCCCTCCTCCTCCAGCGCCGGCACGGGACGCGGCCGCCCTCGATCGTCGATCGCCACGAAGACGAAGCGGCCTTCGGTGACCATGACCCGGTCGCCCTGGCGGCCGCGCAGCACCCAGGCCTCCAGGTCGATGCCGATCGAGGTCCGGCCGATGCGCGCCACCTGGGCGTAGACACAGAGCACGTCGCCGACGTAGACCGGCCGGTGGAAGGTCATGGCGTCGATCGCCACCGTGGCGACCCGGCCCCGGGCCCTTCGGCCGGCCGTGATGCCGCCCGCCAGGTCCATCTGCGACAGCACCCAGCCGCCGAAGATATCCCCGCTCGGGTTGGCGTCGGCCGGCATCGCCAGGGTGCGGATGGCCAGCTCGCCTTCGGGTTGGGACTGTTGCGTCATAGCCTTATGTCCGACTCTTAACACCCGGTTGGATGTCAAGATATTGTAAGAATCGACTCGGTTGCCTACAGGATAGTGCAGGCTGAAGCCGATCATGACCAGGCCCGCAGGACAAGACGAGTGTGACTGACCTGTTCCAGAACAGCGCCCGCAAGGGCAAAGACAGCGCCTACACGGCGAAGGACATCGAGGTCCTCGAGGGCCTCGAGGCGGTGCGCCGGCGCCCCGGCATGTACATCGGCGGCACCGACGAGCGGGCCCTGCACCACCTGGTCGCCGAGCTGCTCGACAACGCCATGGACGAGGCCGTGGCCGGCCACGCCAGCCGGATCGAGCTGGAGGTGGCGGAGGAGAGCCGGATCACCGTGCGCGACAACGGCCGCGGCATCCCGGTCGACCCGCATCCCAAGTTCAAGGGCAAGTCGGCCCTGGAGGTGATCCTCACCACCCTGCACTCAGGCGCCAAGTTCTCCGACAAGGCCTACGCCACGGCCGGCGGCCTGCACGGCGTCGGCCTCTCGGTGGTCAACGCCCTGGCCGAGGAGCTGACCGTCGAGGTGGCCCGGGACAAGAAGCTCTGGCGCCAGGCCTACAAGCGCGGCAAGCCCCAGGGCAAGCTGAAGGCCGCCGGCTCGGCGCCCAACCGGCGCGGCACGACCATCTCCTTCCAGCCGGACCCGCAGATCTTCGGCGGCCACAGCCGCTTCCGGCCGGACTGGCTCTACCGCATGGCCCGCTCCAAGGCCTACCTCTACCGCGGGGTCGAGATCCGCTGGTCCTGCGCCGAGAGCCTGATCCGCGAGGGCGAGCCGACGCCGGCCGCCGAGACCCTGCACTTCCCCGCCGGCTTGCGCGACTTCCTGGCCGCCCACCTGAACGGCCGCAAGCTGCTGACCCCGGACCCCTTCGCCGGCGAGGCCCGCTTCACCGACGCCGAGGGCCAGCTCGAGTGGGCCATCACCTGGCCGGCCGACGAGAACGGCTTCACCGCCTCCTACTGCAACACCGTGCCCACCCCCCAGGGCGGCAGCCACGAGCTCGGCCTGCGCAGCGGCCTCAGCCGCGGCCTCAAGGCCTACGGTGAGCTGATCGGCAACCGCAAGGCCAGCCAGATCACCGCCGACGACCTGCTGGGCGGCGCGGCCGCGGTGCTCTCGGTCTTCGTCAAGGACCCGCAGTTCCAGGGCCAGACCAAGGAGCGGCTGAGCCATCCCGAGGCCGGCCGCCTGGTCGAGGCGACCATCAAGGACCACTTCGACCACTGGCTGAGCGAGCACCCGGAGCGCGCCCGCGGCCTCCTGGAGCGGATCATCGAGCGCGCCGAGGAGCGCCGGCGCAAGCGCGAGGAGCGCGAGCTGAACCGCAAGTCGGCGACCCGCCGGCTGCGCCTGCCGGGCAAGCTCGCCGACTGCGCCCGCAGCCGCGCCGAGGGCACCGAGGTCTTCCTGGTCGAGGGCGATTCCGCCGGCGGCTCGGCCAAGCAGGCCCGCAACCGCGAGACCCAGGCCGTGCTGCCGCTGCGCGGCAAGATCCTCAACGTGGCCAGCGCCTCGGCCGACAAGCTGCGCGCCAACCAGGAGCTGGGCGACATCGTCCAGGCCCTGGGCTGCGGCACCAAGGGCGGCTTCGACCCGGACAAGCTGCGCTACGAGCGGGTCATCATTATGACCGACGCCGACGTCGACGGCGCGCACATCGCCTCGCTGCTGATGACCTACTTCTACCGCGAGATGCCCGGCCTGATCGAAGCCGGCCGGCTCTACCTGGCGCAGCCGCCGCTCTACCGCCTGAGCCAGGGCGGCACCACCCACTACGCCCGCGACGACCTGCACAAGGAAGAGCTGCTGGCCGAGGCCTTCCAGGGCCGCGGCAAGATCGAGATCAGCCGCTTCAAGGGCCTCGGCGAGATGCCGCCGGCTCAGCTCAAGGAGACCACCATGGCGCCCGACAAGCGCACCCTGCTCCGGGTCATGGTGGTCGAGACCGAGGACTCCGACCCCCGCGCCTCCCAGAAGCACACCGCCGACATGGTCGAGCGCCTGATGGGCCGCAAGCCGGAGCTCCGCTTCGCCTTCATCCGCGAGAACGCGCGCTTCGTGGAGGCGGCCGAGCTGGACGTGTGAGGCTTTTGCCCTGACCTTGGCACGGAATGCCGAAGCCCAGACCCTTCGACCGAGAGGCCATCGAAGCCGCCTTCGCCGAAATCGGCCGCCGAGCCGTCGATGCCGGCAGGATCGTCGAGGTCACAGTCTACGGCGGATCGGCCCTGGTCCTGACACTCCGTAGCAGACCGCCCACGCGCGACGTGGACGCGGTCTTCGAAGCCGACCGAGGCTTCGTGCGTCAGGTCGCCCGCGACATCGCCATCGAGAACGGTTGGGACGAGAGCTGGCTGAATGACGGCGTCAAGGGGTTCCTCAGTCGTGCCGACCGGGATCCAGCGTCGCGGAGCCTGTTTCGCAGCTATCCGTCGGAGCAATCGCCGGGGCTGCGTCTGTTCCTTGCCAGCCCGCAATACCTGTTCGCCATGAAGTCCCTGGCGATGCGAATAGGTGGCGCTGACGAAAGCCAGGATCTAAACGACATCAAAGCCTTGGCCGAACTCCTTGAGATCAGGACGTCGACCGAAGCCGTCTCCTTGGTGGAGGCCTTCTATCCGGCCAACCGGATCTCCCCGAAGACGAGATTCGGGCTCGAAGAGTTGTTTGACAGACCTGGCGGTACGGCCCAGGAATGAGGGATCATGGCAACTGAGCCCCTTACCCGACGGCCGAGCTCACTCCGGGAAGTGGCCCGCCGGGTGCTGGACGGCGTCGAGCGCTTCGATCCGGTGCTGCGGGAGTTCCTGGACCATTTCTATGCGGATGCGGCGGACCGTCAGGCCTGCATAGCTGAACGGCCGGCCGAGCTGGGAAAGGTTGAAGACGCCTATCTGGCCGCGGTCGCGGAGCACTTGGCGCTAAGCTACGCCTTGTCGGTGCCGGACTGGACGGAAGAGCCCGGTCGGAGCCTGCAGCGGCCGTTCTTTGCGGGCGGCCTGGACTCCCTCAAGGCGATCTTGATCGTCGAAAGCCCGACCGCCTTTCGCCGGCGACTGCTGTTCGTCAGCGCCGACGCGCTGAGCAGGCCGCGGATGGACGCCGCCTAAGATCCCGCCCAAGACAGAGATCTGAAGATCAGCGGCTCGTCCTGCGTCTTCTCCGCCCCCTTGTCATTGGAAGCGCAGCACCGACTTGGTCGAGCGCCTGATGTCCGGGGCGAGACCTGACAAAGGCGTCCGTCCGCTCACGGCAGCTTTTTGCAGTACCTGACCGTGTATTCCAGACACGAAAGGGAGCCGACCTGCCAGTTTATGTCGAAGGCCTCCTGGCCGACGGGGTTGCCGACGACTTGAGCGCTGGACGGGCGGAATCCGGTCCCATAGACCCTGACGCTCGGGTACTCCATGATCACGTGGCCGGGTCCGGCGGTGATCCTGTCGGTCCCCTCGATGCCCTGAATGCCGGCGCAGTGCTTGTATGTCTTTTCGACATAGTCCTGGCCGATCGCGGGGAAGGACAGGAGCCAAAGCAGCATTGATCCCAGCGCCGCCGCCGTCCTGACCTGACAAGGGACCATGACCCGCCCCCTCAAGCCTGCAGTATCGCCAGCAGGACGTTCGGCAGGTCCGTGACGCCGATACCGGCCGCCGACAAGGACAAGAACAGGACGACCTTGAGAATGAGACCGCCGCGCTGGTCCATTCGCTCGACGATTCCCAGCAGGTCGTTCAACAGCCGCACCGTGGCGGGCCTGGCCAGGCAGCCCACCAACAGCATCGGATAGGCGAAGATCGCGAAGAACGAGAGTATCAGCAGGTCGTACAGATCCGACCCGGTCGGGGGATCGGGATAGGTCAAGATGGCGAACCACAGGACGATCCCCAGAAGGACCGACAAACCGACCGGCAGGCAGAGCAACGCGATCCTGCCGACGGTCATGCATTCGGGCACTCTGATGATGATCCCGCAGAGGGCCGCGAAGAGAACGCTGACAAGCAGCCGGTTCCAGTGCGGGGCGTAGGCGATCAGGCCGGCGCAAACGAGCCCGAGCAGACAGCAGAGGGCAATCTCGGCACGCAACGTCGGGTCGTCGGACCGCGGCTCCTGAGTAATCGAGACCATCTCACCGGCCTTGTCGCTAGTCGCTGGGCACAGGCACGAAATCGACCGAGCGATCGAGAATCAATCCCGAACAGTAGTCCATACCGAGTTGAAAGTCATTGCTTCTGTTCAATCTTTCATGCCTGCCGAGGTCAGGGTCCCGGTAGCCGCCCCAGCCAGCCAAGCCCGCAACGCGCCGGTCACAAGCTCCGGCCGCTCCAGCGGCGCGAAGTGCCCGCAATCCTCGGCCACGACCAGCGCCGCGCCGGGGATCGCCGCGGCCATGGCTTCGCTCTCGGCGAGCGTCGTTACGGCGTCCTGGCGGCCGCAGAGGATCAGGGTCGGGCAGGCGATGCCGGGCAGCAGCGGACGGCTGTCTGGGCGGGCCATGATGGCGGCCATCTGGCGAGCGAAGACGGCGGGGCCGAGGCGCTCGGCCATGGCGCGGATCTCGCCGGTCAGGGTGGAATCCGACAGCCGACTCTCGTGCAGGTAGCGCGGCAGGAGCGCCTCGGTGACGGCGCGGAAGGGGCCGGCGGCGGCGCGCGCCAGGAGGTCCCGGCGGCGCTGCCGGTCGGCGGGGCTGTCCGGGGTGGCGCGGCTGTCGATCAGGGCCAGGCGGGTGATGCGCTCGGGCGCTTGGCGGAGGATCTCGAAGGTCAGGTAGCCGCCCATCGAGAAGCCGGCCAGGGCGAAGCGCCCCGGCATCGCCTCGAGAACCCGGGCGGCCATGGCCGCCAAGCTGTCGTCCTCGGTGAGCGCCGGGATCCGGCAATTCCAGCCGTCGCCCAGCGCGGCGACCTGGTGGCGCCAGAGGGCGGCGTCGCAGAGCAGGCCCGACAGGAGGCATAGTGTGGCCGGTTGAGACATGGCGGGATCGCTCTCCTCTCGGGGGGCTTGCGCTCGGGGCCGCGCATCGCCATTTGGAGTGCAGCGAAGGCAGCCCGTTAAACAATTGTGATTGCGGGCGAATCGATTGACAGTCCGGCCCGCCGGCCTATGATCCGCCTCGCATATTGGAAGATGCCGGGATCTGGAGTCCCGACGATAACCCCGAACAGCAAGAGACCGCATGACGTTTGACGATCTCGGACTGAGTCCGCAGGTCCTGAAGGCTATAGCCGACGTAGGCTATAGCGAGCCGACAGCCATTCAGGAACAAGCCATCCCCCACGTGCTGATGGGCCGCGACGTGCTCGGCTGCGCCCAGACCGGCACCGGCAAGACCGCCTCCTTCACCGTGCCCATGATCGAGATCCTGGCCAGCGGCCGGGCCAAGGCGCGCATGCCGCGCTCGCTGATCCTGGCACCGACCCGCGAGCTCGCGGCCCAGGTGGCCGAGAGCTTCGAGCGCTACGGCAAATACCAGTCGCTGACCATGGCGCTGCTGATCGGCGGCAGCTCCTTCGTCGAGCAGGAGCGCAAGCTCGACCGCGGCGTCGACGTGCTGATCGCCACGCCGGGTCGCCTGCTCGACCTCTTCGAGCGCGGCAAGATCATCCTGGCCGACGTCAAGATCCTGGTGATCGACGAGGCCGACCGCATGCTCGACATGGGCTTCATCCCGGACGTCGAGAAGATCGTCGGCAAGCTGCCGAAGATCCGCCAGACCCTGTTCTTCTCGGCCACCATGCC
>JANQLT010000213.1 GCA_028280455.1 Kiloniellales bacterium
CCGCCTGGGTCATTGCCCGCCTCGGGGGATGGACAGGCTACTACGGCAAGCCCGGACCCCGCGTCATGCGAAGAGGACTCGAAGACTTCAGACGCATCAAATTCGGCACAAAACTCAAAATCCAAAATGTGTGAATCTGATAGCCCCCGACGGGGGAGGGTTAGGGTGGGGGTGACCGCGTAGCGGACGGCCGTCCCTCATACCAGCCTGCGATGAGTGGAACTCATCACAGGCTGTACGGCGTTCAGACGCCACGCGGGCTTTTCCTCGCTTCGCTGCGGACGCGCGGTCGCGCTTGCCGAAGCTCGATGAGTCGAGCTCATCGAGCTTTGGTATCAGGCCTCGGCCCAGCCGCTGACGGCCTTCACTTCCATGAAGTCCTCGAGGCCCCAGACGCCGCCTTCGCGGCCGTTGCCGGAGGCCTTCATGCCGCCGAAGGGGCTGCCGGCGCCGCGCGACTTGCCGTTGTTCTCGACCATGCCGGAGCGCAGCCGGCGGGTGACCCGGTTGCGCTTCTCGCCGTCCTCGGTCTGCACGTAGTTGGTCAGGCCGTAGTCGGTGTCGTTGGCGATGCCGATCGCTTCCTCCTCGGTCTCGAAGGGGATGATCGAGAGCACCGGCCCGAAGATCTCCTCGCGGGCGATGGTCATGTCGTTGCTGACGTCGGCGAAGACCGTGGGCCGGGTGTAGTAGCCGCGGTTGAAGCCCTCGGGGCGGCCGAGTCCGCCGGCCACCAGGCGCGCGCCCTCGTCGATGCCCTTCTGGATCAGGCCCTGGATCTTGTCGAACTGGGCGGCGCTGACCACCGGGCCGATGTGCCGGCCGTTCTGGCCGGCCGGCCCGACCAGCGTCTGCTCGGCCACCGCGCGCGCGGTCTCGACCGCCTGGTCGTAGAGCGAGCGCTGCACCAGCATGCGGGTCGGCGCGTTGCAGGACTGGCCGGAGTTGTTGAAGACGTGGCGCGTGCCGCGTTTGACCGCCTTGTCGTCGGCGTCGGCGAAGACGATGTTGGCGCCCTTGCCGCCGAGCTCCAGGGAGACGCGCTTCAGGCTGTCGGCGGCGTTCTTGGAGATGGCGATGCCGGCGCGCGCCGAGCCGGTGAAGGAGATCATGTCGACGTCGGGATGGCGCGAGAGCTGGGTGCCGACGCCGGGGCCGTCGCCGTTGACCAGGTTGAAGACGCCGGCCGGCGTGCCAGCCTCGTCCATGATCTCGGCGAAGAGCAGCGAGGACAGCGGCGCGATCTCCGAGGGCTTGAGCACCATGGTGCAGCCGGTCAGCAGCGCCGGGATGACCTTCAGGGTCACCTGGTTCATCGGCCAGTTCCAGGGCGTGATCAGGCCGCAGACGCCGACCGGCTCGTAGAGGATGCGGTCCTCCGGCGCGTGGGCGCCGAGCTTGCGCTCGAACTCGAAGCCCCGAGCGGCTTCTAGGAAGTTCCTGATGTGCCAGGTCCCCGAAGGCGCCTGCTGCTCCTTGGCCATGTCGATTGGCGCGCCCATCTCCAGGCTGATCGCCGCCGCCATGTCCTCGGCGCGGCGCTCGTAGATCTCCAGGATGCGCTCGACCAGGGCGATGCGCTCGGCCTTGTCGGTGAAGGGCCAGCGCGCGAAGGCCCGCTTGGCGGCCGCCACCGCCGCGTCGGTATCCGCCTGGTCGCCCAGCGAGATGACCGCGCAGGGCTCCTCGTTCGAGGGATCGATCACCTCGAAGTCGTTCGCCGTGGCCGGCGCCACCCACTGCCCGTCGATATAGAACTCGCGCTTCTCCAGCATGCCCGTCTCGCTCCCGATTTCGAGGTATCCGCGTCTCGGCGACAGCGCCTCCCCTAGAACGACCCGCCGGCCCCGGCAAGGACGATCGCCGCTGAGCAGGCATGTGGGGTGCGCAAAGCCCGGTTCAACGCCGCCGAATGGCGCCACCCCCCGGCGTTGCGGGCCACCGGTGCCGGGGCTAATGTGCCGCGCCTCGACCGGCCGCGATGGGGCGTAGCCAAGCGGTAAGGCAACGGGTTTTGGTGCAGCGATCCTGTCGCGATTAGTAGCGACATTTCAAAAAGTTAACTGCTTTCAGTCTCGTCTTGGTCTCATCTTCCTACGAAAGCCCAACTGGATGTCGGCTAGAGCGTTTTCCGCTGACGCGGAATCACGGCACCGGGCCGCTCCCCCTCCCGGCCACCCACGGCAGTATCCTATTGGGTGGCCGGGAGGGGGAGCG
>JANQLT010000218.1 GCA_028280455.1 Kiloniellales bacterium
TCCGCCGCGGCCACGGTCAGCAGGCCGCCCTCCATCGCCGCCGCCATGATCTCGCCGTTGGGCACCCGGCACTCCAGGCCGAGGATCAGGCCACGGCCGCGCAGGCCGCCATAGACCTTGGGATGGCGCGCCACCAGGGCCTCGAAGGCCTGCCTGGCGTGCGCCCCGACCTGCTCGACCCGCTCGAGGAAGCCCGGCTCCAGGATCACGTCGAGCACCGCATTGCCGACTGCCATGGCCAGCGGGTTGCCGCCGAAGGTGCTGCCGTGGCTGCCGGCGGTCATGCCCTTGGCGGCATTCTCGCTGGCCAGGATCGCGCCCATCGGGAAGCCGCTGCCGAGGCCCTTGGCCAGGGCCATGACGTCCGGCTGGATCCCGGCCCACTCGTGCACGAAGAGCTTGCCGCTGCGGCCCATGCCGCACTGCACCTCGTCGAAGATCAGCAGCAGGCCGAACTCGTCGGCCACCATGCGCAGGCCGCGCAGGAACTCGAGGTCGGCCGCCCGGATGCCGCCCTCGCCCTGGATCGGCTCGACCAGGATGCCGGCGGTCTCCGGCCGCACGGCCGCGCGCAGCTCGTTCATGTTGCCGAAGGCGACCTGGTCGAAGCCCTCGGTGCCCGGGCCGAAACCGGTCAGGTACTTGGGGTTGGCCGCGGCCGACAGGGTCGTGATCGTCCGGCCGTGGAAGGCGCCGTTGCAGGTGATGATCCGCGTACGCTCGGGATGTCCGCTCTCGTAGTGGTATTTGCGCACGACCTTGAGCGAGCCCTCGATCGCCTCGGCGCCGGAGTTGCAGAAGAAGATCTTGTCGGCGAAGCTGGCCTCGCAGAGCCGGCGGGCCAGGCGCTCGCCCTCGGGGATCCGGTAGAGGTTCGAGCAGTGCCAGAGCTTCTCGGCCTGGCCCTTGATGGCTCCGACGAGATGCGGATGGGCATGGCCCAGGGCGGTGACGCCGATGCCGCTGCCGAAGTCCAGGTAGCGTCGGCCCTCCGCCGTGTAGAGGTAGGCTCCCTCGCCCCGCTCGAAGGCGAGGTTCGCACGCGCATAGGTCGGCATTACGGCGTCGGTCACGGCACTCTCTCCCAGGCCGGAAGCCCAAGGACCATAGCACCCCGCCGGCCTGCGCCGCGGTGAAAGAGCCGCGACGTCCGCCCGGGGCGGACACCTCCGCCCGGGGCGGACACCTCCGCCCGAACCGGGCGACTAAGGGCCGTGAGGGGCCAAAAATCCTTGGAAAAGGGCCGGCATATTGGATCACTGGTCCGGCCTGTCAACCGCAGTGACGACGCGCTGCTAGCCGGCCTCAGTAGAGCCGGGTCAGGCGCCGGCCCTGCAGCTCGAAGAGACGCACCAGGCCCTTCTCGCCCGGCAGGTGCAGGGCGCCGACCGCGACGAAGGCGCCGCCGGCGTCCAGCCGCTCAGCCGCGCGCACGGCCATGCGGATGTTGCGGGCCTCGATCAGCCGGCTCTCGAAGCTGCGCAGCAGCTGCGCGTCGCCGCCGGCGGTCTGCTCGTTCATCAGCGACGTCAGGCGGGCCAGGTCGCGGGTCAGGTAGGCGTCCTTCATCTGCCGGAACCAGCCCTCGATGCCGACATGGGAGCGTACCGCCAGGTCGAGCAGAGCGATCTGCTCGGGCTCCGGCACGTCCCGGAACACGGAGATCTGCTCGTCGACGGTCTCCAGGCCGTGCACCGGCAGGCCCTGGGTCTCGGCATAGGACTGCAAGGTCTGGTCGAGCGGCTGGAGGCCCTCGCGGATGCGGCGGTACTCGCTGGGCGCGATCGAGATCACGGTCATCGCCGCCCAGGGCGCCAGGTGCGCCAGCATCGGCGGCTGGAAGTCGTAGAGCCGGCCGATCTCGGCCAGGGCGCCGAAGAGCTGCGGCCCGACGATGCCGTCGAGCCGGCGGCCGTCGGTCAGCACCATGGCGGCGCCGAGCTTGCGCTCCACCTGGTCGGTCATGACCATCTCGAGCGTCATGCTGCGGGACTGCCGCAGGGCGTCGCGCACCGGCGCCGGCAGGGCGACGATGTCCGGGTCGGTCGCGTGCATGGTGCCGAACAGGAAGCTGTCCGCCTTGCCGGCGGTCTCGACCCGCCACAGCAGGCCCTGTCCGTGGCGGATCGGCTCTTGCGCCGCCGCGCTCGGGGCGACGAAGAGCAGCAGGACGACGGGCAGCAAGCGGCGCAGGGCGAGCAGGGTCATGGTTTCAACCGATAGCCGACAGCGATGAGGCGCCAGGCGAGCGCCGCCAGGCATAGATTCAGTACGAGCAGGACCGCCGCCGCGTTCCACGGCGCGACCTGGGACTCGCCGATCATGCTCCAGCGAAAGCCCTCGACGATGTAGTGCGCCGGGTTGAAGGCGATCGCCCAGCGCCAGCCCTCGGCGACGGCCTCGAGGCTGAAGAAAGCGCCGGAGAGCACGCCCAGGGGCAGGATCAGAAAGCTCTCGGCGGCCGAGTAGTGCTCCCACTTCTCCGCCCAGAGCCCGACCAGTGTGCCGATCAGGGCGAAGAGCAAGGCGCCGAGCAGGGCGAAGGCGATCAGCGCGAGCGGCCGCTCGAAGGGCAGCCCGGCGACCAGCAGCATGACCAGCAGGACCGAGATGCCGACCATCAGGGCCGTGGTCATGGCGGCCGTGACATAGCCGGCGAAGATCTCGCCCGGCGACAGCGGCGCCATCAGGATGTCGGCGATGACGCCCTCGTGCTTGTCCTCGATCAGCATCGCCGCGGCATGCTGGAAGGCCTGGTGCAGCATGGTGAAGGCGATGATGCCGGGCCCGACGAAGTCGATCAGGTCCTGGATGCCGTCGGCGCCGCCGTCGCCGGTGGCCAGCACGAAGACCGCGAGGAACATCATGGCGGTGATCATCGGCCCGCCGAGGAAGGCCATGCCCTCCTTGATGAAGGCGAGCACGCCGCGCTTGCCGTGCGCCCAGAGGCCGCGCCAGTTCAGCGGGCCGTAGTGGCGCAGCCGCCACTCGCCGCCAGCCTGGCTTGCCAAGACGGCCGCCGGCCGCCGCTGCGAGGTTTCGGCGGTCACCACTGGTGTCAGGCTTTCAGGCGGTAACCCGCCGCGATCATGCGGTGAGCCAGGAGCCAGAGGGCGGCGTTGACCGACAGCAGCACCAGGACGCCGACCAGCAGCGGCGCGTCGGCGTGGCCGATGAAGCCGTAGCGGAAGCCGTCGATCATGTAGAAGAAGGGATTGAGGTAGGCGACCAGGTGCCAGCTCTCCGGCAGGCGCTCGATCGAGTAGAAGGTGCCGGAGAGGAACGACAGCGGCGTGATCACGAAGTTGGTGACCGCCGCGATGTGGTCGAACTTCTCCGCCCAGATGCCGCCGATCAGGCCGAGCAGCGCCAGCATCAGCGAGGCGTTGACGGCATGGAACAGGATCAGCAGCGGGTCGTGGATGCGCAGGGGCACGAAGACCCACATGGCCAAGGCGACCACCAGGCCGACCAGGACGCCGCGGGTCACGCCGCCGCCCGCCAGACCGAGCGTCAGCTCGCTGGGCGAGAGCGGCGGCATCAGGAGGTCGACGATGTTGCCCTGGACCTTCGAGATGACGATGGTCGAGGAGGTGTTGGCGAAGGCGTTCTGCACCATCGACATCATGATCAGGCCCGGCGCCAGGAACTCGGCATAGGCCACGCCGCCGAGCTGCTGCACCGAGCGCCCCAGCGCCAGGGTGAAGATCGCCAGGAACAGCAGCGTGGTCACCACCGGGGCGATCAGCGTCTGGGTGAAGACGTTCAGGAAACGCCGCACCTCCTTCATGTAGAGGGTCCAAAGCCCGCGCCGGTTGAACCGTCCCATGGTTCTCGGCTGCGGGCCCTGCGCGGCAATCGGGCGATGCTCCATGGGCCTGACATAGCCGCCCGCCCCCATGGGTGCAAGGCGGCCGGGGTCGTGCCAAGGTCTTGCCATGTCGGACAAGCAGGATCAGCGCGAGCGACGGGGCCGCAAGAAGCCGGCCGAGGCGACGCCGGAGGCCTTGCACAAGGCCGCCCTGCGCTACATCGACCGCTACGCCACCTCGACGGCCAACCTGCGCCGGGTGCTGCTCGGCCGGGTCGAGCGCGCGGCCCGGGCCCACGGCAGCGACCGGGACGCCGGCAAGGCCGCGGTCGAGCAAATCCTGGCCCGCCTGCTCGAGGCCGGCCTGCTGGACGACGAGCTCTACGCCGCCGGCCAGGCCCGCCGGCACCTGCGGACCGGCGGCTCGGCGCGCTACATGAGCGCCAAGCTGGCGGCCAAGGGCCTGGGCCAGGCGACCATCGAGCGGGCCGTCGCCGGCCTCGAGGGCCTGGTGCCGGACCCCGAGTTGAGCGCCGCCCTCGCCTTTGCCCGCCGCAAGCGCCTCGGCCCCTACCGGCCGACCGAGCAGCGGGCCGAACGGCGCGAGCGCGACCTGGCCGCCCTCGACCGCCGCGGCTTCGACCTGGAGATCGCCCGCAAGGTGATCGACGCCGAGGACCTGGCGGCGCTGGAAGCCGAGATCGAGACGCTGTGAGTTAGGGACCCGGGGCCCAGGCCGTCAGGGCGAAGACCCGGTGCGGCACGGACAAGGGATCCTCGGGGAAACGCTCGGCCAGCAGGTCACCGAGCGCTCGGTCGAAGGCCGCGACCGCTTCCTCGGACAGGCTGCCGCCGACGCCGGCGCTGGCCCGGATGCGGCCGCGCCAGGCCTCCTGGCCGTAGGGCACGGCGAGGTCGAAGGTGAAGCTCTCGATGTCCCGGAAGCCGGCCAGGGCGGCGTCGTCGAACCAGTCGGGATAGACACCCTTGCCGCCGCCGTAGCCCCAGTCCGGGTTGTGCCGCTCGATCAGCGCCTCGGTGGCGGCCACGACGTTGTCGGCCAGCGGCAGCCAGTCGAAGTGGGTGATCAGCAGGCGGCCGCCCGGCACCAGGAGCCGGCGCGCTTCGCGGGCCGCCACCGGCCGGTCGAACCAATGCCAGCACTGGCCGGCCGCGACCACCTCGAAGCCGGCGGCCGGCAAGCCCGTCTCCTCGGCCCGGCCGATCCGGTAGTCGATCTCGACACCGGCGGCGGCGTCTAGGGCGCGCGCCTGCGCCGTCAGCTCGGCCGAGGGGTCGAGCCCGGTGACCCGCGCGCCGCGCCGCGCGAAGCCGCGCGCCAGGCTGCCCGTGCCGGTGCCGAGATCGAGGATGCGCTGACCGGGCAGACCGATGCCGGCGGCCGCCAAGCGCTCGAACAGCGCCTCGGGAAAGCCGGCCCGGTGGGTAGCGTAGTCCTCGGCCGTGCGGCCGAAATCGACGGTCATGACGCGCCAGGCAACATCTTCGCCAACCGACCTGCAGGCGGGCTTGGGACGCCGATCATATCCACCGGCAGCCGGCCGGGCTAAGCTTCTCTGGAAAGCGCTCCTACTCCGGCCCGGTCTGGCCGGCCTGCCCCGCGGCGAGCCCTTGCAGGTAGCCGCCGAGTTGCTTGTCGCTCTCCATGATGTGGCTGATCAGCCAGTTCTTGATGAACTCGGTGACCTCGGGGCCGATCTCGGAGCCGCTCTCGAGGCTGCTGTAGAACTCGCGAATCTCTTCCATCAGGGATTCGTGCAGCCGCTGGTGGTAGGCGAGCTCGGGATAGCTCGCCTGCAGCATGATCCGCTCCTCGTGGCGGAAGTGATTCTGGGTCTCCGTCATGAGCTGCTCGAGGCCGGTCCGGATCACCTCATGGCCGCTGCCCTTCTCGATGTCGGCCATGAGGCCGTTGAGCAGGCCGATCAGCTTCTCGTGGTCCGCGTCGATCTCGTCGTTGCCGACGCTCAGGTTCGGACTCCATTGCACCTGCGTCATACTTCTTGCCCTCACTGAATCGCGGTCAGGGAAAGCCGCAACAAGGGCTATTCTCGAAGCCCGGCGCGGCCGCCACCTTGATCCAGGTCAGGCGTCGGGGCGCCTTTCAGGCCATGGGCGGCGGCAGGGCGCGGGCATCGGCGACGACCCGCACCGCGAGCGGCTCGTCGCGGCCGCGCACCGGCGTTGTCGCCTGCGGCCAGTCCGCGAGGCCCAGCCCGCCGCGCTCGGCGACCGGCTCGGAGATCACGAGCTGTGCGTCGAAGTCCTTGGTCAGGCCCTCGAGCCGGCTCGCCGTGTTGACGGCGTCGCCGATCGCGGTGATCGAGCGCGCCTCGCCGTAGCCCATCTCGCCGACGATCACCGGCCCGCCGTGGATGCCGATGCCGATCCGCAGGGGCTGCTCGAGGTCGCCGGCCAGGCTCCGGTTGATCGCCACGAGCTGCTCGGCCATCCGCCGCGCGGCTTCCAAGGCATGGCGCGCCGCCGTGGCCGGATCGCCCTCCAGACCGAACAGCGCCATGATGCCGTCGCCGATGAACTTGTCGACCCGGCCGCCCGCGGAATCGATGGCATGGCCCATGGCCGCGAAGTAGCTGTTCAGCAGGAAGACCACGTCGTAGGGCAGCTTCTTCTCCGAGAGGGTGGTGAAGCCGCGGATGTCGGCGAAGAGGATGACCAGCTCGCGCTCCTCGCCCTGCAGGTAGCCGGGGCGGGACTCGGCATCGCCCGGGCCGGCGCTGGCCGGCAGCAGGGGCGTGACGTCGATGTCGGCCGGCGGCCGAAGCTGGCAGGCGAGGCGCACGTTAGGCGCCGCGCCGACCCGGGCCAGCACCCTCTCCTCGGTCGGCTCGGGGTCGCCCACCCCCTCCAGGCCGCGGCCGATGCGCACGCGGCAGGTCGAGCAGCGGCCGCGGCCGCCGCAGACCGAGGCGTGGGGGATGCCGGCGCCGCGGCTGGCCTCGAGCACGGAGGTGCCGGGCGCGACCGTCACCCGCCGGCCGTCGGGATAGCCGATGGCGACCAGGCCGCGCCGGGCGCGCAGCCAGGCGCGCAGCCAGCGGCCGGCCAGCGCCAGGACCACCAGGGCCAGAATGCCGTAGAGCACCGCCGCCTCCAGCGCGTAGACCTCGGCCCCGACTGCCTCGCCGATCGCTTGCAGGCGGGCGACCGCCGACTCGAACCAGACGGGATCGGCGGCCGCCTGGCGTCCGATATCGCGCAGGGCGATCCAGAAGCCCAGCAAGGAGAGGGTCGGCACCAGCAGCATGAGCGCCAGGGCGGCCAGGTGCAGGCGCCGGTACCAGGCCTGCAGGCGCAACCAGTAGTGCAGCCCGATGCAGCCGTGCAGCCAGGCGACGATCAGCAGCAAGGACTGCTTGGCGATGCCGAAATCGGAGCCGACGAAGAAGAACAGCAGGACGTACTCGTAGCTGTCCTCGACGCCGTGGACCTCGTGGAGGTAGCGGGTGCCGATGACGTGGATGACCAGGAGCGGCGGGATCGCGAAGCCGAGCAGATACTGCAGCGCCTCCCAGAGCGGCATCGCCAGGCGCCGCCGGCCGTAGAGCGCCCAGATCGCCAGGCCGAGATGGACCGGCATGGCCAGGGCCAGCAGCAGGGTGCCCGGCCAGCTTCGCCACAGCCAGAGGAAGGCTTCCCGGCCCCACTCCAGCGCCTGGAGGGAGACCAGGCCCAGGGCGTGGTTGACCAGATGGGTGAAGACGAAGCTGAGAAGCACGAGGCCGCTTGCCAGCCTGGCCCGTCGCGAAAGGCTGCTCGCCATGGCCCGCCCGTGTCCCGCTGCCGGAGGCGCGCGATGATAGAGAGGCCCCGGGACGCTTGCAAAGGCACCTGCGCCATACCATTTTCGCCGGGCGGGGCCGCCGCCGGCCGTGCCAGGAGCAGAGACGGAGCGAGACGGCGACGACCATGGACCCCGCCGATCCCAACGAAGCCAGCGACCCGCGCGCCGCGCGCCGGGCCCGCAGGCGCCGGCAACGGCCGGCCGCCGAGCGCTTCGACACGACGGTGCCCTCGCCCTGCATCGCGGTCTGCACGCTCGACGAGGCGACCGGGCACTGCCAGGGCTGCTTTCGCTCGATCGACGAGATCCGCGAGTGGCCGATCATGACGGCGGCACAGAAGACCGAGACGCTGGCCCGCATTGCGGAGCGCAAGGCAGCCGGCAATCGATGAGCCCGGAGAGCGGCGGGGCGGGCAGCAGGGCGGCCGGCATTGGCCGCGCCCGTCCGCCCGCGGGAACCGACCTGCCGCCGGCCGGGTTCCTGCTGCTGGCCGGCCTGACCCTGTTCTGGGGCCTCAACTGGCCCTTCATGAAGCTCGCCCTGGACGAGATCCCGGTCTGGACCTTCCGGACCATCTGCCTGCTGGCCGGCGGTGGCGCCTTGCTGCTGATCGCCAAGCTCGGCGGCCGGCGGGTGGCGCTGACCGCCGCCGAGCTGCCGGCCCTGGCTTTCTGCGCCCTGTTCAACATCATCGGCTGGCACCTCTTGTCAGCCTATGGCGTCAGTTTGATGGAGGCCGGCCGGGCCTCGATCATCGCCTACACCATGCCGGTCTGGGCCGCGCTCCTGAGCGTGCCGGTCCTCGGCGAGGCCTTCACCTGGCGCAAGGTGGGCGCCCTGCTGCTCGGCATGGCCGGCATGGCGCTGCTGGTCGGCCCGGACTTCCTGGCCCTCGGCCGGGCGCCGCTGGGCGCGCTCCTCATGCTGGCCGCCGCCGTCTCCTGGGCGACCGGCACCGTGCTCATCAAGCGGATCGCCTGGCAGGCCAGCGTGACCACCGTGGTCGGCTGGCAGCTCCTGATCGGCGCCCTGCCGATCGGCCTCGGCATGGTGCTCTTCGAGGGGCCGCCGAGGCTCGGCGAGATTTCCGCGCTGGCCTGGGGTGCCACAGTCTATGTCGTTGCTTTTCCTATAATATTTTGCCACTGGGCCTACTTCAGCGTGGTCCGCCTGTTCCCCGCCAGCCTGGCCGCGATCGGCACCTTGCTGATCCCGGTGATCGGCGTGCTGTCCAGCGCCCTGGTGCTCGGCGAGGTCCTCGGCCTGCGCGAGATCCTGGCCCTGTTCCTGGTCTGCGCGGCACTCGCCGTCGTCTTGCTGCAGCCCTCGGCAAGATAGGCCAACACCCGCGTTTGATCTGCGTTGTCTATAAGTAAACACTCTGTTCATTTCATCTAAATTTATTATTAACTATATTTGTTCACTAAAGAACCCTGGCTCAATACTCGTATATCCTTCGAATTACAGCGATGCTGTTTAGGCTTGTTCATCGGCGGTTAACCGAGTCGAAATCAATTCACCTTAGCGTCCGGGATGGAGGCCTTCGGGTCTTCGCAATGCATAGTTGTTCGCAGCCATTCCCGGGGACAGGCCTTGTCCGAGGCGGCAAGCCTTGAAATCGATCGTGTGCGGCAGTCTCGCGCGAGCGGCGAGGCGGGGGCCGGAGTCTGGTCGCGCGGCCTGGAGGAGCTGCCCAAGGGCATGCCCTTGGGGCGGCAGGTCATCTTCTCCTCGCTGACCATCAACCTGCTGTCGCTCGGCCTGCCGATCGCCATCCTGCAGGTCTACGACCGGATCCTGCCGAACACCGCGACGCAGACCCTGCTGCTGCTGGTCATCGGCCTGATCGGCGTGCTGCTGCTCGACGCCGTGCTGCGCATGGCGCGCTCCTACGTGACCGGCTGGAGCGCCGCGCGCTACGAGCACCAGACGGCCTGCCGCGCCGCCGACCGGCTGCTGGCCGCCCCGGTCGGCGACTTCGAGAAGGACGCGCCCGGCGTCCACCTGGACCGGCTCAACGCGGTCGACACCCTGCGCGACTTCAACGCCGGCCAGGCCCGCCTGATCCTGACCGACCTGCCCTTCGTGCTGATCTTCATCGGCCTGATGTGGCAGATCGCCGGCAAGCTGGCGCTGGTGCCGGTCGCCCTGCTCTGCATCCTGGCGCTGGCCGCCGGGGCCGTCGGCTTCTTCCTGCGCGGCGCCCTCGAGGAGCGCGCCCAGCTCGACGACCGGCGCTACAACTTCATCATCGAGGTCCTGACCGGCATCCTGACCGTCAAGGGCCTGGCCATGGAGCCACTGATCCTGCGCCGCTACGAGCGCCTGCAGGAGAGCGGCGCGGCCAGCACCTACCGCTGCACCTTCTTCAGCAGCCTGGCCCAGGGCATCGGCTCGGTCTTCTCGAGCCTGGCCATGGTCTCGGTCGCCGCCATCGGGGCGGTCTACGTGATCGCCGGCGAGCTCAGCATCGGCGCCCTGGCCGCCTGCACCCTGCTCTCGGCGCGCTCCATCCAGCCGATGCTGCGCGCCCTCGGGCTCTGGGCGCAGTTCCAGGGCATCCAGGTCGCTCGCGAGCGGCTCGACAACCTCTTCGCCATCGAGCCGGAGACCGCCGGCCGCAACGAGCGGCTCGAGCGGATTGCCGGCCGCATTGAGCTCAAGGGGGTCTCCTTCGGCTACGACGAGGAGACGCCGCTCTTCGACAAGCTCGACCTCTCGGTGGAGCCCAGCGAGGTGATCGGCATCTCGGGCGGCACCGGCAACGGCAAGAGCACGCTGCTGATGCTGATGCTCGGCGCCCTGCGCGCCGACGAGGGCGAGGTCAAGATCGACGGTCTGGACGTCACCAGCCAGGAGCCGGAGCTGCTGCGCCGGCAGATCGCCTACCTGCCGCAGACGCCCGTGCTGTTCCAGGGCACCATCCTGCAGAACCTGACCATGTTCGGCGACGACGACATGATCGAGGACGCCCTGGCCGCCGCCAAGCTGCTCGGCCTCGACAGAATCGTCGACCGCCTGCCGGCCGGCTACGAGACCATGGTCGGCGACGGCGCCAGCGAGGAGCTGCCCAACGGCGCCCGCCAGAGCATCGTCATCGCCCGGGCCCTGGTCGGCCACCCGGGCATCATCCTGTTCGACGAGGCCAACTCGACCCTCGACGGCAAGGCCGACGCGGCCCTCAAGGAGACCCTCTCGGCGATCAAGGGCGGCCCGACCATGATCCTGGTCAGCCACCGGCCCTCGCTTCTGGCCCTGGCCGACCGCGTCTACGACCTGGTCGAGGGCCGCCTGGTGCAGCGCCAGGCCGAAGACAAGACCGCGCCGCCGCAAGAGGCCAGGCCCGCGGCGGCCGAAGCGGGCGGCCTGGTCGTCGAGCTGCCGACCCTCGGCGGCGGCCCGGCCGCGGCGCAGGGAGCCAGTGCGTCGTGACCGGCCTCGAAGCCACGATCCCGGGCGGCCCGGCCGCCAACCGCAGCCCCGGCCGGCTCGGCCGGATCATGCACGGCAAGGGCGACGACCTCGGCGGCTTCAACGCGATCTCCGACGTGGCGGCCTGCCTGGTGCCGCTGCTGCGCGCCCTCGGCTGGCACGGCCAGAACCGGCATCTCGCCGAAGCCCTGCCGCACTTCGCGGAGAGCCTGGACCTCCAGGGCCTGCGCCAGGTCATGGCCAACCTCAAGTACGAGAGCCGGGAAGCCACGATCCGCCTGCGCGACATCGATCCGCGCCTGGCGCCCTGCCTGTTCCTGCCCGACCACGGGCCGGCCTTCGTCGTGCTCGACGCGAACGAGAGCGACCTGACGATCTTCAACAGCCAGAGCCTGACGGTCGACCGGCTCGACCGCAGCCGGCTGCGCGGCAAGGCCTACTTCTTCACCAAGGTCGAGGAAGACAGGGCGGCCGCCGTCCGGCCCGGCGGCGAGACCTGGTTCGACACCACGGCGCGCCGCTTCCGCGGCCTGGTCCTGCAGATGATGGCGGTGACCTTCCTGACCTCGATCGTGGCGGTCATCGTCCCGCTCTTCATCATGACGGTCTACGACAAGGTCGTGCCGGCCCGCTCCCAGGAGATGCTCTTCTTCCTGGCCACGGGCGTGCTCATCACCTTCGCCTTCGAGATGGCCATGCGGGTGGTGCGGGCCCGCCTGCTCGCCTACGTCGGCGGACGCATCGACCTGATCCTCGGCAAGGCCGCCTTCCAGCAGGTGCTGCACCTGCCGATCCTGATGACCGAGCGGGCGACCATCGGCGCCCAGGTCTCGCGGCTCAAGCAGTTCGAGTCGGTACGCGAGTTCTTCACCGGGCAGCTCGCCAACGTCATCATCGAGCTGCCCTTCGCGCTGATCTTCATCGGCGTGATCGCCATCATCGCCGGCCCGGTCGCCTGGATCCCGGCGGCCCTGATGGTGGTTTTCGCGCTGACCGCCGTCTTCTCGGTGCCCGCCATGCGCCGGGCCATCGGCCACTCGAGCGAGGCGCGGGCCAACAAGCAGAGCTTCCTGATCGAGATGCTCTCGCAGTTCCGCACCATCAAGAACTGCGCGGCCGAGCCGACCTGGAGCCGGCGCTACCGCGATCTGGCCGCCAAGAGCGCGATCGCCAACTTCCGCACCAGCCAGGTCTCCTCGGTGGTGCAGACCATCGCCCAGTCGCTGGTCATGGCGGCCGGCGTCGCCACCGTCGGCATCGGCACGCTGCAGGTCATGGACGGCCACATGACCGTCGGCGCGCTGATCGCCTGCATGGCCCTGATCTGGCGCATCCTCGGGCCGATCCAGGTCTGCTTCCTCAGCCTGTCGCGCTTCGAGCAGCTCAAGGTCGGGCTGCGCCAGATCAACCAGCTCATGACCCTCAAGCTCGAGCGCGAGCCCGGCCGGGTCATCGAGCGGCGGCGCACGCTCAAGGGCGACGTCTCCTTCCAGCGGGTCTCCCTGCGCTACACGCCGACTTCCGAGCCGGCCATCCTCGGGCTCGACCTGGAGGTCAAGGCCGGCGAGCTGATCGCCATCACCGGGCCGAGCAGCGCCGGCAAGTCCTCGGTCCTCAAGCTGGTCGCCGGCCTCTACCAGCCGCAGGCCGGCTCCTTGCTGATCGACGGCATGGACATTCGCCAGCTCGACCTCGGCGAGCTGCGCGACTCGGTCGCCTACCTGCCGCAGGTCTGCCACCTGTTCCACGGCACCATCGCCCAGAACCTGCGGCTCGCCAATCCGACGGCGAGCGACGAGGAGCTGTCGCAAGCCGTGCTCGACGCCGGCCTGCTGGGCGAGATCATGGCGCTGCCGGACGGCTTCGAGACCCGGATCACCGACCAGCTACGGGCTCAGCTTCCCGGCGGCTTCAAGCAAAGGCTCATGCTCGCGCGCACCTACGTCAAGAACGCGCGGCTCTACATCCTCGACGAGCCCGTCTCGAACCTCGACGAGGAGGGCGACGCCGCCTTGCGCCGCAAGATGCAGAGCCTGCGCGGCAACGCGACGGCCTTCATCACCACCCACCGGCCGAGCCACATGCGCCTGGCCGACCGCGTGGTGGTGCTCAACGGCGGGCGGCTGCTGGCCGCCGACACGCCGGAGGTGATCCTGCCGAAACTGGGGATTGGCTAGAGCCATGTCGAACTCCAGCAGCCTGGTCAGCAACTTCACCCGGCCCTCGAAGCAGAGCAACGAGCGGCTGGTCGGCTTCCTGTCGCAGCCGCTGATCCTGGAGGAGGCCGGCCCGCCCAAAGCGCTGCTGCACCTGCTGTCGCTCTGCAGCATCTTCGTCATCGGCTTCATCGTCTGGGCCTCGATCACGCCGATGCAGGAGACCGCGGCGACGCACGGCCAGATCATGCCGGCCGGCTCGGTGCACGTCGTGCAGCATCTCGAAGGCGGCATCGTCGCCGATATCTTCGTCGACGACGGACAGGTGGTGAATGCCGGCGAGCTGCTGATCCGGCTGGAATCCGCGGCCGCCCAGGCCGAGCTCGACCAGCTCCGGGCCCGCGAGTCGTCCCTGGCGATCAAGGCCGAGCGCCTGCGCGCCTTCGTGCTCGGCTTCCAGCCCGACTTCTCGGCCGGCGACGCCTACCCGGACCTGGTCGACGACGAGGAGACCATCCTGCAGATCCAGAAGGAGGCGCGGGACACCCAGCGCACCGTCCTGATCACCCGGATCGAGCAGCGCCGGGCCGAGATCCGCTCGCTCGAGGCGCAGCGCAAGAACCTGCAAGGCCAGATCGCCATCATCAACGAGCAGGTCGAGATGCACCGCGACCTCGAGGCGCGCGGCATGGTCTCGCGCATGGAGCTGCTGAACAACGAGCGCAACCTGGTCGAGGTGGTCGGCCAGCTCAACAGCGTCATCGCCGACATCAAGCGCGCGCAGGAAGCGCTCAACGAGGCGCGTAGCGAGATCTTCGAGCTGGAAGCCTCGCTCGGCTCCGATGCCGTCGAGGAGATGGGCGAGATCGGCGCCGAGCTGGCGCAGGTCCGCGAGAAGCTGCTGAAGATGGAAGACCGGGCGCGGCGGCTGGAGATCAAGTCGCCGGTGCGCGGCGTGATCAAGGGCATGACCACCAAGACCATCGGCAGCGTCGTGCCCTCGGCCGAGACCATCATGGAGATCGTGCCGATCGACGACACCATGGTCGCCGAGGTGCGGATCGAGCCCAAGGACGTCGGCCACCTGGTCGTCGGCCAGCAGGCCAACATCAAGGTCACGACCTACGACTCCGCCCGCTTCGGCACGGTCGAGGGGCATCTCGCCCAGATCTCGGCCTCGACCTTCCTGGATGAGCGCGAGGAGCCCTACTACAAGGGCATCGTCGCGCTCTCCAAGTCCCACGTCGGCGAGAACCCGGACATGAACCCGATCCTGCCGGGCATGGTGGTCGACGCCGACGTCTCGACCGGCAGCAAGTCCCTGCTGCGCTACCTGCTGAAGCCCGTCTTCCGCTCCATCGACGGCGCCTTCACCGAGCGCTAGCTCGCAGGGCGGTCGAAGGCCGCCTGCCAATCTGCCAAGTTGCCGTTCGCGCTGCCGCGCTGGGCCAACTGCCTGATGGCGACCCGCAAGGCCGTGCGGCCGAGGCGCGTTTTCGGCAGGGGATAGTCGGCCGGGTCGCGCTTGGCGGCGACGGCCTCCTGCAGACGCGCCTTCTCTTCCCGATGCGCCGGCAGGGCCCAGCGCTCGAGCAGGACCTGGAACTGGGCGTGGTCGGCGGCGTCGAAATCGCGGCGTCGGCCCAAGGCGTCGAACAGCGGGTTGGCCGGGTAGAGGCTGAGGCAGGGCAGCCAGCCGCGCGGCACGGGGATGTTCGCCGAATGGGTCCGGCCGGTCCTGAGGAACTTCGGCAGCACGTGGGTGTGCGGCCCCTCGGGAGTCTTCTCCCGGCCGATCGCCTGGTAGACCTCGGCCCGGCCGAGGCGCGAGATGGCGATGCGGTGCGGGCTGGCGGCGACGATCGCGCCCATCACGGCATTGCCCGGCTCGAGCACCGAGCGGCCGCAAGCCTCGCGCAGAGCTCGGATCAAGGTCTCGTCGCTGGTCCGCACGCAGAAGTCGATGTTGCGCGCGCCCAGGCCCATGTCGAACAGGATGCCGTCGGCATCCGCCGCGCGGATTGCCGAGGCGTCGGGACCGAGTTCGGTCAGAACCTCGCGACTTTGCGACAGCGCGTCGTCCTTCGGCAGGCAGAAGACGACACCCTGCTGCCAGCAGTCGGCGCGCCGGCTCAGGGTCTCGTAGGCCAGCGGCATCACGCCCTCGTGCGACTCGACCCGTAGGGCGCCACGGGTGGTCGCGACGGTCAGACTCGCCGGCTCGTCGATCTGCAGCGGCTCGTCCGGATCGCGGTGGAACTCGGCGATGGCGCCGAAGGAGCCGATGCTGAAGCTGCTGCGGGCGTCCCGGAGATGGGTCCGCAGGGCCGGTTGAATGTCGCTGTCGGGCGTCATGGTGCGCGTTCCTCAATCCGTGAGCTTAAAGGCGATCGGCACGTCGATCATCGATTCGATCGCCGCGCCGCCTTGCCGGGCCGGAACGAATCGCCAGTCCTCGACGGCCGCCATGGCCGCCTTGTCCAGCAGCCTGTGGCCGCTCGTGCGCAGCAGCGAGACGGACCCGGCCTGGCCCGCGGGCGTGACGAGGACGCGCAAGAGCACGCGCCCCTCCTGCCCGCGGCGCCGCGCGGCCATCGGGTAGCGCGGCGCCGGGTTCGAGAGGCCCTGGCCGGAGAAGCGCGCCGGCGTCAGCGACGCCCTTTGGTCGCCACCGTTCCCGCTGCTCCCCGTCGCGCCGGACAGGCTTCCGCCACCGCCGGTGCTCGTGCCGCCTTGCCGCAGCGAGACCGGCAGAGCGCGCAACGACCGGGACGGCGGCGCAGGCTTCAGCGTCGCCAAGGTCGTCTCGAGGACGACGGCAGCCGGCGACGGCGACGGCGCGCGCTTCGGCGCCTTGCGCGGCGGCTTCGGCGGCGTCCAGGTGGCCGCGACGGGCACCGGCGGGGCGGCTTCGTCGGATGCGGGCGGCACGGCTTCGACGCGTTCGGCCGGGGGGATCTCCGCGGGCGCCGGCGGCGCGGACGCGTCGTTCGCTGGAGCCGCTTCCCGAACCGGGTCCTCGATCGGCATCGGCGCCGGTCCCGCGGCGTCAGCGGCGGCGTCGCCTTCCGCCCCCGACGCGGGCTCGCCGAGCGCGCCGCCCTGCAGAACCGCAACGGGGATCACCTGGATCGGCAGCGGCTGCGGCGCCGACGTCGGGGCCGAGACCAGCAGCAGCAAGAGGGCGACGCCGGCGGCGTGAACCGCCAGCGAGGTCGCCAGGGCGGAGGCGCCGAGACCGCGGCCCGCCGCGCTGCCCGTCACCTCGAGCGCGTCAGTGACGATCGGCGCCATGGCGCGCTCCCTCCGCCGTACGCCACAGAGGCACGACGATCTCGCTGCCCTCCGCCGCGCCATGGAAGGCGCGGACGCCGTAGCAGCGCGCCAGGTTGTCCGGGGACAGCACGGCGCTCGGCGGGCCCTCCGCGGCGATCCGCCCGTCGTGCAGCAGGGCCAGCCGGCTGCAGAAGCGGGCCGCGATGGTCAGGTCGTGCATCACCACGACGACGCCGGCGCCGCCTGCCGCCAGGTCCTGCAGCTTGACCATGACGTCGAGCTGATGGCCGGGATCGAGGCCGGCCACCGGCTCGTCGGCGAGCAGGAACCGCGGCTCGCCGGCCAGGGCACGCGCCAGCAGCGCCCTGCTGCGCTCGCCGCCCGAGAGCTGGGTCATCGGCCGCTCGCGTAGGTGCGCCAGGTCGCAGGCCGCGAGGGCGCGCTCGACCGCCTGACGGTCCGCGCCCGAGATCTCCTGCCAAGGCGCCCGGTAGGGCAGGCGCCCCAGCGTCACCAGCGTCTCGACCGTCACCGACCAGTGGCTCCGGCCGTCCTGGGGCAGGTAGGCGAGCGTGCGCGCCAGCGTCTCCCGCTCGACCTCGGCCAGCCGCCGGCCGAGCAGGCGGATCTCGCCCGAGTCCGCGGTCAGCAGGCCGCTCAAGGCCCTGAGCAGCGTCGTCTTGCCGGCCCCGTTCGGGCCGATGAGACCAACCACCTCGCCCGCCGCGATGTCGATGGCGACCTCGTCCAGCACGCGGCGGCGGCCCAAGGAGACCGTCAGGGCTTCGGCGCTCAGCGAGGTCACAGGAGCTGCCTCCGGTGGCGCAGCACGAGCCAAAGGAAGAAGGGGGCGCCGACCAGGGCGGTCAGCACGCCCAGCTTGAGCTCGCGGTCCGGCGACAGCAGGCGCACGGCGATGTCCGCGCTCAAGGTCAGCAAGGCACCGCCGAGCGCGCTCGCCGGGAGGAGCGCGCCGGGCCGGTGCCCGACCAGGGGGCGCAGCACGTGCGGCACGATCAGGCCAACGAAGCCGATCGCGCCGGCCACAGAGGTCGCCGCGCCGACACCGAGGGCCGTGCCGAGCACCAGGCGGCGGCGCGCCTGGCGCAGATCGAAGCCCAGGGTCTGCGCCGCGTCCTCGCCCAGGGTCAGGGCATCCAGCGGCCGGCCGAGCGTCAGCAGGATCAGCCAGCCGGCGACGATGAAGGGGGCGGCCAGCCAGACATGCTCGAAGCTGCGGTCGGCCAGGGAGCCCATCAGCCAGAACATGATCTCGAGCGCGGCGAAGGGATTGGGCGCCAGGTTCAGCGCGAGCGAGGTCAGCGCCCCGGCAAAGGAGGTGACCGCGATGCCGGCCAGGATCAGCGTCAGCGAGCTGCCGCCGCGGCCCGCCAACGCCTGCACCAGCAGGACACCGATGCAGGCGCCGGTCAGGCCGCCGAGCGGCAGCGCCAGGGCGAAGGCGCCGGCGAGGCCGCTGTAGAAGGCGAGCACGGCGCCGAGCGAGGCGCTGGCGGAGACGCCGATCAGGCCCGGCTCGGCCAAGGGGTTGCGCAGGAAGCCCTGCAAGGCGGCGCCGGAGAGCCCGAGGGTCACGCCGATGAGCAGTGCCAGCAGCGCGCGGGGCAAGCGGACCTCGCGCACGATCAGGGCCGTGGTCTCCAGATCGCCGCCCGCGAGAGACTGCAGCAGCTCCGGCAGGCCGATCGCCGCAGGGCCGACCAGCAGAGAGGCGGCGAAGGCGAGCAACACGAGCAGCGCCAGCAATGGCAGCAGCAGTCCGCCACTGCCGAGCCGCAATGCCGGCGCCAGCGACAGGGCGGTCACCGCTCGGCACTCGCCGCGGCGGCGGCGCTCTCGCGGCGCAGCGTCGCCAGGTGCTCGACGGCCTCGGCGACGAAAGGCGTGCCGCAGATCCAGAAGCGGTCGGCGATCTCCAGGCTCGGTCGCGCCGCGAAAGCGCTCCGCAGCGCCGGATGACGGAAGGTCTCGTTCGCCAGCGCCGGAGTCTCGCGGATGCGCCCCATCACCAGGCCGTCGGGATCGGCCGCGAGCAGGGTCTCCAGCGGTAGCTGCCAAGTCCCGGCGAGGCCGAGCTCGAGCGCGAGGTTGCGCAGGCCGGCCGCCTCGGCGATGGACGCCGCCAGGGTGCCCTTGCCCGAGGTCATGCCGTTCGCCCAGTAGAGCGCCGCCAGCGGGGACGGGCCGGCATCCTCCGGCTGCATCGCCGCGAGGCGCGCATCGAAACCGGCGATCAGGGCTTCGCCGCGCTCGACCTCGCCGATGGCCTCGGCGACCAGGCGAATGTTCCGCCCGACGTCGTCCAGGCTGTCGGCGACCGGGACCTCGACGACCCGGTACCCGAACTTGCGCAGCAAGGCGACGGTCGGCCGCGTGGTGAAGGCACCGGCTATCACCAGGTCGGGCTCGAGCGGCAGGATCTGCTCGGCGAGGCCGTGGTTCAGGTGCAGCCCTTCGGCCTCCTCGGCCATGGCCGAGGCCTTTGGCTTGGCCGCCAGGAAGCTGACGGAGGCGATCCGCTCCCGCTCCGCCAGCAGCATGACGAGCTGGTCGGTGCAGAGATTCATCGAGACGATGCGCTCGGGCCGCTCCGCTGCCGCCGGGCTTGCCCAGAGGCTGGACGAGAGAACGGCCAGCAGTGCCAGCAGCCGTGCCTTAGTGGCCGCCACCGAAACCTCGGCCTTCTTCGTCGATCGCCTCGGGCGCGCGGCCCAGCCAGGTCTTGGAAACGTCGCGCCAGACCGCGAGGCGCGTGAAGTCAGGCGTCTCGGCGATCCGGTCGTCGTCGGTCAGGAAGGGGTTCGGGAAGAAGATCGAGATCATCGGCTCGTCCTGGCCGTTCCACATCTCGAAGCCCCAGGTCACCGGCTTGCCGTCGCGGCCGAAGCCGCGAAAGAGCTGCGCCTTCGAGGGCTTGCGGTGGGCCCGCAGCTCGGCCGGCGTCGGGTTGGCCTCGGAGCCCTTGTTCTCGCCGATGCAGAGATGGAAATGGCCGCCGCCGCCGTAGTGGACGGTCAGGTAGCCGTCGAACAGGGTGACCGAGCGCGGCTTCGAGGGGCACTTGAACTCGTAAGCCGCGCCCTGGATCAGGGGCCCGAAGACGAGCCCCTGCCAGTGCTTCTCGAAGAGGTCCCGCAGGAACGATTCGAGAAAGGCCTCGTCCAAGGGCAGCGGCCAGACCTCCCTGGTCTTGCGCCCATCGTCGCCGCGGATCGTCTCGGGCTCGCCTTCGATGTTCCACTCTGCCCTCGCCATCGCCTACTTCCCTCCCCTCAGTCCTCGAACTGGTAGGGCCCCAGCTTCGCCCTCACGCCGGCATAAACGGCAATGCCCGGTGTGCCGAAGCTCAGGACCTCTTGATAGTCTTGGTTGAGCAAGTTCTCGCCCCTGGCAAAGACCGCGACGCCCGGCAGAACCTCGAAGTCGGCCGAGGCGTTGAGCAGCAGGTAGCCGTCCAGGTCGACGATGCTGCGGTTGAAGGCGGCGTCGAAGGCGAAGTCCTTCTGCGGCCCGTTGTAGTCGACACCGAAGTTGACGTTACCGCGCCGATCGAAGACCTCGAAGGCGTAGTTGGCGTTGGCGCTGGCGATGTGCTTGGCGCGCCGCACCAGGTCGTTGCCCTGCGGGTCCTCGGTCATGGTGTAGGTGTAGGCGCCGAGGAGCGACAGCCCGGGCAGGACTTCCGCACGCCCCGTCAACTCGACGCCGTGTATCTCGGTCGTGCCGTCCAGGTTGATCGCGGTATTGCCCGCGCCGAGGATCAGGTCCTCGATCCGGTTATCGAAATAGGTCGCGTCGACCAGTACGTCACCGCCGAAGAAGGACTGCTCGACACCGACATCCCAGCCGCGGCTGCGCTCCGGGTCCAGGTTGGGATTGCCGACGAAGTTGGCGGCAAAGCCGAAAAGCTCGAAGATCGTCGGGTTCTTGACGCCGGTGCCGTAGCTGCCGTGCAGCCGGGTACCCGTCTCCTCGTGCAAGTAGGCCGCCGTCGTGCGGAAGGTCGTGGTGTCGTCGAACAGCTTGTCGTTGTCGTCGTGGCGTACGGAGCCGGACAGGAACAAGCGCTCGAAGAGGTCCAAGCGGTATTCGCCGATGTAGCTCGTCGTCTCGACCTCCCTGTCGACGTTGGTGAAGGCACTGGTCGAGACGACGCTGTCGTTCTCCCGCTCGACCGCGAAGGTCAGCGCATGGGCCGCCTCCACGACGTCCTCGGTCTCGAAGAAGTCGCCGAGGAGCGGGGTTTCGAAGATGACGTTGGTCTGATAGCCGACCTTGACCTTCCGGCCCTTGGACTCGCTGGTCTCCACATCGTTGCTGAAATTCTCGTCGAACTCGCGCGTGTAGGTCGCGCGCCCGATGTGCTCCCAGATGCCGTCGAACAGCGTCAGCTTCGCCTCGGCCTTGCCGTAGGTCTGCTCGCTCTCCGTCGTCCTGTCGGCATCGACGGCGCCGATACCGCCGACGAAGCCATCGAACTCCGTCGTCGAGTCGACCCGACGGCCCGAGAACTCGAGCTCGAGGAAGTCGGTCGGCTTGATGTTGACCTTGGCGTTGATCGTGAGGTTCTCGGCGCCGTCGTTCTCATGGTTGCCGTTGTCCTCGTCGGCGGCCGAGATGCCGTCCGTTTCAAGACGCGCAACGCTCAGGGCGGCGCTGATGACATCGGCAAAACCGACCTTCGCGTTGCCGGAAACCTGGTAGGAATTGAAAGAGCCGTACTCGCCGCTCGCCCCGACTTCGACGCCGCGGCCGGGGCCTTTCTTGGTGATGATGTTAATGACGCCGCCGATCGCGTCGCTGCCGTAGAGCGCGCTCTGCGGGCCGCGCAGGACCTCGATACGCTCGATGTCGTTCGCCAAGAGCGTGGCGAGATCGAACTCCGAGCCGCCTGCCGGGTTGTTCACCTCGACGCCGTCGATGATGACCAAGGTCTGGTTCGCTTCCGCGCCGCGGATCCGGACCTGTGTAAAGGTGCCCACGCCACCGCTTCGGCTGACCGCGAGACCCGGAACGTCGCGCAACACATCGGACACCACGCGGACCTGGCGGCGCTCGAGCTCCTCCGCGGTGATCACGGTGACCGCGCTGCCGACGGCTTCGGAAAGAACCGGTATCCGACTGGCCGAGACGACCGTCTCAGGAAGTTGCCGTGCGGCCTCCTCGGCCCACGCCATCGCCGGCTCAAAAGCGGCCACTGCCGCGACCGCCGCCAGCACGGCGAGCTTGTGAGGATTGCGTCGTTCGGCCCGCCGGGCCGTCACCTGAACTCGTCTGTACATCTTTCACCCCCGTTTTCTCCGAGTGTCCTAGCTGGAAGAGGGGGCGCAGGTCCGGCCCTGCCGCCCGCGCCCGACGACGGAGACGAGCGCTGCAGGCAGGCGGACGCAAGGACCCGAACAAGTCGGGCCTCTTTTGTCCTATGGTTGTCGGTTTGATCGTCCCCACGACCGAACCCCCAAGCAGCCACGCGTCTCCGCGCGTCACCACAAACGGGTTCCGTCCCGCCGACACACCCCGGTCAGCGGTAGGGTGACGCTAGCGACGGCAGGTCTCCTGGCTCGCGGGTCCTAGCGCCTACCCGGCCTTCCCAGTTTCCCGGTGGCCTTCAGTGGGAGGCGCTCGCCACTCACAGTTGCGGGGGCAGCCAGGGCTTCGATCGGTCCGAGGCATCGGGCCGAGCGTTCCCTGTTCCCTCTTACTTCCCCGAAGGGAACCATCGCTGGGGAAAGGCTAGCCCTGACTGAGAAGCAGGGCAATGGAATTACGCCGCTCCGCTAAGGCAAGGCGATGAGGCGCTTGCATGGGGGGCTGTCCGCCGGAATCATGCCAAGCTGGCCCCGGCCTCCAGGCCTGCCCGGCGCAGGCCGTCCATGAAATAGAGGTCGTCGGCCGGGTCCTTGTACATCGGCCGAAGCGCCCAGCGCAGGGCGAAGCCCGGGTCGAGCCGTTCGCATTCGGCGAGGGCCGCGGCCGCCTCCTCGCGCCGGCCGAGATGGCCGAGGGAGGCGGCCTTGACCAGATGGGCGAGCGCGTAGTCGGCCCGGCGATGCACCGCCGTCTCGGCCCAACGGGCCGCGGACTCCGGGTCGCGGGCGTTGAGATGGGCGCGGGCCAGCATGGTGATCGCCAGGTGGACCCGCGGGTCCTGGCGGTTGAGCCGCATCGATCGCTCCAGCTTGGCGATCCCCTCCTCCGGCCGGCCCGCGAAGCTCAAGGCCACGCCGAGCTGGGCGAAGGCGACGGCGTTGCTGGGGTTGAGCCGCACGGCCTCCTCGCCTTCGGCGATCGCCAGGTGGAACTTGCGCACCCAGATCAGCCCGAAGCCGAGGATCATCCGGCAGTCGGAATTGGCGCGGTCGACCTCGACGGCACGGCGGGCGGCCTTGAGCAGGGCCTCGATCGCCTGCTCGCGGTCCGGCGCGCACTCGAACCAGAGGTCGCGGTGGTGGCTGTAGGCCAGGCCGATCCAGCCGCCGCTGAAGGTCGGGTCGAGCTCGATGGCCCGCTCGAAGAGCTCCCGGGCACGGGCGTTGCCCTCCGGGCTGAACTCCTCCAGCAGGGCCCGACCCTGGAGGCAGGTGCTCCAGGCCGTCATGTCCTTCGGTCGCAGCGCGACGATGCGGTCGCGCTCGGCTTTCTCGTGATGCGGCGCGATCATGGCGGCGATGTGGTTGGTGATCTCGTCCTGCACGTCGAAGATGTCCGCCACGTCCCGGTCGAACTTCTCGGCCCAGAGGTGATGGCCGTTGGCGGCATCGATGAACTGGACGTTGATGCGCACCCGCTTGTCGCCCCTGCGGATGCTGCCCTCGAGGATATAGCGGGCGCCGAGGTCGCGCGCGGCGACGCGCACGTCGGGCGACTTGCCCTTGTAGGCGAAGCTCGAGTTGCGGGCGATGACCGGAAAGGAGCGCCAGTTCGCCAGGGCCGTGATGATGTCCTCGGTCAGGCCGTCGACGAAATAGTCGTCGCTCGGGTCGTCGCCCATGTTGTTGAAAGGCAGGACCGCGACGGCGGACTCGGCGCCCAGGTCCTCCTCGACGGGCGTCTCGCCGGCGGTCGCCTCGGCCGCCGCCGCGCCGTTGAGCAGCACGCGATAGGCCCGCGTCGGCCGCGCGATGTTCTTCAGCTCGACCAGCCCCAAGTCCTCGAAGGTGAACTCCGGGCTGGCGGCGACGTTGCCGTAGACCATGTCCGAGACGCAGATGCCGCCGGGCGCGGCGAGGGCTTCGAGGCGCGCGGCGATGTTGACGCCGTCGCCCAGGTAGTTGCCCCGGTCGACCACCACGTCGCCCAGATGCAGGCCGAAGCGCATCAGCATCTTCTGCTCCGCGGGCACGCCCTCGTTGACCTCGTGCAGGAACTGCTGGATCTCGACCGCGGACCGCAGGGCGTCGAGCACGCTGGCGAACTCGAAGATCACGCTGTCGCCGGCGGTGTTGAACAGCCGGCCGCGCTGGTCGGCGACCACCTCGCAGATGTACTCGCGGTAGGAGGTCCAGTTCTCGATCGCCAGCTCTTCGTCGGCAGCCATGAGGCGGCTGTAGCCGACCACGTCGCCGGCCAGGATCGCCACCAGTTTCCGCTGCAGGTCTCTCACGTCGCTCAGCGCCCGCGTCCGTCCGCTCTTGGCTGCCCGGGTCGTCTTGGAACCAATCATTCTTGTATCGGACTTCTGCAAGGCGAGCCAGCCACCCCGGACTGGCGCTCGGCGATCGTGGCAAAGGGGCGGCTCGACCGACGGCTCCGGCTCAGACCGCCGCCCGGGTCTCATCCAGGCCGGCCAGGCGCAGGCCGTCCAGGAAGTGCTGGTCTGCGGCCGGGTCCTTGTACATCGGCCGGAGCGCCCAGCGCAGGGCGAAGCCCCGCTCCAGGCGCTCGCACTCCTCCAGGGCCCGGCGTGCCTCTTCGATGCGGCCCAGATGTCCGAGAGCGGAAGCGAGGATCAAATGGGACAGCGGATAGTCGACCCGACGATGCACGGCCTTTTCGGCCCAGCGGGCGGCCTGCTCGGGATCGCCGGCGTTGAGATGGGCCCTGGCGATCATGGCGAGCGTGAAGTGAATACGCGGGTCTTGCGGACTCAAGCGAAGCGCATGCTCGAAGTTCGAGATGCCGTCCAGCGGCCGGCCGACGAAGCTCTGGGCGATGCCGAGCTGTAGGAAGGCCACCGAGCTGCTGGGATTGAGACGGATCGCCTGCTCACCGGCGTCGATCGCCATGTGATATTGACGCTCCCAGGTGTAGCCGGCGCCCAGCAGCATGTGCGCGTCGGAGTTTGCCGGATCCAGAGCGACCGCCTCCCGCGCTTCCCTTAGCTGCGTGCGGATCGCGCTCTGCCGATCTGGCGCACATTCGAACCAGAGGTCCCGATGGTGGCTATAGGCGATGCCGATGTGTCCGGCGCTGTAGCCCGGCTCGAGCTCGATCGCCCTTTCGAACAGCGCGCGCGCGTCTTCGTTGCCTTCCGGCGTGAAGAGCTCGAGGGCCGCGCGACCCCTCAGGCAGTAGGCCCAGGCGGTCATGTCCTTCGGCCGCATGGCGGTGACCATGTCGCGCTCGACCTTCTCGATCTCCGGGGCGACGGTCGCGGCGATGTGGTGGGTGATCTCGTCTTGCAGCACGAAGATGTCGTCGATCTCGCGGTCGAACTTCTCGGCCCAGAGATGGTGACCGTTCTCCGCGTCGATGAACTGGGCGTTCACTCGGACCCGCCCGCCGGCCATGCGCACGCTGCCCTCCAGCACGTAGCCGGCGTCGAGGTCGCCCGCCACGGCGCGCACGTCGGGCGACTTGCCCTTGTAGGCGAAGGTCGAGTTGCGGGCGATCACCGGGAAGGAACGCCAGTTGGCGAGCGCGGTGATGATGTCCTCCGTCAAGCCGTCGACGAAGTAGTCGTGGCTGGGATCGCCGCCGAGATTGTCGAAGGGCAGCACCGCGACCGCCGAACGGGCGCCGAGCGTCGTCGCACCGCGAGGCTTGTTGTTGTCATCGTTCGCAACCGCCGCCGCCGCGGTGGTCATCGGCGGCTTGGCGCCGTTCGTCACCACGCGGTAGGCCTGCATGTTGCGGTCGAGTTTCTTCAGCTCGACCTCGCCCAGCGCCTCAAAGGAGAACTCGGGGCTGGCCGCAACATTGCCGTAGACCATGTCGGAAACGCAGATGCCGCCCGGCTTGGCCTGGGCCTCCAGCCCGGCGGCGATTCTGACACCGTCGCCGAGGTCGTTCTCCCGGTCGAGCAGCATGTCGCCCAGGTGAAGGCCGAAACGCATGAGCATTTGCTGGTCTTCGGGCACACCATGGTTCACCTCGCGCAAGAACTGCTGGATCTCGATCGCCGACCGCAGGGCGTCGAGCACGCTGGAGAACTCCAGGATCACGGAATCGCCGTTGGTGCGGATCAGGCGGCCCCGGTGGTCGGCTACCACATCCTCGATGAAGGACCGGTAGGCCGACCAATTCTGGACCGTTAACGCCTCGTTAGCCGCCATCAGCCGCTTGTAGCCGACGACGTCGCCCGCCAGGAAGGCGACCAGTTTCCGCTTCAGCTCGCTCGCTATGGCCATGGCACCGCAGTCCGCAACCGACCTATCTCCAGCCTAATGTCATAGGCCGGCTGCGGCGGGGCCAGTTTGTTACCGTTAGTCACGAGCCGGGCCGGTCGAGCCGGCCGGGCGGGCGCCGAGCCGGCCTCAGCCGCGGCGCTCGGCGATCCGCATGCCGGCCTTTTCCAGGCCGTCGGCCACATCGAGGACCAGCTCTTCGGGCAGATTCCAAGACTTGAGAAGGTCCCAGAGGTAGTCGGAAGCGTCCGGGAACAGCTCCAGAACCTTGTCGCAAGCGGCCCGCCCCTCCTGTTCCTGCCCCAGCTTGCCGTGGCACATCGCCAGCATCATGAAGGTCAGGTAGAAAGTCGGCATTTGCAGCAGCTTCGCCTCGGACAAGGCAGCCTCGTACGCGCCCTGGCGATAGTGGTTGAAGACCGCCGCGACGTGGAACCAGCCGGGATGGGTCGGGCTCAGCGCTTTGGCCTTGTCGGCGAGCGCCAGGCCGCGCTCCCACTCGCCCGTCGCCGCCAGCATGAGGCCGTAGTCGGCGACCATGTCGGCGTGGTTCGGGTTGAGGGCCAGGGCGCGCTCGCCGGCGGCCCGGAACTCGTCGAGCTCGCCCCGGTGGAAATGCGCGCTGAACAGGAAGTGGTAGGCCATGGAGTTCTCGGGATCGAGCATCACGGCGCGCTGCGCCGCTTCCAAGGCCCGGTTCAGCCCCTCCTCGCCGCGCCGCGGGTTGAAGGCGAAGCGCACCTCGTCGAGGTACATCGCCGCGAGCGCGGCCCAGGCGCTGGCGTAGCCCGGATCCAGCGTCACGGCCTGCTCCAGCGCCTGCTGCACCTCCTCGTGGAGGGTCGGGTCGGCCTTGATCCAATAGTCGTAGAAGCGCAGCACGGCGTCGTAGGCGTCGAGATGCTGCAAGGCCTTGCGCCGGGCCAGGCGCGCGCCGGCGCGGGCGATCACGCCATAGGGCTGGCCGACCGCGGCGACGATGCCGTCGGCGATCTCGTCCTGGATGTCCAGCAGGTTGCCGGTCGAGAGGTCGCGGTCGAAGCGCTCGGAGAAGAGATGGCTGCCGTTGCCGGCGTCGGTCAGCTGGCCGGTCACCCGTACCAGGTCGCCGGCCTTGCGGACGCCGCCCTCCAGGACGTAGCGCACGTCGAGGTCGCGCCCGACCTCGCGGACGTCGACGTGCTGTCCCTTGTACTTGAAGGTCGTGTGGCGGGAGATCACCCGCAGGTTCGGAAAGCGCGTCAGGTCGTTGATGATCTCCTCGGTGATGCCGTCGGCGAAGAAGTCCTGGCTCGGGTCGCCGCTCAGGTTCTCGAAGGGCAGGACGGCGATCGAGGGCCCGGTCGGCAGGTTGACGGCGCTGTCGTCGGCGGCCGCCGCCGTCGGCGCGGCGGGCGCCGCCGCGGCGGCCGGGGGCGCTTTCGGGGCCGGCCGCGTCGCCCGGAACAGCGGCGCGTAGCTGCCCTTCGGCAGGTCGATCCTGACCTCGTCGTCGCGCCCCTCGGTCAGGTAGTAGCGCTCCAGCCGCCGGCGCAGGCGGCCGGCCTCGACGCGCACGATGGTGTTGGTCTGCGGATCGAAGGACTCGTCGCGGCCGAAGACCTCGATGGCAATGGTGTATTCCTTGAGCCGGTCGTCGCGGCCGGCCAGGGCTTCCTCGACCACGAAGCGCAGGAAGGAGCGCATGCGCTCGGACTGAGCGAAGTCGTCGCAGCCCAGGATCCGCTCGAGCTGGCCCCGGACCCCGCTTTCGTCCGGCGCCGCCTGCTCCGAAGGCGCTTGCTCCGCGCCGACCATGGACCGCCCCTCCCAAAGGCCATCACCCGCTTGGTCGAGCTGCCGCGCGCGCAGCTAGCGCGCGCCGACTCGCCCACCCGCTCAGGAGGCTAGCAACCGGCCGCTGACCTGTCGATTCAAGGGTCCGAACCCTGGGTAGCGAACCCTAGCCGGCCCGCTTATGCCCAACGTGCGGTTTCGGGTGGCCTGCTGCTCGAAGGCCGCAGGGCGAAGGGTTGTGGGCGCGATGGAAGAGAGTTTGCACCAGTCCGCCTTCGCCATCATCCTTCGCCAAGGCTTCGGATGACAGGGGCTTCGGGGGACACTCCTTCGCCCAAGATGCGGTTCCGGATGGCCTGCCACCCGAAGCCCGCA